>NZ_JAGGQR010000015.1:0-310974 GCF_018613205.1 Bacillus sp. ISL-46
CTTTTGTCTACAATCTGAAGCCACCCGAAAGGTGGCTTTTTTTACAGTACTAAAAAGAAAAAATAAACAATCATAAGGATTTGAATGATTGTTTTTGTTATAACACTGCTAATAAATCCAATGACAGAACCAAAACCAATTTTTAAGCTCTCAGTGAAATTTCTTTTGTTGAAGATTAATTCAGCTCCTATTGCCCCGATAAATGGACCAATAAGGATTCCTAAAAAAGGGATAACAAATGGTCCAACGATAATCCCTATCGTACTTCCCCAGATTCCGGCCTTGGAACCTCCATATTTTTTAATTCCAATCATATTAGCAATATAGTCGGCAACAAATAAAAGTACAATAAACAAACCTTGTATCAACCAAAAGTACCATCGAAAGGGTTGAAAATTAAAAAAGACTCCATATAATAAAAAGCCTGCCAGTATAAATAACACACTTGGAACAATAGGATACACCAGACCAACAAATGCAACAATAAATAACAAAATGATGATACTCCAATAGACCAATTCCATTTTATCCATCCCTCATAAAACTTTTTCTAGATATTTTATACAGTTTACACTTTCCTTCTTACGATTAAAACTTGGAATAGGTTTCAAAATATAAAATTGAGTTGCTGTCATTCTTGTATATAACCTTTACTAAAGATACAATAGATGCTGGAGCAATCATTTGTGATTTAATGTATAAAGGTGGTCATTATGAATATTTTCAAGCAATTGTATAAAAGTATCTACTCTCCTAAAGATATTGCCTTATTTCGATTCCAAGGGATAGGAAAAACAATATTATATGTTTTCTTCTTAACATTAATTTCGATTCTGCCGTCAGTTATTTACTTAAGTACCGCACTTACCACGGGTGTCGATACGGCAAGAACCATTATTACTGACGAATTACCTGATTTTTCAATTCAAGACGGGCATTTAACAGCTGATACTAAAGTGCCCATTACATTAAATAAGGATGATTTTTCTATTATTTTAGACCCAACTGGAGCTATTTCTGCAGATGATATCCAAGATGAGGGAAATTCTTTTGCCATGTTAAAAGATCAATTTGTTTTAGCTGCAGGCGGTCGATTTGATACATATCCCTATTCCATGTTAGAAGGGCTAAACATTGCAAAGGGAGACATTGTGGATTTTATTAACACAATCGGCGGAATAAAATGGATAATAATCCCTGTGGTTTCTGTGTTTATCTACTTGTTTGCATGTGCTGGTAGTTTTATCGAGGTAACGGTTTTGGCTCTAATTGGTTTATTATTAAAGAACCTTTTAGGTAGGAAACTAAATTACCGTCAGTTGTGGCGAATGGCTGCATACAGCGAAACATTACCAACATTGTTTTTTACCATTATGGCGGCAATTAAAACAACCGTTCCTAACAGCTTCATGATTAATTGGTTTGTTGTGATCATCGTTTTATACCTAGCCATAAATGAAATTCCAAAACCCAAAAAAGTGAACTAAGAGGCGCCCATAGCGGGCGTTTTTTTTATTAATTCGTTCTTTTTACAATTGGACAAGCATACCAATGTACAAACTGTCTATTTGGAGGCTTGTCCGATGAAAAAGTTATTTGGTTTCTTATTAGCCGTTTTAATCATATATGTAATTTATATTGATTTAACTGTTGGCACCCTGCCTTCCTCATTCACACAGCAGGTGGATGCTAAAATCGAAACACAAAATACGGAGTTGAAAACAGAAACAGACATACCTTCTTTCGAAGCACAAGTTGAACCAGGTGAAACAGTGCTATCTATCGTGGAACATCAACTGGATAAATCACTTCCCGTATCGATTTCTGACTTAATCGAAGACTTTCGAAAATTAAATCCTGGGGAGACTCCAGAAAAAATTCAAATCGGGTCTACATATCATTTCCCTGATTACTCAAAATAAAGAGGATAGTGCTTATTCTTGTCAAAAATAGTGAAAGGCTGATAAAATAGAGTCGGATTGTTTTTATATACCTTATTCGAATCCCATTTTGAAGGAGCGAATTACACGTGAGTGAAATATTACACCGCACAAAAACCCGACCAATTAAAGTTGGTAACTTAACGATTGGCGGGAGTAACGAATTATTTATACAAAGTATGACCACAACAAAAACACATGATGTTGAAGCAACCGTTGCTGAAATAAAGCGTCTTGAGGAAGCTGGCTGTCAGATTGTTCGGGTGGCTTGTCCGGATGAACGGGCTGCGAATGCCATTCCTGAAATCAAAAAAAGAATCAACATTCCACTAGTTGTCGATATTCATTTCGATTATAAATTGGCTCTTAAAGCAATTGAAGGCGGAGCAGATAAAATTAGAATCAATCCCGGTAATATCGGAAAACGGGAAAAAGTCGAGGCTGTCGTAAAAGCCGCGAAGGAGAAAGGTATTCCCATCCGAATCGGGGTAAATGCTGGCTCGCTCGAAAAGAGAATTTTAGAGAAATACGGATATCCAACAGCAGATGGTATGGTCGAAAGCGCGCTACACCATATTAAAATTCTTGAGGATTTAGATTTCCATGACATTATCGTTTCCATGAAGGCCTCTGATGTAAATCTTGCCATTGAAGCTTATGAAAAGGCATCGAGAGCATTCGATTATCCCCTTCATCTTGGGATCACTGAGTCTGGAACCCTTTTTGCAGGCAGCATAAAAAGTGCGGCAGGTTTAGGCACTATTTTACACATGGGAATCGGTAACACACTACGTGTTTCCTTAAGTGCAGACCCAGTTCAGGAAGTAAAGGTTGCTAGAGAACTTTTAAAGGTGTTCGGTCTCTCTTCTAACGCGGCCACATTGATCTCTTGCCCAACATGCGGCCGGATTGAAATTGACCTTATTAGTATTGCAAATGAAGTCGAAGAATACATTGAAAAAATTAAAGCTCCGATTAAAGTAGCTGTTCTAGGCTGTGCCGTTAACGGACCTGGAGAGGCCCGTGAAGCTGATATTGGCATTGCCGGAGCTCGAGGTGAAGGGTTATTATTCAGGAAGGGTGAGATCGTCCGCAAGGTTCCTGAAGCGCAATTAGTTGAGGAATTGAAAAAAGAAATTGACCAAATTGCCGAAGAATATTTTCAGAAAAAAGCAGTCGAAGATAAAATTACGAATTAACATCAAGAAACCCGGTATTTTCACCGGGTTTCTTTTTGCTCCTATGCAGGTTTTGTTAAAAGAACGGAAGAATAAAGATACCAATAACAATCGATATTGCACCGATACCGATGGCCCAAGCACCTAGTCCTGTGGCCCCTCTCCTTCTGGCAACAAAACCTAACACAATACCTGCAGCTCCAAAAAGAATAGGTAATACAAACAGTGATAAAATCGAAAGCACTAAAGCAAGCGTTCCTAGACCTGTACCACCTGCAGCATTTTCCTTTTGCCCGGTCTGTTCCTTTCTTCGAATAAGTGGAACAGGAGCAGCTATTTCCGCTGCTGTTTCCTCCCTATATTCTGAAGAACGCATCGGAACAGAAGCACCAATGTTAGGGTTATTGTCATCTTTTTTCAATGTGTAATGGGCCTTAATAGGTGCGGCAATTTCTGATGCTGTTTCCTCCCGATAAGTTGTAGGAGAATTGGGAATATCTTGGCCAATATTTGCACTTTGAAGAGCTTCCTGCACTTTCGTGTCTCTTTCATCTGCCATCCTAATCCCTCACTTTCAGTAATAGGAGCATTAATTATTGTTTGCCTCTGTCTGCTTTTTAGTATGTTAATGTTTGCCTAAATTAGTTTTTTGTTTCTTTTCCCCCGTTGACCACTCAATTTTGGTAAACTAAAAGGAGAATCCTAAAAGCTATATGAAGGTGAGAGCAAAAATGAGAAAAAGGTTTGGAATCGATATTGATGGAACCGTTACATGCCCCAAATCCATCATCCCTTTTATTAATAAAGCATTTGACATGAATATTATGTATGAGGACGTTAATCAATATGAATTAACTCCATTCGTAAATGTTTCAGAAAAAGAGTTCGCCACATGGTTTTCTGAAAATGAACCCATGATTTATGAAGGCTCTCCTCTCGCTGAAGGAGCGGGAAAAGTCTTAAATAAATGGAAAAAAGAGCATGAATTGTTTTTCATTAGTGCACGTGGCTCCCATTTACTCGATGTAACCATCCAATGGTTCCTTGATAAAGGCTTAACCTTTGACCACATCGAATTAATTGGATCACATGACAAAGTAGCCACAGTGAAAAAACATTCGGTTGATATCTTTTTTGAGGATAAACACGATAATGCTGTGATGATCCATGAAGAGTGTCAGATTCCTGTCATATTATTTGATACACCATATAATCAAGATCCTCTTCCAAAAGGTGTCATCCGGGTTAATAACTGGAAAGAAGCTTATTTTTGGGTAGAAAACTGGGAAAAGCAGCAGCAGGGCCACAGGGAAATGGTTAGTTCCAGCATTTAATTTTAGATACAAAAAAACAGCTTGTATGCAGACAAGCTGTTTTTTAATGACATTCAGGACAAAGACCGTAAATCTCAAATTTATGACCTGAAATATCGTATCCTTTTAAATTTTCACTTAAGTCGTTCATTGGGCAAGTTTCAATTTCTTTCGTTTTTCCGCAGGTCATACAGATAAAATGATGATGATGGTGATGTCTTGAACATGTAAAACGGAAATGTTTCTCTCCTGATAATTCTGTCATCTCAAGAATCCCCATATTCACAAACAAGGAAAGATTACGATAGATAGTATCAAAGCTCAGACCTGGATAATCATCTTTAAGCTGATCCAAGACGTCCTTAGCCGTTAAATATTTATCACTGTCAGCAAACAATTGAAGCATATCTTCTCTTTTACCAGTTTGTTTAAACCCTTTTTCTTTTAAGTATTGGATTGCCTCATTAACGTTCACCTGACGGCACCCCCTTACGAATTAAGAATTTTTTATAAAAAATAGAAAAAATTAAGATAAGAACAGCAATCATCACGATTGTTCCACCGGGAGCTAAATCTAAGTAATACGCAGTAAACAAGCCGCCAAGTACTGACACTTCACCAAAAAGGACAGATAAAAAAATAGTTTGCTTAAATCCTTTGGCTAGCCTTATACTGGCTGCTACAGGTAACGTCATTAAAGATGAAACCAACAAAATTCCGACAATTCTCATAGAAGCTGCAATTACCAAGGCCACCATGACAATAAAAATAAAATGAATACTTTTGGCCGCTATCCCTGAGGCTTTCGCGTGTTCTTCATCAAAGGATAATAAAAAAAGCTCTTTATACAATAAAATAATCACTAAAATTACCAAGATACCGATTATAAATACGACCCATAAATCAGTTCTGCTAACTGCCGAAACACTGCCAAATAAATAACTAAACAAATCAGTATTAAAACCATTGGCAAGCGAAATAAATATAACCCCTAAGCCAATACCACTAGAGAGAATAATTGGAATCGCAAGTTCTTGGTAGTGCTTATAGACGCCTCTAAGTTTTTCGATGAACAGTGATCCCCCAACAGAAAAAACCATTCCTAAGTATAGTGGATTTACTCCTGCCATCATCGCAACATTTCTTTCAAGAAGCAGGCTCGCTGCTATTCCTGCTAGTGTAACATGACTGAGTGCATCCGCAATTAACGATAGTCTTCTTACAACAACAAACACTCCTAGTAACGGGGCAATAATTCCGATCATAAGCCCCGTTAAAAAAGCATTTTGTAAAAATTCATAGTGGAAAATTCCTTGAATCATTTTACAACGCCTCCGTGCTCATGATGATGGTCTAGCATGTGAACATCATGGCCATAAATTTTAGAAATACCATCAGCCCTGAGCTGTTCAAATTCCATTGTTTCCCCATGAAAATGCAAATATTTATTCAAGCACGCAACATGTGAGACTTTATCCGAAATCGTCCCAATATCATGAGTAACCAATAAAAGGGTAATATCATGACTTTTATTTAAATCACCCAGCATTTGATAAAAATTATTAACATTCTCGGCATCAACGCCTACCGTAGGTTCATCCAGAATGAGGAGACTTGGTTCACTAACGAGGGCTCGTGCAATAAAAACTCTTTGTTGCTGACCTCCAGAGAGCTCACCAATATTTCTGTTGCTAAACCCTTCCATACCGACTGCCTCCAAGGCTTCGATTACTTTTTGCGCATGTTCTTTTTTAAAAAACTTAAACATCCCAAGCTTTTTGGTTAAACCACTCTCGACAACTTCAAATACAGTAGCAGGAAAACCAGTGTTGAAGGAATTAGCCTTTTGAGAAACATAGCCAATTTTTTGCCAATCTTTAAACTTATTAATTTCTTTACCGAATAAAAAGATGTCCCCTTTTTGCGGCTTTAATAACCCTAATATCAACTTCAATAGTGTTGATTTTCCAGACCCATTAGGACCGACAATCGCTAAAAAAGAACCACTTGGAATAGTAATGTTAATGTCCTCTAGAACAACATCTTTTTCATAACGATACGAAAGTTTTTTTACTTCTATAATTGATTGCATAGTCAGCGCATCACCTTTAATTATAAGAATCATTCCGATTTAACCTAAAGTAGTATACAACAGGTATTCTTGAATGTAAAGTCTGCCACTCCGGCATTCGTCCATTTGATTCACAAAAATCTCAATCACACTCCCGGAACTTCTTCATACATTAAGGTGAGGAGTGGTGAGGATGACAATTTTTCAGAGCATCATTAATCATAAAATTAACACGATAACAGCTGAAGAACTGGTAAAATATGCGGATCAATTTAACATATCAGTGACTAGGCAGCAGGCAGTGAAAATTGCCGAATACTTAAGAGGGAAAAATGTGAATATATTTGATGATTCACAGCGGGCTCAATTAGTGAAAGAAATTGCCAAATCAGCGGGTCCAGCAACGGCCCGAGAAGTAAATAAATTATTTATACAGTTAACTAAAAAGTAAAAGCTGTGCACTTTTTGCACAGCTCTTTTTTATGATTGCATGATTAGGTCAAGCAGGTTCTCATTGAACTTTTGTTCCCGAAGCATATGAATCTCAAATTTATATGGGGCTTTTTTATTATTCTTATCCTCACCCACATATGGAGTTTCTAAAATCTTAGGAACATCGGTAAGCTGTGGATGGTGGACAATATAATTTAGGGCCTTAAAACCGATATGGCCAAACCCGATATTTTCGTGTCTATCCTTTCGCATCCCGACCGCATTTTTACTATCATTAATATGCAGTACTTTCAATTTGTTCAAGCCAACGATTTTGTCAAACTCATTTAATACACCATCAAAATCCTCAACAATATTATAGCCTGCATCATGCGTATGGCAGGTATCAAAACAAACGGATAACTTATCACTATAGTTTACTCCATCCATTATCATCGCTATTTCTTCGAAGGATTTTCCACACTCGGAGCCTTTTCCAGCCATCGTTTCCAAGGCAATTTGTACTTGCTCTTTGCCAGTCAGTACTTCATTTAATCCTTCGATAATTTTTTTAATACCAGCCTCGGTACCAGCACTTACATGTGCTCCAGGATGCAGGACGATTTGCTTTGCTCCAATTGCCTCTGTTCTTTCAATTTCTGTTCGAAGAAATCTAACACCCAATTCAAAAGTATCTGGATTGGTTGTATTTCCAATATTGATAATATAAGGAGCATGAACGACAATTTCGGAGATACCGTTCTGTTCCATATGCCTCCGCCCTGCTTCAATATTGAGATCTTCGATTTTTTTTCTTCTTGTATTTTGCGGTGCCCCGGTATAGACCATAAACGTGTTTGCACCATAGGAAACTGCTTCTTCACTTGCGGCAAGCAGCATATCTTTCCCACTCATCGAAACATGTGATCCTAATTTAAGCATACCTTTTTCTCCCTGGTTTGATTATTTTTTTCTTTGCTCAATCCTTCGTTCGCGCTTTTTAATTTTATCCATTTCCCATTGCATTTTCTTTTTATAACCCGGTTTTACTTTGTTTGGCTTCTTAACCAAGGATTTAGCTTTTTGTTCGGCCTTATCCTCTTGCCTTACTCGCGTCTTCCTTTTATTTCGTTCATCGACGGTAACAAATTCGTTATTTTTAAGATCGACATTCTTAAATTGAATCCCCATTTTTTCTAACCGGTTTAACGCATCTTCATCCGATGACTCATAAACTGTGAGGGCAATGCCCGAATTTCCGGCACGCGCTGTTCTCCCGACTCTATGGATATAAAAATCTAAGTCTGAAGGGAGTTCATAGTTGATGATATGGCTGACCCCTTCTATATCTATTCCTCTAGAAGCAAGGTCTGTTGCGACAATATATTGATAATCCAAATCCTGAATTTGCTTCATCATTTGTTTCCGTTCACGAGGACTTAAATCACCATGAACTCGGCCAACTTTTAAACCTTTTTCATTTAAAAAGTACGCCACTTCTTCAGCCATTTTTTTTGTATTCGTAAATACAATTGCTAGATAAGGATTGTAGGCAAGAAGGGCATCATGAACAAGCTGCTTTTTACTCCGGTGTCTTGATGGCAAAAGATAATGCTCTAAATTTTCTGCTGCCCTTCTTTTCGGTTCTATCTGAACAGTTTTTGGATTTTCCATATATTTTTTAAGAAAGGGTTTTAATTTTTCCGGGATCGTTGCTGAAAAAACAAGCATTTGCAAGTTTTCTGGCATTTTAGCCGCTACTCGATCCATATCCTCAATAAATCCCATATCTAACATCATATCAGCTTCATCCACGACCAGTATTCCCGCAGTATGAACAAATAAAGCTTTTTCACTCATCAGGTCCTTGATTCTACCCGGAGTTCCTACAACTATATGTGGCTGAACCTTTAATTTTTCAATCGACCGCTGCTTATCCGTCCCCCCAATATAGCACCTAGTCATAATGGATTGCTCTGGGCTGCAATGCGTCGTTATTTTTAATATTTGGTGATAAATTTGAGAGGCAAGCTCTCTTGTAGGTGCAGTAATGACAGCTTGAACTTCCTGTCGTGACGGATCAATTTTTTCGAGGATTGGAAGAACATAGGCAAGCGTTTTACCCGTCCCTGTTTGTGACTGACCAATTGCACTCTCTCCCTTTAAAACGACAGGAATCATGCGTTCCTGAATTTCAGTCGGCTCAGTAAAACCGAACTCCTTAACGGCTTCTATAATAAATGGTTGTAACGTAAAACGATCAAAACGATTTTCTTTCATATATTTGCTCCTTATAGTTAAAATCTCATGATTTTGGAGTAGTTTTCTTACTTTAGCAAGTGCAACACTTTCTATTCCATCATGCAATTATAGTCAATATTTAATCAAAACTCCAGTTATCTTTCGTTTTAATATCATTTTCTACTTTTTTCTGACTTTTAAACAACTAAATTTGGTCTTTGTCCTGTGTATAAAACCTAAACCAATTTAGGGTAAATGCATAATTTAAAGCATGAGGCAATTGAAAGGAGGCAACGAGATGCAACCAAGACCAAGAATGCCTATGCAGGGGGGAATGGGGCCAGGACCTTTTGGACCACGTAATCAGATGATGAACCCCGGTTTTAACCCTTTTGGCGGCAGGAATCCAATGATGGGTGCCCCTTCCAATCCGTTTGGAGGAGGAAATAACCCCATGATGATGGGGCAAATGATGGGAAGACCTAGTCCTATGAACAAAGGCGGCGGGGGATTACTTTCGAAAATTCTCGGAGGAAGAAGCCAGGCTGGCGGCTTTATGGGAATGCAAGGAGCAGGAAAAGCAGCATCAGGAGGCGGAGGACTGCTCCAATCTTTGAGTAACCCCGGCGGACTAACTAGCATGTTGAACAATACGCAGCAGGTGCTAAAGACAGCCCAGTCGATTGGGCCGATGATCCAACAATATAGCCCCATGATAAAAAATCTTCCTGCAATGTGGAAGATTTATAAAGGATTCAAAAATGCTTCAAAAGCTACGGATAAAGCAACAGTAGAAAATAACCAATCAACTGATGCCGCCGTCGATGAATCATCCAATCATGAAGAATTTGTAAATAGTACGTCCAATAAAAAAGGGCAACGCAAAAATAAGCAACAGCAAATGCCTTCAAAGAAAAGTCCATATCAAAAAGGAAGTTCTGTTCCGAAAATGTATATTTAAATGAAGAATGCTGGAGACAGCATTCTTTCTTTTCTTCCTAAAACTGCTAAGGAAAATTGTATCTTTGTATTATTTCTATTAGTTTTATATAATAAACACGTAAAACTATTAAACAATGTCTTTTTTAGGAGGACTTTTTATATGCAAATTATCAAAATTTCACCACGAGGTTACTGCTATGGTGTCGTCGATGCCATGGTTATTGCAAGAAACGCTGCTTTAGATAAAACATTACCACGCCCAATCTACATTTTAGGAATGATTGTTCATAATAAACATGTTACAGATGCTTTCGAAGAAGAGGGGATTATTACCCTAGACGGAAAAAACCGTAAAGATATTCTCGATAAAGTAGAAACAGGTACTGTTATCTTTACTGCTCATGGAATATCTCCAGAAGTTAGAGAACTCGCAAAACAAAAAGGGCTAGTAACGATAGATGCGACATGTCCTGATGTAACGAGAACCCATGATTTGATTGAAGAAAAAACAAAAGAAGGCTACCAAGTAATTTATATTGGAAAAAAAGGCCATCCAGAACCGGAGGGTGCAGTTGGTGTGGCCCCTGGTATGGTCCACCTGGTTGAAACTCCAAATGATGTAGATGCATTAACGATTGACTGTGAAAAGTTACTTGTCACAAATCAAACAACGATGAGTCAATGGGATGTGGCTGATACGATGAAAAAAGTTCAGGAAAAATATCCAAATGTGGAAGTCTATAATGAAATTTGCCATGCAACGCAAATTCGCCAGGAAGCAGTTGCAGAACAAGCAACAGAAGCTGATGTGACGATTGTAGTTGGTGATCCAAAAAGTAATAATTCCAATCGCCTTGCACAGGTCTCTGAGGAAATTGCTGGAACAAAAGCGTATCGCATTGCTGATATAACTGAGTTAGAAATTGAGTGGATTAAGGATGCCAAAAATGTCGCAGTAACATCCGGAGCTTCGACTCCAACTCCGATAACAAAGGAAGTTATCACATTCCTTGAACAATTTGACCCAAATAATGAGGCCACATGGGAACGACGAAAAAAGGTCCAATTAAGCAGAATATTACCAAAGGTAAAGAAAACTGAAGCGTAAAATAGTAATTAAAAAGAACCGAGTCTGCGGACCGGTTCTTTGTTTTTATACAAATTGGAATGGATCTGTATTTACTTCAGAAGGAAAAATCTCCACGTCATAACCCGTTTCTTGGCACATCTTTTGTAACGTTGCGGTCAGACCTTTTTTCATCACTTTTTCAACATTATGGCCTGGATCAATCATATTCAAGCCCTGCATTGCTGCATCATGGGCGGTGTGATAATAAATATCCCCTGTAACATACACATCTGCCCCTTGAAACTTGGCATTCATGAAGTATTTATTTCCATCCCCGCCTAAAACAGCTACCTTTTTAATTTTAGTGCTTAAATCGCCAACCACACGGACAGTTGAAACTTCAAGTGCTAATTTCACTTTTTCCGCAAATTCTCCTAATGTCATTTCACGGACTTTTCCGATTCGGCCAAGACCGAGTACTTCTCCCTTGTTCTCAAGCGGGTAGACATCATAGGCCACCTCCTCATATGGATGCGCTTTTATCATAGCAGTAATCGTTTTCTTTAGAAGTGGTTCAGGAATAATGGTCTCGATTCTTACTTCCTCCACTTCTTCTAACCTGCCTGCCTCACCAACAAATGGACTGGTATTTTCACCAGGCACAAATCTTCCCGTCCCATTTGCGGAAAATGAACAATGGCTGTAGCTTCCAATAAATCCTGCGCCTGCATTTCCAAGGACTTTTCTAATAACTTCTGCATGGCTTACTGGGACAAAAACAACTAATTTCTTTAGCTTTGTATCAAAAGTCGGCACGAGTACCTCTGCATCTTCTAATTCTAAAGCATTTGCAAGCAGGTCATTTACCCCGCCTTTTGCGACATCAAGGTTCGTATGAGCTGCGTAAACAGCAATATCGTGTTTCAATATTTTTTCGATCATTTTCCCTTGAACCGTGTCAGTTAGCAAATTCTTAAGAGGTCGATAAATAATCGGATGGTGGGCAATTATGAGCTGGACATTTTTTTCAATTGCCTCATCGATCACATTTTCCAGGACATCAAGGGCAATCATTATTCGTTCAACTTTTTTATTTAAACGTCCTATTTGTAAGCCAATCTTATCCCCTTCCATCGCTAAACCTTTCGGGGAAAACTGTTCAAATAGTTGAATGACTTCGTGACCGTTAGGAATTTTCATTCTTTAAAGCCTCCTCTACCAGCTTAATTTTGGCGATCATCTCTTGTTTTTTTTCATTCATTTCAGGAGATTGGCTTGCACCCTCAAGCGCTTCATAAATACGCTGCCAATTATTTATTTCTGCTGTCCATTTTTTCTTAAAGGTTCTATCTTGTTTTTGTACAAGGAATGGACCCACTAAAAGCCCCATTTCAGGATTTTTTTTATAAGGCTTATTAGGATCGCCCTTTTCACCTATTAAAATCTCGTATATTTTCCCATCTTCCTCGAGTATTTCTTCGTCCATTAGTTCCCAGTTATTTTCAATAAACCATTTTCTGATAGAAATGGCGCTAATATTTGGTTGTAACACCAGGCGCTTGACGGAAGTCAGCTTATCTTTACCATTTTCTAGAATGTTTGCAATTAAGGCACCGCCCATTCCAGCAATTGTAATACAATCCACTTCACCCAGTTGAATAACTTCCAGACCATCACCTAATCGCACGGAAATAACCCCCGCTAACCCTTCTGCTAATACATTCCTCTCAGCCAACTGGAAGGGGCCCTTAGCAACCTCACCAGCAATGGCAAATGGTAATCCCTCATTTTTTGCTAAGTAGCAAGGTAAATACGCATGGTCTGAGCCAATATCTGCGAGCCTCGCTCCTTTTGGAACATAGTTAGAAACCGCAGCCAATCTTGCTGACAATTTATCTGTATTCAATCATACCACCACTTTTTATATGTAATTTCTTAATATAAGGCTTTGTTAAATTTTATTATTGGTTTACACCAAATTATATTCTTCATAGGTTATTGAAGACAAAAATCCCGAAAAAGGCATCAAAGTGTCTCCAATCAGAGCTATTGGAGACAAAAAGTCCCGAAAAAGGCATCAAAGTGTCTCCAATCAGGGCTATTGGAGACAAAAAGTCCCGAAAAAGGCATCAAAGTGTCTCCAATCAGGGCTATTGGAGACAAAAAGCCCCGAAAAAAGCATCAAAGTGTCTCCAATCAGGGCTATTGGATACAAAAAGTCCCGAAAAAAGCATCAAAGTGTCTCCAATCAGAGCTATTGGAGACAAAAAGTCCCGAAAAAGGCATCAAAGTGTCTCCAATCCGGGCTATTGGAGACAAAAAGTCCCGAAAAAGGCATCAAAGTGTCTCTAATCCGGGCTATTGGAGACAAAAAATCCCGAAAAAGGCATCAAAGTGACTCCAATCCGGCTAATTCAAAACAAAAGTCCCGAAAAAGGTATCAAAGTGTTTCGATTATTAATTTAAGGAAAAATCTCTTTGTATATTCAACAGCGCCTAGTATAAAAAAAGTCCTTTACAGATGCAAAGGACCTTTTCTAGTTATTTAATGGTTGCTAACCAATCTGCCATTGCAGCAGCCTGTTCTGGTTTAACAAGACCTGCTGGCATGCCTGTACCCTTACCTTTTGTAACAAAAGTCATAAGTTCTTCCTTAGAATACTTGCTGCCCACACCTTTTAATGTAGGTCCTACTACCCCTTGATACTGATCGCCATGACAGCCAATACAAGATTGCTTGTAAATGTCTTCAGGCTTTGATGCGGCAACCTCTGTTTTCTCATTGCCTTCACCATTTTCCTTAGCAACTTCTTTCATATCACCAAGGCCTTTGAAAGACAAAATTAGAATTAACACAATTCCAAATGCCATGATGAGAACGTAAGGAATAACCGGATTTCGCTTCATGATATAACCTCCCTTATGTACGAACGTCTGTTAAATATTGAATAAAGTCTACAAACAACTACTATTTTACTTGAAAATGAACAGAAGGAAAAGCCCTAAACTTATTTTATCACTATAATCTTAATAAAAAAAAGAAAACAAGCCAAATTAGTGAAAATATCTAGTTTAGCCTGTTTATAAATTTGCTATTTTATTTTATTAATCATAGGCTCCCTGAGCAATCCCTACGGCCATTGCAGCAATCCCTATACGTGTCCCAGCCATAAACCATAATTAAAATCTGTTTAAGGCCTCTCCAAGCTTCCCTAAAAGGTTCTCAACAGGTACTCAGACATCTTCTAACACACGTTCGGTTGTATTTGATAAATTCAAGCCCATCTCCTAAAATAAAAGAATAAAAAGCGGGCCATGAATTTTCTTAAGTCTATTTGCAAAATGAGAGACAATTCAGTAAAATGGATTCAAATAGAGAAAGTGCTTACATTTACTTAAGTGTTTCAACTAGTGTATTCATTAATTGATGCATAAGAAAAAAGCCTACTTCAGTTATGAAGTAGACTATTCATTAGAAATATTTTATTCTAAGAAATCTTTTAATCGTTTGCTGCGACTAGGATGGCGTAATTTCCGCAATGCCTTTGCTTCAATTTGACGGATACGCTCACGGGTAACACCGAAGACCTTTCCTACCTCTTCAAGTGTACGAGTACGTCCATCATCCAGTCCAAAACGCAGGCGAAGGACATTTTCTTCCCTGTCTGTTAAAGTATCTAAGACATCTTCAAGTTGCTCTTTTAATAATTCATAGGCAGCATGCTCTGAAGGTGAGGTTGCATCCTGGTCTTCAATAAAATCACCAAGGTGGGAATCATCTTCTTCACCAATAGGTGTTTCCAGTGATACAGGCTCTTGGGCAATTTTCAAAATTTCCCTAACCTTATCAGGTGTTAGATCCATATCTTCACCAATTTCTTCTGGTGTTGGTTCACGGCCAAGATCCTGAAGTAATTGACGCTGAACACGAATTAATTTATTAATGGTTTCAACCATATGCACAGGAATCCGGATGGTCCTTGCTTGGTCTGCAATCGCACGTGTGATGGCTTGACGAATCCACCAAGTTGCATAGGTACTAAATTTAAAGCCTTTTCGATAATCAAACTTCTCAACAGCTTTGATTAGACCCATATTACCTTCTTGAATAAGATCAAGAAAGAGCATTCCACGACCGACGTAGCGTTTTGCAATACTTACTACAAGACGGAGGTTTGCTTCAGCTAGACGTCGTTTTGCTTCTTCGTCGCCTGCCTCAATTCGGTTAGCCAGCTTAATTTCCTCTTCAGCAGAAAGCAAATCAACACGGCCGATTTCTTTTAAGTACATACGAACTGGATCATTAATCTTAACCCCTGGAGGGACGCTAAGATCATTTAGATCAAATTCATCATCATCACCCTTAGCTAATTGCTTAGGATTAGGATCTTCCTCGTCACTTTCACCAACTAATTCAATACCTTGATCACCGAGGAACTCGTAAAATTCGTCCATTTGGTGAGAATCTAGTTCAAAATTAGCCAATTTCTCAGCAATATCATCATAGGCAAGGACGCCGGTTTTTTTACCCAGTACCGTTAACTGATCTTTAACTTGTTCAAAAGTGAATTCATTCTCAACTTCTTTTGAACGGGCTGATTTTTCAGCAGCCATATGTCCCCCTCCTTCCAGAATCAAAGACAGTAAAATGGAATCTATAGAGATTTACGCAATTGAATAATTTCCATTGCAATTGCAGCAGCTTTACCAAGATCACTTTGTCGCTCTGCTTCTTTTTGTTCCACTTCTTTTTCTTTTATCTTTAACAATTTTTGATAATTCAACACCTGTTTGATATAATCAGTTAATTCTTGATTGCTTAATTCGTCATTTATGGACATCATTTCAATATTAGCAACCATTCTTCTAAGATTATCATCATGAATATAGGATAAAAATGCACTTGAATCAGGTTGGAAATGATCCTCATAAAATCCTAACAGATAGGTTATTATTGCCTGATGTTCATCAATATTAAACGTGTTTCCTTGTAATAAATCCTGAACTTTATAAGCAACATCTCGATCTTTTAGCATGTGAGCGATTAATCGCCTTTCTGCTGTGTAATGCGCTGGCTTGAGTTCACTTACTTTCTTAGGAATTAAAATAGGTTTATCAACAGGTTGGTTTTTTCCGGTTGTTTTTCTTTTATCAGCGAAGAAAATTTGCTTTTGCTGCTGTTTCAATGCATCTAATGAGAGTGAAAATTCTGCTGCAAGTTGCCGCAAATAATGATCTCTTTCAACTGCTTTATTCAAATTGCTGATTTCTTTAATTATCACTTCGATATATGCAAGCCTATCTCCTTCTAGCTGAAGATTTTTACCTCTGCGAAAGTAAAGAAATTTAAACGCCATCCATGTTAAGCCGGCCGCGATAACCTCATTTCGGAATTTCTCAGGACCGTTCTTTTTAATGTATTCATCGGGGTCCATGCCGTCTGGCATCAGCGCTACCTTAATTTGAAAGCCAGCATTGTTAAGATGGTTCCCCGCTCGGAAAGCAGCTTCAATTCCTGCCTTATCTGAATCGTAACAGATGGTTACGGATTGGACACTTTGCCTTAAAAGGGCTATATGTTCATCTGTCAAGGATGTCCCCATTGTGGCAATGCCATTTTCCACCCCCGAGCGATCTGCGGAAATTACATCGGCAAATCCCTCAAATAAAACAGCATATTGCAATTTTTTTAAACTTGGCTTCGCATTATGATAATTATATAAAATTTTACTTTTATTAAAGATTGGCGTTTCAGGACTATTTAGATATTTGGGCTCTTCGGCCCCGAGTGATCTGCCTGAAAAAGCAATCGTATTACCATTTCGGTCAAAAATCGGAAACATTATTCGATCCCTAAATCGATCGAAATAAGTCCCATCCCTTTCACGTTTGATAATTAATCCGGCTTTCTCCATCCATTCAGGTGGGAAATCTCTTTTAGAAAGAAATTTATAAACAAAATCCCATGAATTTAGGGAATACCCAATTTGAAACTTATCAATCGATTCGCGAGTAAATCCCCTGCTCAGCAGATACTCTAAAGCCTGCCCGCCTTCTTTTGTATTTACAAGCAAGTGATGGTAAAATTTCTGTAACAGCTCATGAGCCCCTAAAAAAGCTTGGTGCTCTTGAGAAACCTTTTTCTCGCCTTGTCCCCCAGATAAATTAATTTCAAGGTCGATATTTACCTTCGAAGCTAGTTTAATGGCAGCTTCCTGAAATGAAATCCCTTCAAGTTCCATTAAAAAAGAAAAAACATTACCGCCAGCGCCACAGCCAAAACAATGGAAAATTTGTTTATCAATTGATACTGAAAATGATGGGGTACTTTCTCCATGGAATGGACATAATCCGAAGTAATTTCGCCCCTGTTTTTTCAGTTGAACATAATCGCTGATTACTTCGACAATATCAACAGCCTGACGAATTTGATTAATCTTTTCTTCGGCAATACGCTCTGCCATGAAAACAACTCCATTTGTACTATCAGGTATTCGGCAGGCAATCTTTAAATTCCTGCAAATTTCGACAAAATTTTTGTTAATTTTGTCATAAATTTTGAACGATCTTCAGTTTGGAAGGATTTAGGGCCTCTCCCTTCCCAGCGTCAACATATTTCCTCTTCCTATGTAGATTTTTCTTCATTCATATGGAGACGGAGGAAGCATCAAAAAGATCACGGACGCTAAACTTGGATCCTATTTCGACAATCTCTGCCCAGTAGGCATGAATCTGCATCGACATAAATAGTCGGATTGCCTTCTACATTAGTATTAATTCTACATCTCTCCGCATATTCCTTCTTTAACAAATAACTTTTGTAAAAGGATTTATGTCGAATTCTTTTTAGGGGGTCCCCTTGACATCTAACAATAAATAGTTTATTCGTTCACAAGCAAGTCTAAACCTAAAAATATATATTTTTTATCACAATTTTTTATTATAGTACATTTATTATCATTTTACCATAACTTTTTATCATTATTATTCCACTTTCTATCAGAAGAAAACACATAATCAAATGATTATGTGTTAAGGTCTCCCTTTATGAATATAATTTAGGATAACATTTGCTGTTTCTTCAACCGCTTTATTGGTTACATCAATAACGGGACAATTTATTTTCTCCACTACTTTTTCAAAAAAGATTAACTCCGCTTTAATCCGTTCAATATTGGCATAACTTGCCTTATCATTTAATCCTAAGGAAATTAATCGTTCTCGTCTGATATTGTTTAACTTTTCAGGACTTATTTTTAAACCGAAGCATTTCTCGATCGGAACCCTATATAGTTCTTCTGGCGGATCCACTTCAGGTACCAGTGGGACATTAGCAACCTTTAAACGTTTATGGGCTAAGTACTGGGAAAGTGGTGTCTTTGAAGTTCTTGAAACGCCAATTAGGACAATATCTGCTTTTAGGATTCCTCTTGGGTCGCGGCCATCATCATATTTTACGGCAAATTCAATCGCTTCTACTTTTTTAAAATAATCCTCATCAAGTTTTCGAACAAGTCCTGGTTCACATAAAGGTGACTTCCCACTAAAAGCTTGAATCTTGTCCATTATTGGACCAATTAAATCGACTGCCAGAATCCCTTCCTGTTCCGCTCTTTCCTTGATATATGTACGCATTTCAGGTTTGACAAGCGTAAATGCAATCATAGCTTTATCCAGTAAAACAAGTGAAAGAACTTCATCAATATGTTCCTGGTCCTCTACATAGGGAAATCTTTTTAAATTCATTCCTGAGCCATTAAACTGGCTTATTGCTGCTTTGGTAACTAATTCAGCCGTTTCCCCCACTGAATCAGATACAACATAAATAATTGGTACACTCATTCTCCCTACACAACCCCTCTACAAGTTAACTTGTGACTTACTCATCACCCAGTCCAACAAACGCTTTTGTAATGTTTGTTTTCGTTAATCTGCCGATAACCTCATATCCATTTTCTGATTTTCGAACCACTGGCAGGGCATCAATTTGTTTTTCAATTAATTTTTTGGCGATATCGATTAATAAATCGTCCCGTTCACACATAGTTATATTCGGCATTCTAGTCATAATAATATTGACAGGAATGGTGGAAAGCTCTTGTTTACCTATACTTGCTCTGAGCAAATCTTTTCTGGACAATACCCCAACAAGGATGGTATTTTGATCCACTACAAATAATGTTCCCACATCTTCAAGGAACATGGTACAGATCGCATCATATACAGAAATATTTTCATTCACCACAATAGGGATGGATTGATAATCTTTCACATATATTTTTTGTAAATTTTCAGTTAACAGCTGTGTCCCAGATTTACCCGTATAAAAATAACCCACACGCGGTCTTGCATCTAAAAAGCCAGCCATCGTTAAAATTGCCAGATCTGGCCTTAATGTTGCTCTAGTCAAACTTAATTGATCGGCAATATGCTCTCCGGTAATCGGCCCATTATCTTTTACTATTTGTAAAATATGTTCTTGCCGTTTGGTCAGTTCGATTGTACACACCACCTTTGTATTACATCATGAAGGGTTACCCACAACCTTCAAATAGTCATACTTTATTAGGAATATTATATACTATGGAATGTATAAAGAAAACTCGCCAATTGGCGAGTTTTCCATTAAAACGTCATTTTTTCTTGCAAAAAGCTAACAAGTTCACTTACTGGGATCCGTTTTTGTTCCATTGTATCACGGTCTCGAACAGTAACCATATTGTCTTCTTTAGAGTCAAAATCATAAGTGATACAAAAAGGTGTACCAATTTCATCATGCCGACGATAGCGTTTCCCAATGGAACCTGATTCGTCATAATCCACTGAAAAGTGCTTCGCTAAAGTAGCAAAAACTTCTCGTGCTTCTTCAGACAGCTTCTTCGATAATGGAAGGACTGCCGCCTTAAATGGGGCTAGAGCAGGGTGGAAATGCATGACCGTTCTAGATGTACCATCTTCAAGCTGTTCTTCATCATAGGCATCAATCAAGAATGCTAATGTAACCCGATCCGCTCCTAAGGATGGTTCGATACAGTATGGTACATACTTTTCATTTGTTTCAGGGTCAAGATAATGGAAATCTTCACCAGAATATTCCATATGCTGCTTCAAGTCATAATCTGTTCTTGAAGCGACACCCCAAAGTTCACCCCAGCCAAACGGGAATTTAAATTCAAAATCAGTAGTCGCATTACTATAATGGGATAGTTCATCTTCAGAGTGATCTCGTAGCCTTAAATTTTCTTTGGTAAGACCTAAGGACATTAACCAGTCTTCAGCAAATTGTTTCCAATAATCAAACCATTTAAGTTCTTCACCAGGCTTACAGAAAAATTCAAGTTCCATTTGTTCAAACTCTCTTGTCCTGAATGTAAAATTCCCCGGAGTAATTTCATTTCGGAAACTTTTTCCTATTTGAGCAATTCCAAACGGCATTTTCTTTCTCATCGTACGCTGAACATTTTTAAAGTTAACAAAAATACCTTGGGCCGTTTCAGGGCGAAGGAAAATTTCATTCGTACTTGATTCTGTTACCCCTTGGAAGGTTTTAAACATTAAGTTGAACTGACGGATACCAGTAAAATCATGACTGCCACAGTCCGGGCATGCGATATTGTGTTCTTTAACCAGTTCTTCCATTTTTTCAAATGGTAAGCCGTCGACAATCATTTCAATGCCTTTTTCATCTAGTGCATTTTCAATTAATTTATCCGCGCGATGGCGTGCTTTACAATTTTTACAATCAATCATTGGGTCATTAAAGTTCCCAATATGCCCTGATGCTTCCCAAGTACGAGGATTCATCAGAATACTTGCATCTAAGCCAACATTATAAGGCGACTCTTGAACAAACTTTTTCCACCATGCCTGTTTAATATTGTTTTTAAATTCAACGCCTAGCGGGCCGTAATCCCAAGTATTTGCAAGTCCTCCGTAAATCTCTGAACCTGGAAAAATAAATCCTCTGTGTTTTGCATGTGAGACGATTTGTTCCATTGTTACATTCATTGAAATTGCTCCTTTTAATAAATTTGATTCAAACAAAAAAAACTCTCGTCCCTATGCTTGTTAAGCATAGGGACGAGAGTTACCCGCGGTTCCACCCTAATTGCTGCAAAAAACAGCCTCTTTAATCGTGTTAATAAACACAAAGATTGCTCAGGAACGCCTTCCTTAGTGCCCTATACCCTAGCTTCCACCACCCTAGGTTCGCTTTTATAGAGATTACTAAGTACTCTTCTCCGTCAATGCAAATATTTTATTAATGAAAATAATAACGAAAACTCCAAACATTGTCAACAGGGTGCTTATAAGAGATTTCTGAATTTATCCATGGAATTAAGAAACTTCTTTGTTTTGAGATGAAGTCCCGAATACTCTTCATAGTAAGAAGTAATAACATTCTTAAGTTCAGCCTTAGTCTCTTCTTTAACAGAAATATTTCCTAACCTTGAAAGATCAAAATAATAAAATAGCCTTAATAATTTAATCGTACTCGGTGTTAATTTGAAATGGTACGGATCTTTATCTAGACAACGATGACAGATAAGCCCACCTTCACGAATGGAAAAAGAAAAATGTCCGTCTGTACTGCCGCAAACGGAACATTGATTTAAGATTGGGTTTAATCCCAATACATTTAACATTTTCATCTCATAAATATTCATGAGAATATCCGGGTCATAGCCCTCATTCAAATAATTCAATGTTTGATAGAGCAATTCAAAATGAAAAGGGTTTGGTTTTTTTTCTTCCGTGCATTTATCGGTTAACTCGACAATATAACTAGCATAGGCAGTTAAAAAAATGTCTTCACCAATCGATCTTAAGGATGTAGCCGTTTCACCCTGCTGCATGCTTCCTAAACCAGATCCTCTAGTAATTAGAAAATAACCATGTGTAAAAAGTTGTGTAATGGAGGAAAGGCGGCTGTTTGGCTTTTTTGCACCACGCGCCATCACACCAATCTTTCCCCATTCCCTTGTATATATTGTCACTATTTTATTTGTTTCACCATAATCTGTTGTTCTAATAACGATGCCTTCACACTTCTGAAGCATTATTGTCACCTTCTAAAGTAGCACGAAGACAAACTTATGAAACGGGAAAATCGATTTGTGCTAGCTCATCATTCAGATTTCCGGGTATTTCTTGGTTTTCCTTCTCAAGTTCTTTAATGAGAAGATATGTGTCAATATTACCTGTTTGGAGGAATACTTTCCACGTAAAATCCATCATCGAAAACCCCACCTTTCATATTTAGACTAGCTTTCATTCGGTCCCAAACCTTACAATTATCATAGCCTGCCAGCGCAAAAATCATAAGACGAAATATTTGTTAATGTTGTCCATGCATAATTTGAAATAATCGGTAATATTTTAGTTAGGGTTATTAGAAAAGCGGAAACGCCTTGGTCGGCCATTATTAATCAATATTCATCCTCATTGAAGCCATAATCTCGAAGCTGGGACATCTTATTGCGCCAATCTTTTTGAACTTTTACCCATAGCTCTAAATATACTTTTGACCCTAGTAGATTTTCAATATCAACTCGTGCACGCTTGCCTATTTCTTTTAACATGCTGCCTTGCTTACCAATAATAATTCCTTTTTGTGAATCACGTTCGACAATTACGGTTGCCATGACATCAATAATTTCTTTACCCTCTCTCCGCTCCATTTTGTCAAGAACCACAGCTAAAGAGTGGGGAATTTCCTCTCGTGTTAAGTGGAGTGCTTTTTCCCTTATTAACTCGGTAATAATAAACCGTTCTGGGTGATCTGTGACCTGGTCTGCTGGATAGTATTGTGGTCCCTCCGGCAAGAAGGACTTAATCTGTCCTAACAATGGCTCCACATTGTTTCCTTCTAGCGCAGATATTGGGACAATTTCTTTAAAAGGGTATTTTTCTTTATATGATTCAATAATCGGCAATAATTTATCAGGATGGACTTGATCAATTTTATTAATTACAAGAAAGATTGGCGTATTAACTGTTTGAAATTTTTCAAGAATAAATTCTTCACCACGTCCAAATCCTTCTTCAGCATTTACCATAAATAAAATCAAATCAACTTCTTTTAGCGTATTTACAGCAACCTTCATCATAAAATCGCCTAATTTGTGCTTGGGTTTATGGATACCTGGTGTATCTATAAAAATCATCTGGGCATCATTTACTGTTAACACACCTTGGATTTTGTTACGAGTTGTTTGTGCTTTATCACTCATTATGGCAATTTTTTGGCCAATCACGCGATTAAGAAACGTGGATTTACCTACATTCGGCCGGCCAATAATCGAAATAAAACCTGACTTGTATCCTTTGCTTCCGTTGTCATTATTCAGCATATAGATCCTCCTGTATGAAGGAACTTGCCTTTTTTGTTTCTTTAATTAGTTGATCGATGTTCACTAGTGTTCTTCCCTTCCAGCAGAATCTGCTGTTTCTTTATTTTACCTCAAAATTGATTGAAAATCATTAGGTTGAAGTAAAAAAATTAGAATTTTCTAATAAATCAGCAAGTCTTAATAATTTTGCTGATAAGTTATTTTACCTAATCCAGTATCCTATTTCAAATGATGGTAAATAAACTCTATTCAGCTTAATTTTTTAAAGCTTTTGTATGTAGGGTAAAAATATTAATAGGCCAATTACAACCGATAGTACGGCATAAACTAACACCGCTCCTGCTGCCATATCCTTCGCTTGTTTTGCTAATGGATGATAGTCTTGTGTAACTAGATCGACAACTCGTTCGATTGCGGTATTGACTAATTCCAATGCAAACATTCCCGCAATAGCAAACAGGATGAATATCCATTCAGTCTTTGTAATGGAAAAATAATAAGAGACGAGTACAACAAGAATGGAGCAAAAGAAATGGAACCGCATATTTTTCTCTGACTTCAGGGCCACTAAAATCCCGGCGATTGCATTCGAAAATGTACCCAACCATGACTGCTGTGGTCGTTTATCGTTTGAGTCCATACTCGTCTAATATTTCCTTTTGCAATGTGAACATTTCTTTTTCCTCTTCATCGGTCATATGATCATAACCAAGAAGATGAAGGAAACCATGTACAGCTAGAAAACCAAGCTCACGTATAAAAGAATGTCCATATTCTTCTGCTTGCTCGATTGCTTTTGGTATAGAGATAATAATATCCCCCAAGACACGAGGCATATCAACCCCTACCAGCTCCACTTCACCTTCCCCAAGCTCTTCCATTGCAAACGAAATAACATCCGTAGGCTTGTCTTTATCGCGGTATTCCCTGTTGATCTCCTGTATTCTATCATTTGAAACAAATGTTACTGAAACTTCGCTATGCTCTTCAACATCCTGTTTTCTAGCCGCAAAGGTAAGGATCCTTTCGATTTCAAGCATTTGTTCTTCTGTTAGTTTTTCCGTTTCGTCGATACAATCAATTAGTAATGTCATGCTTGCTTCACCTTCTTTATCATTTCTGGATATTCAATTCTGGAGTGAAAAATCCCCTTTAAGGTCTCACATAAAGCTTCAGATACGGTTTCAATTTCTCTCATTGTGATATCACATTCATTTAATTGTCCATCTTGGAGACGATCAGCAACAATTTTTTTAACCAGTGATTCTATTAATTCAGGCGTAGGCTGGGATAATGAGCGGACTGCCGCCTCGACACTATCTGCAATACCAACCACCGCAGACTCTTTTGTTTTTGCCTTTGGACCAGGATAGCGATAATCCTCTTCCTTTACCTCAGTTTCACCTTGGATAGCCTTATGATAAAAAAATTTTAGCAAAGTTGTCCCGTGATGCTGTTCAGCGATATCGATAATTTCTTTTGGCATAGGGTACTTCTTTAAAATATTAGAGCCATCTGTTACATGGGCAATAATAATGTTTGCACTTTTATCTGGCGGCAGCCGATCATGAGGATTTTCTAGATGCATCTGATTCTCGATATAAAAATTCGGACGTTGTGTTTTTCCAATATCATGGTAATAGCTGCCCACTCTTGCTAAAAGTCCATTTGCACCGATTGCTTCACATGCAGATTCCGCTAAATTAGCAACCATCACACTATGATGATATGTACCTGGTGCTTCCATTAATATTTTTCTTAATAGAGGATGGTTTGGATTGGATAGTTCAATCAGCCTCATCGTCGACAGAATTCCAAAACTCGCCTCAAAAAAAGGCAGTAATCCAATCGTTAACACAGCAGAACCTATACCTGAAACAAGAGCAGTGGTTAAATAATATCCATACTCCATACCAGAAAATTGGCCATTTGGAAGAAACATTAACGCTAAAATAGACATAATATTTACGATTGCCGCAAACGAGCCAGCCTGCAAGATTTTTGAACGCTGGTTTTGGTTACTAAGAAACAAAATTCCCGCTAAGGCACTGAATAGGATGTAAATCCCCTCTGAAAAATTTAGTGTCCCTGTAATTCCCTCGTTAAATAAAATACTTCCGCATACCGCCATAATAATCGACATAAGAATGGCAAGCTTTTCATCAATCAAGATCTTAATTAACATTCCCCCTAAAGCTGCAGGGAAAAGATAGCCAATTCCGGCAAAATTAAAAATTTGCAGCATGCTGATTATTTTCATAATAAAGATTGAAAGTATGAAAACAATCCCATACAACAACAAGTCTGTCTGTCTCTTTTCTGGAATTGATTTTATTTGGTAAAAATAAAAATAGATTGAAGACAGAATAATGGTTATCAATACCATTAATCCAATAAAAGGCTTAAAGGATCTCTCATTATCAAGAAGGCCGACTAATTTTAACTGTCTATAAATATCCTGGTTGATTAATTCTCCTTCTTCAACAATAATTTGCCCCTGAAGAATTTTGGCTGGCTCCACACTTTCTACCGCTTGCTGTCGCAGCTCTTCTGTTGCATTGGGATCATAAAATTCATTTTGAATAACAGCATACCTGCCGAGTTCAATGACACCATTTCTTAAATTATCATTTAAAGTTGTATATTTTAATTCTTCCTCCACTCTTTTTTTTGCATTCTCTACTTCATCAGCAGAAATCCGTTGGGCCATAACATTGTTAATCGCAGTAACAGTTAAATCCTTCGCGATCGATAATTCATCATTACTAGCTTGGACTAAGGCCGTAAAAACCTGGTCAGAAAGCCCCTTTGATACATTCGATGTTAATTTTGCCTTTAACCTGATCATTTTTTCAGAATCACTAGGTTCCGTTTTTGCTGGTTTTTCTTCTGGGGCCAGTTCTTCAAACTTCTTGATTTCTGCATTTATTTCATCATTCACTTCAGTAACCGCTTGAAAAATGGAGCTAATTAAATCGACCCGATTTTGCGTATACTCTTTTTTCAAGGCATACACATCCTGTACTTGGTCAAGAGCATCCCTACGCTTATTTTCAGTACTTTTCTTATCCTCCACTGTTCCAGGGGAACGGATGGTTTTTTCTGCTACTGAAAACAAGCTTAAATCCAATTTTTCAGGTTTTACATTACTATACATCGCGGCAAATAATACGGTACCTAACATGATAAAAAAGAGAACTAGAAAAAAAGTGATATCTAGCAGTTTGCGTATCCGTATGAAGTATTGCTGTAGTTTACCCAACTAAATCCCTCCAACCACGGCCCATGAAAATGATTTTATATTAAAAAATCATTTCTCAAAAATTGTCATATTTTCACTGTTCCTGCTTTATGTAAAATGATAACAGTTTTTCGAAGAAGTTTCACCTTCTTTGGAAGAAGATTAGTTTTAAGTCCACATTTCCAAAGAAAAAAGAGGTAAACCACAAATAGGTTTACCCCTCTCGATTCTCTTTGTTCTCGTACGCCTCAATAATTCTGCCAACAAGCGGATGACGAACCACGTCAGTTGTTTCTAAAAAGACAAAGGAAATGCCCTTTACATTTTTTAAAATTCCTTCGGCTGCAATTAAGCCTGATTTTGCACCTTTTGGCAAATCGATCTGTGTTTGATCACCCGTAATGACCATTTTTGACCCAAAGCCAAGTCTTGTCAAAAACATTTTCATTTGTGCATGGGTTGTGTTTTGGGCCTCATCAAGTATAACAAAAGCATCATCTAATGTTCGACCTCTCATATAGGCGAGCGGAGCAATTTCAATGGTTCCTCGTTCAATTAACCTTTGCGTATGTTCAGCCCCAAGCACATCATGGAGAGCATCATATAGTGGTCGCAGATACGGGTCTACCTTTTCTTTTAAATCACCTGGAAGAAATCCAAGACTCTCGCCAGCCTCAACTGCAGGCCTTGTTAAAAGTATTTTATTCACTTGCCCATTTTTGAGAGCGCCCACGGCCATGACAACAGCAAGATATGTTTTCCCGGTTCCGGCAGGGCCAATCCCAAATACAAGATCTGTTTTTTTAATTGCTGTTACATATTCTCTTTGTCCAAGCGTCTTGATCCGAATGGTTTTACCTTTAACATTTTTGCCAATTTCTTCTTCATATAAATTCACAAAATATTCAAGTGTCCCAGCGTTCGCCATTTGAACCGCGTATAGGACGTCTCTTTGACTAATATTAATTCCCTTTCGAATCACAATCATTAATTTATTTAATATTTGTCCGGCCAGATTTACATTTTCCTCATCACCGGATAAACTGACAGCTTCACCCCGAGTAATGATGGTAACATCAAGCTCTTGTTCAATAATTTTTAAATTGGTATCAGAATTCCCTAGCAAACTAATTGCTTCTGCAGGATTTTCAAGTTGTACATTTATGGTAGTTAACTTTTCTGTCATTCACTAGTCTCCTTGGAAATCGGTTGTCCGACTGCAATATTTTCAATTACCTTAAAATGAATATCCAGTATAACTTTACCATTTTTAATTGCTTTGTGTAAAATTTTTTCATCTTTTATCATAGCATCTTCATCTAACCGACCTTTTATTTGTTTTTTTGCCAGCTCAATTGCAATTTGTTGGGCCTCTTTATTTGAATAGGTACGCTGAACTTCTTCCCGCTCGCGAAGGGTTTTGTTGAGATAAGAAATTGGCAATTCCCACTTTAAGAAATGAATTTTATGAACATTCATTTCGGTTTCATATTTCAAGAATTCAGGCTTACCAAAGCCCCAAACAGGGAGTTCGAAATCCCCCAGTAAAATAAAATGTTTTTCCTTTTCTTTGCCATTATATACTTTAAAGTTGGTTACTAACGGGAGCTCCACATGACTTTTATACCAAGTTTCACCCCAAACCTCTCCTTTGGCCGCAACCAATTCCGGAGTACCTTCTTGCCCAAATTCACCTGAAACGAGTAATTGCCCCGGCTCCACATGATCATTAATTTCTACCATTTTTTGACCATTTTCAATATACATATTTACGATTATCGCTTTCTTTTTTGCGATAAGGTTCCTCGGTGATAATTGCTCTGGCCTTTTTGGCTCATTTTTCTCGACAACTTGAAGGTGGAAGGTTGTCCCTTTTAATTCCACTCCAACCCATGTTAGATCCCCAACATTATTTGTCAGTTGCCTTTGAATACCTTCCACATTATCTACAAATAATTGCAACTTTCCAATCTTAACACCCATCTTGTCCAATTCTTTACGAATTTGATATTCTGTCGCTGGTTTTGCCCCTTTTATTTCAATCCCCCAAATAACATTGGATAAAACCATTAAGATAAGCAAGAAAATTCCTGCCCCCGCTAAAAAGCCACTATTTTTAAGCACTCTCTTAATTAAAAAAGGCACTCCGCTCCTTCGCAGGAAGGAAATGGAGCATTCACTTTTCCTTGCATAGTGTCTGATGTTCTTGGCATCTCTAAGTCTCATCTTAAAGGTAATTGTTTCTGTTCCATGCCGTTTGACATGCCAAATATGAAGTCCATTCCTGGTAAGGACATTTAAAAAGCGTTCAATACCCTTTCCTGATACTTTAACAGTAACCCTGCCATATAAAAATTCGACCCACTGGTTATTCATTTTGTTCCTCCCGGATTATCAGTTATATAAATGACCTGTTCAATTTTCCCTTCGAGCAAAATTTCTTCAGGTAAAATCGTTTTAATAACAAAATATTTACCTTTTATTAATAACTGCCCTTGCTTTAATAGCAGACGGAGTTCTTTATCAGTAAACACAAGCAAGCCGCGATGGTTCTCAATATATATATGAATTTGCCCAACCATCGTAATGCGGGGTAAATCCATCATGACATCTTGAGGAAGATCCATTTTTTCAGCCATCCAGTTACGGACCCGTTGGCCCCATTTTTTCGCCATAAAAAAAGAACCCCCTTTCATCTCATATTTATGAAATGAAAGGAGGTTCTAGCACACCTTTTTCTATTTAGCTATGTTGATTTACAACTAACATTTTCTTGGGAAAAAGGGCTTTTTGGAACGCGGCTCACCAAGAATTTCTGACCAAACCATCCCATTAATGAGCGTTTTTTCATCTGGATAAAGAGAAATGATGCTACATTCCTCTTGCCCGGATTTAACTTCTACTTTCTCGACCTTTGGCTGGGCTACTGACATTCCAATCCGTTTAACCTCAGACTCTTGTTTCAACTGCTGGTATTTATTTTCGAGCTTTTCGAGTTGATCCAGTGAAATTTCCGATGGTATATTCTTTGATTTTAAAGTGCTGGTTGTTGGAATTTCATCATAATTGAGTTGCTTTTTAACTAGTGTCCGAATTTCTTCAAAAGTATCCCTTGAAAAAGTTCTATTGCGAGATTGACCTGTCTTACCTTTTGCCTTACGGAAAATGACAGAGACAATACCCATGACAATCAAAAATACTAAGGTTTCCAAAAATCACCACCCCTTTATTATCCCAAAGCGGGCTTTATTGTCCGTCTTTTTTATCTCCCGTTATCTTACCAATTGAACCTCTCATTTCAGTATCTGCTGAAATATTTTTAAAGTTCATATAATCCATTACACCAATATTTCCTGATTTGAGCGCTTGAGCCATTGCAAGAGGAACCTCTGCTTCCGCTTCCACGACCTTTGCCCTCATTTCCTGGACCTTAGCTTTCATTTCTTGTTCTAACGCCACAGCCATTGCCCTGCGCTCTTCAGCTTTCGCCTGGGCAATTTTCTTATCCGCTTCAGCTTGTTCGGTTTGTAGTTCAGCCCCAATATTTTTACCGATATCCACATCAGCGATATCAATCGATAGGATTTCAAAAGCTGTTCCGGCATCTAGTCCCTTCGAAAGAACCGTTTGCGAGATTAAATCTGGATTCTCGAGCACCTTGCTATGACTATCCGATGAACCGATAGTGGAAACAACCCCTTCACCGACACGAGCAACCACGGTTTCCTCCCCAGCACCACCGACAAGACGCTCAATGTTAGCTCGAACGGTAATTCTCGCTTTGGCCTTTACTTCGATACCATTCATAGCAACCCCGGCAATAAATGGAGTTTCAATTACTTTCGGATTAACACTCATTTGTACCGCTTCTAAAACATCACGCCCTGCTAGGTCAATGGCAGCGCAGCGTTCAAACGATAATTCAATATTTGCCCGATGTGCAGCAATTAGAGCATTGACTACTCTGTCAACATTCCCGCCGGCAAGATAATGGCTTTCCAGTTGATTGGTGGTAACGTTTAAACCTGCTTTATGGGCTTTTATGAGTGGGTTAACCACTCTGCTTGGCGTTACCCTTCTAAGCCTCATCCCAACTAATGTAAAGATACTAATACGGACTCCTGCCGCAAGCGCAGAGATCCAGAGCATGACTGGTACAAAGGATAATAAGATCCCAAATAAGATTAAAGCGACAACAACAACTGCAATGATAAAAATCGTTCCACTGCCTACAATCATTTTTTAACCCCCTTCTTTTATTCTAATTCTCTTACAACAATACGCGCTCCTTCAACCTTAATGACTTTAACGATAGCATTCTGCTCGATAAAGCCGCCTTCGGTTACCGCATCAATTCTTTCATTGTTAATAATAACGGTTCCTGCTGGGCGTAAAATGGTTAAGGCAATCCCTTCCATTCCCAACAGATCGGTACGATTAATATTAGAGACATATCCATCTTCTTTTCTGGCTGAATCAAAAAGAACCATTTTATTAAATAAAACAAGCTTTTTATCAAAAATCTTAATCATTATAAAGAAAACTAGGACAGATAAGAAAATCGCAATTATGATGGATACCCCGATTTGGATGGTGTCCGAACCTGCTAAAAAAAGACTTAAAATTAAAGCAGCAACACCAAGTGTGCCAGAAATAGCTCCAGGTAAAAAGAACTCCAAGAAAATCAGCAGTAATCCTGCCACAAATAATAGTAAAGTACCATAACCTGCAAGCCCTGCTTGAAAATGCCCATAAAAGAATAAAATGAGCGCAAACACACCAATAAATCCTGCCACACCAAACTTGGATGAAAAAAGCTCTAATACAATTCCGATTCCCGCAATCGATAATAGAACGGTTACAACAATCGGGTCAGTAAGAAATTCAATCATTCGAAGGCCCCCTTTCTTTCTTTAGCTTCGACAATTAATATTACGTTTGAAAGTCAATTAAGTTTCATTAAAAATAATAAAAGACCGCAGGCTAAAAGCCTACAGTCTTCCTGTCAGAATACTATGAAAGGTGTTGTTGTACAAGTTTATTTACAAGTGCCCCATCTGCTTTGCCCTTTACTTTAGGCATAATCGCAGACATCACTTTTCCCATTTCTGCTTTTGATTTTGCGCCGACTTCAGAAATTGTTTCTTTAACAATTTCCACCAGTTCCTCTTCAGAAAGCTGTTTTGGCATATACAATTCAACGATAGCCAACTCTGTACGCAACTTATCAACTAGGTCATCACGACCAGCTTTACCAAATTCATGGAGGGAGTCTTTGCGTTGTTTTACTTCGCGAGAAAGGACTGTTAACTCTACATCTTCTGCAAGCTCTTTTGTGCCGAGCTTGATAGCTTCATTTTGCAATGAAGCTTTTACCATCCGAATTACTGAGAGTTTGTCTTTTTCCTTGTTTCTCATCGCTTGTTTCAAATCATTATTCAAACGCTCGAGAAGACTCATGTATTGCACCCTCTCTTAAAACTTACGTTTTCTAGCTGCTTCAGACTTTTTCTTGCGTTTTACACTTGGCTTTTCATAGAATTCGCGCTTTCTTGCCTCTTGCAAAGTACCAGTTTTTGATACTGTACGTTTGAAGCGACGAAGAGCATCTTCAAGCGATTCGTTTTTACGAACGACGGTTTTAGACATTCTCTTTCCCTCCCTCCGAAACACAACACACTAACATTCAATCCATGTACCTTGCAATTATAATATAACCTTGATACAAGGTCAACTGAAATTCACAGTGATAGTACATGCTTTTTATTTTTTATTCAAATAAATAAAGACTTGTCTTAATTTACCTTAAAAAGTGGCATGTCCCTCCTTCCACCACCATACAATGAAGCGAGGGGGGCCATACAATGTTATACATATTATTATTTGTTCTTTGCATTTTATTATTTGTCTTTGGAATGACCATTATTAGATTTGCGCTGTTTAATTTATCAGCAAATAAATTAAAGGGCTGGCTGATTAAACTTACTAGTACTCCCTTAAAAGGGATGCTAACAGGGACATTTATTACGGCACTATTACAAAGCAGTACTGCTGTAATGGTGATTACAATTGGATTAATTTCAGCAAGGATCATGACGTTCCCTCAGTCGATTGGGATTATTCTAGGAACAAATATTGGAACTACCTTTAAAACAGAATTAATTACATTTAATATTGATAAAGTCCTTGTTCCACTCGCTATTTGTGGAGCCCTACTTATATTATTTAAAAATAAAAAAGCGAGAAGCATCGGGATGCTTCTATTTGGAATTTCCTCTGTTTTTGCAGCTATGAAAGGCTTCGAAATGCTAGCTGTCCCGTTAACATCGATGAATTTGATCAATAATTTTATCCTTTCCATTAATGATCAGATTCTTTTAAGCCTGTTAACCGGTACCATAATGACAGCTATTATTCAATCGAGTACAGCGATGACTGGAATTGCAATGAGCTTCCTAACAGCCGGGCTCTTGCAGCTTGATGCAGGTATTGCTATTGTCCTCGGGGCGAATATTGGGACATGTATTACCGCCCTTATTGCTTCGATTGGCGGGGGAAAGGAATCGAGATTAGCTGCATTTGCGCACGTTTGGCTCAATGTATTTGGGGTCCTGCTTTTTATCCCGCTTATCCCAACACTTACTGACAACGCCCCACTTCTTGCAGATACAAAAAATGTCCAATTAGCCCATATAAGTGTCATCTTTAATGTTGCCACTTCATTATTGGTCTTACCATTTGCAACGAAGTTTGGGAAAATGATTTTATTTTTACATGATAAAACACCTAAAAATCCAAGTACATGAAAATAAGACGGCTTTTTAGCCGTCTTATACTGACTTTACTGGATATTAATTGGTAGTTCTCTTTAAATTCATATACTTATTACATTTTTTCGGAACTTATGACATATTTCCAAATACTTATTACCTATTTTTTGGCACTTAAGACATATTTCTGGACACTTACTACTTATTTTGTAAAACTTACGACATTAACTGGATATAATTGGAATTTATATCATCTTAATAATCTGAAGTAGCAGTTTTTCCGTTGACAATGGCGATACTTGAACTGGCCCCGATCCTTGTCGCTCCAGCCTCTATCATTTTTTGGACATCCTCTGTACTTCTAACTCCACCTGAGGCTTTAACACCCAAATCTGGACCGACAGTTTTCCTCATTAAAGCGATGTCTTCCGCTGTCGCTCCTCCAGTTGAAAATCCTGTGGAAGTTTTCACAAAATCTGCACCTGCTTTAACAGCAAGTTCACAGGCGTGAATCTTTTCTTCATTTGTTAACAGACTTGTTTCTATAATAACCTTTGTATGTGCTTTGCCCTTTGCAGCCTCAACCACCGCCCGAATATCTTTTTCCACCAACTCATCGTTATGATCCTTTAATGCCCCTATATTTATGACCATATCCACTTCTTCCGCACCATTTTCTATAGCGTTTTTTGTTTCAAACGCTTTAGTTTCAGAAGTAGTCGCTCCTAACGGGAATCCAATTACGGTACAAACCATCACACCACTGCCTTGTAGCAGTTCTTTAGCTGTGCCTACCCATGTAGGATTTACACACACCGAAGCAAATTTATATTCCTTCGCCTCTTGGCATAAAGATTCAATTTGCTGTCTTGTTGCTTCAGGCTTCAGTAGGGTGTGGTCAATCATTGCAGCAATATTTGTAGCAGCCATTACCATGCTCCCTTCGATGTCCATTCGAATTAATAAAACGCTTCACAGTAGATTAGAATGAAATTTACGGCTGAACATAGTTTAACCTAAATACCACAAAAAAAAGGACCTAAATGGTCCTTATATGGCAGCTTCTTCTTCTATTAACAAATCTGTTTTTGATACGGAATCCTCAATAACTTTCACAAATTGTCCCCGGTTGTATGGGTAGCCTGCTTTGGTAATCTTTACTTTAACAATTTTACCAATCAAATCTTCTGTCCCTGAGAAAACAACTTTCATGTAATTATCAGTATATCCGATTAGGTAACCCAAATTAGCTTCATCCTTAGATACCTCTTCAGGGATCACTTCTACCACTTCATCCTCAAATTGTGAGGCATATTCCTTTGCCAGCTGATCTGAAAGGGAAATTAAGCGGTGAACTCGTTCATTTTTTACTTCTTCATCGACTTGATCTTCCATGCGGGCTGCTGGTGTTCCTGTACGTTTAGAGTAGGGGAATACGTGAAGTTCAGAAAATTTATGGTCATTAATAAAATTAAAAGTTTCCATAAACTCTTCTTCTGTTTCACCTGGGAAACCTACAATTACATCGGAAGTTACTGCTAATCTCGGAAGAACTTCCTTAAGCCGATCCAATCTTTCTCCAAAGAACTCCATCGTATATTTGCGTCGCATTCTTTTTAGAACAGAATTGGAACCAGATTGTAACGGAATATGCAAATGACTGACAACAATAGTTGAATGTTTAATTACTTCAATTACTTCATCCGTAATCTGACTTGCTTCAATGGATGAAATACGTAATCGTTTTAGCCCTATGACTGTTTCCAAGTCACGAAGTAATTGTGCCAGATTGTAATCCTTCATGTCTTCTCCATAACCGCCAGTGTGAATACCAGTCAGAACAATCTCTTGGTAACCAGCATCAACTAATTGTTGGGCTTGACGGATAACTTCCTTGGGATCACGAGATCTCATTAAGCCGCGTGCCCAGGGAATAATACAGAAGGTACAGAAATTGTTACAACCTTCTTGGATTTTTAAAGAGGCACGTGTCCGGTCGGTAAAGGACGGGACATCAAGTTCTTCATAGATACGACTTTTCATGATATTGCCTACACCATTAATCGGCTGGCGTTCAAGCTTATATTGCTCAATATATTCCAGCATTTTAATACGGTCCTGTGTTCCGACCACAACATCCACACCAGGAATAGCCATAATTTCTGCAGGTGATGTTTGCGCATAACAACCTGTTACACAAATTACCGCATCCGGGTTTTTTCTGACTGCGCGACGAATGACCTGTCGGCTTTTTTTGTCGCCGGTATTTGTGACGGTACATGTATTAATAATATAAACGTCCGAAATTGATTCAAAATCAACTCGTTCGTAGCCTTCTTGTTTAAATAATTGCCAAATAGCTTCAGTTTCATAGTGATTAACTTTGCATCCTAATGTATGAAACGCAACTGTTGCCATTATTTTCACCTCATTAATTCAAAATGATAGGAAATAGCCGCTAATACATATAATGGAGCGGTTTCCGTTCGTAGTATTCTTGGGCCTAACCCACAAACTGCAAAATCGTTATTCTTTAATTGCTGTACTTCTGCATCAGATAAACCGCCTTCTGGTCCAAAAACCAAAAGAAGAGAATCACCTTTACTCATTTTATTGAGGGTCGACGCAAAAACGGATGTTTCGCCACTTCTACTCTCTTCTTCAAAAGCAACCAATTTATAATCAAAATCTTTGCTTTTTGAAAGCAATTCTTTAAAGCTAATCGCACTACTAACTTCCGGTAAAAAGGCACGGTGGGATTGCTCAGCAGCTTCTTTTGCTATTTTTTGCCATCTATCTATTTTTTTCGCTGCTTTTTTTTCGTCCCATTTTACAACTGAACGAGCCGCTGAGAATGGGAGAAACTGATGTGCACCCAGTTCTGTTCCTTTTTGAATGATCCATTCCAGCTTGTCTCCCTTGGGTAGTCCGCTAGCAATCGTTATTGAAATCGGAAGCTCTGAGACCTCATCCTTCCATTGTACAACGTCCGCAACAACACTTGTATCGGTAATTTCTGCAAGGGCACATACAGCTTGCTTCCCCTCTGGGTCAACACAAATAATCTGATCACCGAGTTGCATGCGCATAACCTTGACGATATGATGGCGGTCCTCTTCATCAATCAAAAAACGATCACCATTTGCTCGTTGTTTAACAAAGTATCGTTGCACACTTCCTGCACCCTCTCTAAACATTTACAATTTATTTTACTAAAGAAAATCTTGATTTAAAAGTATAGCATGAAAAAAAGGGGTAAGTATCACCCCTTTTTTCAACCATTATAACCTTTTGGCAATGATTGCAACCCAATCTTCCATCAAAATCGTTTCGATAATTTCAAAACCAGCCGCTACTAATGAATCTTTAACCTGATCTTTTTTCTGATTGATAATTCCCGAGGTAATAAAAGATCCGCCAGGTTTGACAACCTTGGCAGCATCCTCAGTAAACCGGAGAATTACTTCAGCTAGTATATTAGCAACCACTACATCAGCAGAATTTTCTTCAACGCCATCGAGCAGATTATTTTGTGCTGTTGTTGCACGATCACTCACTTTATTGAGTTTAATGTTCACTCTCGCAGTTGTTACTGCTACCTCATCAAGGTCAAAGGCACGGACATCTTCTGCACCAAGCATTGCTGCTGCAATACTTAATACGCCCGAACCTGTTCCCACATCAATAACCCGGTCACCAGGACGAACCGTTCTTTCAAGTGCTTGAATACACAAGACAGTTGTCGGATGTGTACCTGTTCCAAATGCCATTCCTGGATCTAATTCAATAATTAATTCATCACTGCTGACCGGGGTATAAATCTCCCAAGTCGGAACAATTGTAAACTTTTCAGAAATTTTCACAGGATGATAATATTTTTTCCATGCTGTTGCCCATTCTTCTTCATTTACTTCACTTATGGTTACTTTATTTTTACCGATATCGATATTGTGAATAATTAAATTATTAATTGATTCTTTAATTGCATCCACCGTTTCGCCTAAAAAGCTGTTAACCGGAAGATAAGCCTTTAATATTACGCCTTCTTCTGGATAATCATCGGGATTGAGTTGATAGATTTCACCAAATTGATCTTCTCTTTCTTTCGTCAGTTCAAATGGATCTTCAATGACTACACCGCTCGCCCCAGCTTCATGCAAAATATGAGAAATAGGTTCAATCGCCTCATTTGTTGTGTGAATACTGATTTCGGACCATTTCACATCTACCAACTCCAATCCTTACTCGCTTTTAAAGGCTCGTTTTACTTTTGAGAAAAAACTTTCTTCGTGTTCACCAATGGGAGAAGAGCCACTAAGCTCTGCGAATTCTTTTAAAAGTTGCTTTTGTTTATCTGTTAGTTTTGTTGGAGTAATGATTCGAACTAGAATATATTGATCTCCAACACCGTATCCGCGGACGTTAGGAACACCTTTTCCTTTTAATCGGAATTTTTTCCCCGTTTGCGTCCCAGCAGGAATTTTCAACTTTACTTTCCCGTGCAATGTAGGTACTTCAATCTCATCACCCAAGGATGCTTGAACAAAAGTGATCGGCATTTCACAATATATATCATCGCCATCTCTTTCAAAAAACTCATGCTGTCTCACATGGAAAACAACATAAAGATCTCCAGCTGGCCCACCGTTAATCCCTGCTTCTCCTTGCCCTGACATGCGAAGCTGCTGTCCATCATCAATACCTGCAGGGATTTTAACATGAATTTTCTTGCGCTTTTGTACTTTTCCTTTACCACCGCATGTTGAGCACTTATGTTTAATTTCTTTCCCGGTACCATTACAGTGATTACATGTACGACGATTTACAATTCTGCCAAATGGAGTGTTTTGCTCCACGTTTAACTGCCCGGTTCCATGACAGTGCTGGCAAGTTTCTGGTTTGGTTCCAGGCTTTGCCCCAGATCCACTGCATGTACCACAGGTTTCTTCACGTGGAATTTCAATATCTGTTTCTTTTCCAAAGGCCGCTTCTTCAAAAGTTACGGTCATCGTATACTGAAGGTCAGCACCTTGTCTTGGTGCGTTCGGATCACGTCTTCTTCCGCCTCCACCGCCGCCAAAAAAGGTATTAAAGATATCTTCAAACCCGCCAAAGCCTCCGCCGAAATCTCCACCGCCGCCAAAGCCTTGGTTTGGATCCGTATGACCAAACTGATCATAATGTGCCTTTTTCTGATCATCGCTTAATATTTCATAAGCTTCAGTTATTTCCTTGAATTTATCCGCCGCATCTGCTTCTTTATTAATATCTGGATGATATTTTTTTGAAAGCTTTCGATAGGCCTTTTTTATTTCATCCTTTGAAGCACTTTTACTAATCCCAAGTACTTCATAGTAATCCCGTTTACTCATGATTACCCACTCCCGAATCTGTCACATAAAGATTATTCTATCATTTTTACCAATGGTATTGCAATAAAAAAGCCAAAGCCCATAGTTCTGACTTTGACTTTTTTCTGAGCTGTAAAAAACTCTTATTTGTCCTCTTTTACTTCTTCAAATTCTGCATCGACAACATCATCTTTACCGGCAGTATTTCCAGCCTCAGGGCCACCCTGTTGTGCTTGCTGCGCAGCAGCTGCTTGCTCATAAAGCTTAACTGTCAAAGCTTGAACGATTTCTTGTAATGCATCCTTTTTCGCACGGATTTCAGTAAGATCGTTTTTCTCAATCGCTTCTTTTAATGCATCCTTCGCTTCATTTGCTTTCGCAACTTCACCTGCATCTACCTTACCTTCAAGGTCTTTTAAGGTTTTTTCTGTTGTAAAGACAAGTTGGTCTGCTTCATTACGAAGTTCCACTTCTTCTTTGCGAAGCTTATCTGCATCTGCGTTTTCTTCTGCTTCACGGACCATTTTTTGGATTTCTTCGTCTGACAGTCCTGTTGAAGACTTGATGGTAATTTGTTGTTCTTTATTTGTACCAAGATCTTTCGCACGAACATTTACAATACCATTCTTATCAATATCAAAGTTTACTTCAATTTGTGGAATTCCACGTGGTGCTGGTGGAATATCTGATAATTGGAATCGTCCTAGAGTCTTGTTATTGGCCGCCATTGGACGTTCCCCTTGTAGAACATGGATGTCAACAGCTGTTTGGTTATCAGCAGCAGTTGAGAAAACCTGCGATTTAGATGTAGGGATTGTTGTATTACGATCAATTAACTTCGTAAAAACGCCGCCCATTGTTTCAATACCAAGGGATAATGGTGTAACGTCAAGCAATACAACGTCTTTTACATCACCAGTAATTACACCGCCTTGAATAGCAGCACCCATTGCTACAACTTCATCTGGGTTAACACCACGATGAGGCTCTTGTCCAGTTGCTTGTTTAATTGCTTCTTGAACAGCTGGAATACGTGTTGAACCACCAACCAGGATCACTTTATCAATTTCTGAAGGAGTTAAACCAGCATCGCTTAATGCTTGACGTGTTGGACCCATTGTCCGCTCTACAAGATGCGCAGATAATTCGTCAAATTTTGCTCTAGTCATCGTTACTTCTAGGTGAAGCGGGCCAGCTGGGCCAGCAGTGATAAACGGTAGTGAAATTTGAGTAGAAGTCACACCAGATAAATCCTTTTTCGCCTTTTCAGCTGCATCTTTTAGGCGCTGTAACGCCATTTTATCTTGAGATAGGTCAATCCCATTTTCTTTCTTGAATTGATCAACGAGGTAATCAATAACGACTTGGTCAAAGTCGTCCCCTCCAAGGCGGTTATCACCAGCAGTTGATTTAACTTGGAATACACCGTCGCCTAATTCAAGGATTGAAACGTCAAATGTTCCACCGCCAAGGTCATAAACAAGGATTGTTTGATCTTGATCCGTTTTGTCTAATCCGTATGCAAGAGCAGCAGCAGTTGGCTCGTTGATAATACGCTCTACTTCAAGACCAGCAATTTTCCCAGCATCCTTTGTAGCTTGGCGTTCTGCATCATTAAAGTACGCAGGAACTGTAATAACAGCCTTGGTAACTGGTTCGCCTAGATAATCTTCTGCATAAGATTTTAAATATTGAAGAATAATGGCAGACAGTTCTTGTGGTGTGTACTCTTTGCCTTCAATCTCCACTTTATAATTTGTGCCCATATGGCGTTTAATCGACATAATTGTATTTGGGTTTGTAATTGCTTGGCGTTTTGCTACTTCCCCAACTTGGCGTTCCCCATTTTTAAAAGCAATAACTGAAGGAGCCGTACGATTGCCTTCTGGATTTGGAATAACCTTAGGTTCGCCACCTTCAAGGACAGCAACACAAGAGTTGGTTGTACCAAGGTCAATACCGATAATTTTACTCATTTCCTTTTCCTCCTAAAAAAATATGTAGTTTTATTGATTTACTTTCACCATTGCTGGGCGAATGACACGATCCTTTAACATATAACCTTTTTGAAATTCATCCGTCACAATGTTAGAGCCATAGTTCTCGTCCTCACCCTGCATTACAGCCTGATGCTGATGCGGATCAAACTCTTTGCCTACCGATTCAATAGGTTCAACACCTTCAATTTTCAAGGCATCCAGCAAACTACGGTAAACCATGTCCATCCCTTGCAGAAGTGTCTTTGTTTGTTCATTATCTGCTTCAACTTTCATTGCTCTTTCAAAGTTGTCTATTGCAGGCAGTAAATCTGTAATTAATTTTTGTGCTCTATATTTTTGGCTCGCTTCTAGATCTAATCTAGTACGCCTCCGGAAATTATCAAAATCTGCTTGAAGTCGTAGATATCGATTATCTGATTCCTCTAATTTTGCCTTCAGCAATTGAATTTCTTGTTCCTTTTCATCAACTTGAAGGACATCCACTTTTTCTGTTGTACCATCCTCTTCAAAAACAGTCTCAACCGTTTTTTCATCGGTAAGTTCAACATTATCAGTATTTTCAATCTCAACTTCTTCATTTATCGTGTTACTATTCTCATTTGTCAACTTACTCACCTCCCTTAAAGCATTTGCACCCATTTATATTAAAATTCATATTCACAAGAAAGGGGATGAAATAAACGATTTTTCACCCTTACTCAATATTTCCAGTGCTATTTATTTTGATACAACTTTGTTAAAACAGCCGTTAAATCCTTACTAAAAAATTGTAATAAGCTAATGACTCGAGAATATTCCATTCTTGTAGGACCAAGGATGGCAATCGTTCCTAAATTTTCAGCCCCTGCTGAATAGGTAGCTGTTATTAGGCTGCAATTATCCATGACACTATTATTATTTTCTCTGCCAATTTTGACGTGAATACCCGCTGAATCATTTCTGATTAAGTTATAGATCCACTCTTCTTGGTCAATCATTGTTAGAAGGCTGCGGAGTTTTGCTACATCATGAAACTCTGGCTGGCTTAACATATTTGTTTTTCCACCAAAGAAAAGTTTTTCATTGCTAGGCATTTTTAATGAATCAGCGATCGTATGCAGCATTAGATCATAATTATGGATATGCTGCCTTAAGAGCATGGCAACTTCCTTATAAATTTTATCATTTAAGTCTTCAAGAGGAACTCCCGCTAAACGATCATTCAAGATATTTACTGTTTTTTCTAAATCACTTGCATCCACGGAGGGCGGTAAAGAAAAGGTCCTGTTTTCAACATGGCCCGTATCTGTTACAAAAATAGCCACCGCGGTTTCTTTATTTAATGGGATGATTTGAATTCTTTTCAACTTATTAATACTTACTGCAGGACCAAGGACAATCGATGTGTAATTGGTTAGTTCCGATAATATTTTTGCTGATCTCTGAATAATTTTTTCGAACTCGAAAAGTTTCTCAGCAAAAATCGACTGAATAATGGATACATCATGCTGATTTAACACCTGTGGAGACAGGAGATGATCAACATAATACCGATAACCTTTTTCCGATGGGACACGCCCTGAAGAGGTATGTGTCTTTTCAATATATCCCAACTCTTCAAGGTCGGACATTTCATTGCGAATAGTTGCCGAACTAAAAGAGATTTCCTCTTTTTTCGACAAGCTTCTTGAGCCGACAGGTTGGGCAGATCGAATAAAGTCATCAACAATAACCTGAAGAATTAACAATTGACGATCTGTTAACAACATTCATCACCTCTGTTAGCACTCCTAGTTACCGAGTGCTAATTATATTAATAAATTATCAAAAAAGGGGGGATGGTGTCAATCAAAAAGAAACATAGACGAGCTGAAGTAAGACTGTTAATAAAATCCAATGGTTATCTTAAAAATGCCTGAAAAACTTCATTTCCTAACAACCGGCCCTTTTTTGTTAAAAATATATGATCTTTCCCCACTTCTAACCACTGTTTAGCAGTTAATTCCGCAATCTCTTTTTCGAATAACTGAAGTGGATCAACAGCAAACTTTTCAATAAAGTGACGGACCGATACCCCGGCTGTTTTGCGTAAACCTAAGAACATTTCTTCTTCCATTTGTTCTACTTTTGTGGTCTGATGTTCCTCAATAACAGGGAGTATACCATTATTAATTTGGTCCATATATCTTTTTAACGGACCTGTATTTGAACGTCTTATCCCATTTAAATAACTATGTGCCCCCGCTCCAAACCCATAATAGGATTCGTTATTCCAATAGGTTAAGTTATGCCTGCTTTCAAAACCAGGTTTGGAGAAATTACTAATTTCATATTGGTTAAAGCCATGCTTTTCCATTTCTTCCATTAGTAATTCATACATGGCTGCTTCCACATCCTCACCAGGAGTTGGCAGCTTTCCTTTTTTCAGTAAGTTATAAAAGACCGTTTTCGGTTCAATGATTAAGGAATAGGCTGAGTAATGTGAGATATCAAGGGAATAAGCTTCTGTTAACGACTCTTTAAAATCATTTATCGTTTGTGACGGTAAACTGAAGATCAGATCGATGCTGATATTTTCAAAGCCTATAGATTTCGCGTTATCAATTGTTTGATAAACATCTTTCGCTTTATGAACGCGACCGATTTTTTTTAGTAATTCCTCATTAAAGGTTTGCACACCAAGGCTAAGACGATTTACACCTGCATCTTTTAATATTTGTAATTTTTCCTTTGTTAAATCACCTGGGTTCGCTTCAAAGGTAAATTCCAACTGCTTGCTCTTGGGTAAATTCCTGTTAATACTCTCGCAAAAACGATCCAGTTGCTGCGCATTTAACGATGTCGGGGTACCTCCACCGACAAATATCGTTTGCAGATCACCTGTGGGAAAATGGTTAACCGTCATTTTCATTTCTTGATCAAGTGTATTTAAATAGTCATCTACCGGCTGTCCCTTAAGAAATACTTTATTAAAATCACAATAATGGCAAATATGTTCGCAAAAGGGGATATGGAGATAAGCAGATTTAATCATTTCTTTCACTTCCTCTGTTCTTGTAACAAAAAGAGGCTAGAATTCGCCCGAAAAAATGGCTTGTCCTAACCTCCCGCTAGTTTATTTTTTTGTATTGTTATCATCCATTTTCAAGACAGCCATGAATGCTTCTTGTGGTACTTCAACGGATCCAACCTGTTTCATCCGCTTCTTACCTTCTTTTTGCTTTTCTAACAATTTACGTTTACGAGAGATATCTCCACCATAACATTTTGCTAATACGTTTTTACGCATGGCTTTAATTGTGGAACGAGCAACAATTTTTTGACCAATTGCAGCCTGAATAGGAACCTCAAACTGTTGTCGTGGAATAAGTTCTTTCAGCTTTTCGACGATGATTTTTCCGCGTTCATACGCAAAATCTTTATGGACAATAAAGCTGAGTGCATCGACCTTTTCAGCATTTAACAATATGTCCATTTTAACCAGACTCGAAGGCTTATAACCAATTAGTTCGTAATCAAAGGATGCATATCCTCTTGTGCTTGATTTTAATTGATCAAAGAAATCGTAAACAATTTCCGCTAATGGCATCTCATAGATGATACTCACCCTATTTTCAGCCAGGTATTCCATCGTAACAAAAATCCCGCGTTTAAGTTGGCACAGCTCCATAATAGTTCCTACATAATCATTCGGAGCCATCATTGTTGCTTTTACATATGGCTCTTCCACACGGTCTATTTTTTGCGGATCTGGTAAATCCGATGGATTATCCACCTTTATTTCAGAACCATCTGTCATGTGAACGTGATAGATAACACTTGGTGCAGTCGTAATTAAGTCGATTTTGAATTCACGTTCAATCCGTTCTTGAATGATTTCCATATGAAGAAGTCCTAAAAATCCACAACGGAAACCGAATCCAAGTGCTTGCGATGTTTCAGGTTCAAATTGAAGTGATGAATCATTCAACTGCAGCTTTTCAAGCGCTTCACGCAGGTCATTAAATTTCGCTGTATCAATTGGATATAACCCGCAATAAACCATTGGGTTGAGTTTGCGGTAACCAGGAAGGGCTTCTGTTGCCCCATTTTTCGCATTTGTAATCGTATCACCGACGCGAGTGTCACCGACATTTTTAATCGATGCAGATAAAAAGCCAACATCTCCGACGGTTAACTCATCAAGCAACGTCGCTTTTGGTGTAAATACACCTACCTCATTCACTTCAAATTCTTTCCCAGTAGCCATCATTCTTACTTTGTCGCCAACTTTAACAGTTCCTTCGACAACACGGATGTAGGCAACAACACCACGATAGGCATCATAGAGGGAATCGAAAATCAGCGCTTTTAATGGTGCTTCCGGATCTCCGGTTGGTGCCGGAACTTTTTGCACAACCTGTTCAAGGATTTCTTCGATCCCGATACCTGCTTTAGCTGAAGCTAACACAGCTTCTGAAGCATCCAAGCCGATGACTTCCTCAATTTCACCGCGGACTCGTTCGGGGTCCGCACTAGGTAAGTCGATTTTATTGATGACTGGTAATATTTCAAGGTCGTTATCAAGGGCAAGGTAAACGTTCGCTAGTGTCTGTGCTTCAATTCCTTGTGCAGCGTCAACGACTAAAACAGCCCCTTCACAGGCTGCAAGGCTCCTTGATACCTCATACGTAAAATCGACATGTCCCGGTGTATCAATTAAATGGAAAATATATTCTTCTCCATCTTTTGCTTTGTATTTTAACTGGACGGCATTTAACTTAATGGTAATCCCGCGTTCTCTTTCAAGGTCCATGGAATCTAATAGCTGGTCTTTCATTTCCCGAGAGGTTAAGGCATTGGTTTTTTCCAAAATACGGTCAGCCAATGTTGATTTCCCATGATCGATATGGGCAATTATCGAGAAATTTCTAATTTTTGATTGTCGTTTAAGTCTTTCATTATTGTTCACGGTATTTCACTCCTACTATACTCGCACATATACACTATTTTGAATTATATCAATAGGATTAACAAGATTCAATGGAAACTCTAATAAGATTATTTCCTGAAATAAAATAGCGGCACCCAAAAGGTGCCACTTACACGTTTTAATCAGCTATGAGATCAACTATTTTTTCGGAGGCACCTGATATCCCTTCAGACATCTTCTTTCCCATCGAAGAGAAAAAATTATAAGCACTTATTTCTTCGAGTTTCTTCTTCTTTGCCTCAAGATCATGGCTTGAGATATCATTCCCCAGAAAGGTAGCCCTTAGGTCACTGCCCGTTTCATTTAAACTGACAGCATTTTGAAAATTGGGATCATCATAGCCTTTCATTTTATGAATACCATCATTAGCTAATTGCATTCCTACTAAAACAGAGATTAACATGAGAGTGCTTAAGCATAAGCTTTTTAACATGAACATCTTCATAAAAAATGCTCCCTTACATCTATTGTTTATTGGTTGATTGCTCAACATTCTGGTTAACTTTTTCAGCCTGCCAGTAAAATTCACTAAATACATCAGCAAGCGCGTCAGCCGACCGATTTAATTCTTCAAATGTATTATCAACACCACCAAATTCAATTAAGATTGCATTATTGGAAAGGTTTTGGTTGTAGATACTATTAGACCCAGCTTCATTTTTAATGATTACTCCCCTGCTTAAACCCTTATATTTTTTTTGCAGTTGATTGTGGAGTTCAGTTGCTAGTTTTGCATTCTTTTCATAATTTGGGTTTTTGCCACCGATTACAAACGCAAGCTTTGCAAAGGACTTTCCATTAATGCTAACTGTTGTTTGGTTCTTGCGGCGTGAATCTCTATGAATATCAATAAAATAATCTAAATCACGGTTTGATGCCATGGCTGCTTGAACAACCGGGCGAGATTCCTGGTACGATTTTGGGTAACCTAAACCTTTTTTATTTAAGTTCGCCTGTATATCAGTTTTATCAATAAAAGTACCGATTCCTCGATCCTCTAAGCTCGTTTTTAATTGATCGCCAATTTTGGTGACGTTAATTTGTGAATGGTAAGCTTTATCAGGATCTGTCACACCTTTGAGATAGGGTAAATAAGATTCCCGCGTATGTGTAAAATAAACATATACAACCTTGTGATTCCCTGTTGTTTGTCCCGGTGTTGAAGGGGGCTTTTCACCCGATGGCTTCTCGATACCTTCTAAATTTTGCAAAGCAGCCTCCCTCTCTGCTTTCATAATTTCGATAGGAGGTGCAGATTCAATTGGCATATTGGTGTAATTAGTACCCTCTCCAGCCACAAGAATTTTCCCATCAAATTGAAAGAATCCAGGAAGCTCTCTGCCAAGCAGGCTTCGGGGATCATTTAAATTTATATTGCTTGATAGCTTAAATACTAAGTTGGTTAATTTAGGAGTTGCTGTCCAGTCTTGTCCAACTGATAAAAAATGATGGTTTTCCCAGCCCATTAATTGATAAAGCAATTCTCCATTCACATTTGTTGCAGCCTGATTTACTGAAGATGACATAGGCCGATATTGTGGCTTTAACGAGGTTAATAATCCACTAATAGAGAAAATCAATATCATAAATATTAACAGTAATCCAGCGGCTTTTAGTAAACTTGATCCTTGTACCATAACAAACGTTCCTGAATTTCTAGCTTTCATGGTTCCACCTCGCAAATCGGATTCTAGTAAATGTTATGAAGATACTAGAATCGATAGAACCACTAGTTATATTTTCGAGGCACTTCCTGTAAAACATAGATTTCGAAAGTACCTCTAAAAATTCTTCTATTTTGTATAATACCCAGCATTCTCTTGGTCAACTGCACTATGAAGCGAGGAATTCAATCCGTTCGCAATCAAATTAGCCATATCTTCAATAAAAACGTCTACTTCCTTTGGAGTGACCATTAAATTATGACCAATCGGCGATAACACCTCATAAATCAATTTTCTTTTTTCATCATCCTCTAGTGTACCAATCATCCCAAGAAACGTCTTACGGTGCTTTTCCTCAGGTAAATCCTCTTCGGTCAATTTTCGCTTTTCTCCGAAACTCATTCCTGCTGGTGCAAGTGCCCTCGAAGGCCGATTTCCTTCACGAAGTTCTTTCCCAAAATGCTTGAGAATAAAATCAATCGTATCACTTGTAATGGAGACGGCATCGACAACGGTCGGAACTCCAATCGCAATGACAGGAATACCCAAGGTTTCCTTACTCAGTTCTTTTCTTTTATTACCGACACCGGAACCAGGATGAATGCCTGTATCAGAGATTTGGATCGTCGAATTCACTCTTTCAATCGATCGTGATGCTAGTGCATCAATGGCAATCACAAAATCAGGTTTTGTTTTTTCAACAACTCCAAATATGATATCACTTGTCTCAATCCCGGTTAAACCCATAACACCAGGTGATAGTGCACTTACGGATCGATAGCCTTCTTCGACATTTTCCGGCTGAAGCTGAAAAAGATGACGTGTAACCAACAAGTTTTCACATACCATGGGTCCAAGTGCGTCTGGGGTTACATTCCAATTTCCGAGCCCAACAACAAGACATGAGTCCGTTTTTTTAATCCCAGTTCCCTCCAAAAAGTAAGCAAACTCTCTAGCGAAAATTTCTTCCACCTTTTGCTGTACCTCTGTATTTTGCTGGCGAATCCCTTGTACTTCCACCGTTAAATATCTACCAGCCTTTTTGCCAAGCTGTTGTTCACCTTGTTTGGTCACTTCAACTAATGAAATCTTTATGTCATCAACATCTTTTTCCTTAATAATCACGCCTTCAATTTGTGAAAGATCTTTCTCTTGCCCGACAGTTCCTTTCTGCTGTGTAAGGACCATTTCCCTTGCTTCAATTGCCAAATCCGTTCGAACGGAGTACTGACTTAAGTCAATCGACTCACCCATTATTATTCACTCCCATCAAAATTTTCCTAAAATCTAGAAACTATTCCCTATTTTTGCCCTTTCCGGCATAAATCATGCAAATGATATTCTTCTTCGTAGAAACAAGTATTGCAATATAGGCTTCCATTTGATAAAATATTTCATGTTCTGAATTATTTTTTATGAATGTTAAGTCGAGTTCATATAGTGTCTCGATTCTTTGTAGGAGGTGAAAGTAATGCCTAATATTAAATCTGCTATTAAGCGTGTAAAAACAAGCGAAGCTCGTAATGCTCAAAATACAACTGCGAAATCTGCAATGCGTACTGCTGTTAAGAAAGTAGAAGCTGCTATTTCTACTAACGACGGTGCTGCTGCTAAAGAAGTATTTGCAACTGCTGCTAGTAAATTAGACAAGGCTGCTGCAAAAGGTCTTATCCACAAAAATGCTGCTGCTCGTAAAAAATCCCGTCTAATGAAAAAAACTAACGCTCTATAATTGAGTGTAAAAAAACGATTCCCTTTAACAGGAATCGTTTTTTTATTTCTTCAAATGAAATAGAAACATCTCAATCAATAAAGATTTATTCATGCCGCCTGTTTTCATTTGGTAGTCCGCCTCAGCAAGGAGGTCAATTATATTGGCCAATTCTTCATCTGTAAATTTAGGAGCTTGACCGAGAGCAAGTTTGACTCGGAATGGGTGTGTTTTCAAGAAACCTGCTATTTGCTGCTGTCCATATCCTCTTCTCGAGAGCTCCTTCACTTGATAAATTAACCTAAATTGTCCTGCCAACAATGCCAGAATCTTAATCGGCTCTTCATTTTGTTTTAACAAATCATAATAAATTCTTAAGGCTTCATCGAGTTTTCGCTGAACCACTTTTTCAATGAGCGTAAAAATATTTTGCTCAAGTGAACGAGCAACTAATTTTTCCACTAAACTGACATCAATTTTTTTTTCATCTGCAGCGTATAATGCTAATTTGTCCACTTCACTGGTAATCATAAACATATTTGTTCCAACCAAAGCGAGCAATTGTTCAATAGCATCAGGTTCGAATTCAATCCCACTTCTTTTCGCCCTGCTCTTTACCCAGTTCCGTAAATCATGTTCATTTAACTTTTTGGCTTCGACTATTTCAGCATTTCTTTTTAATTCTTTCGTTATTTTTTTCCGTTCATCCAATTTTTCATATGGTGCCGAAATAACTAAGACTGAGTAGGGTGCCGGCTCTTTTAAATACATTTCGAACCTAGAAAAATTATGATCAATCTTTTCTTTTGATTTTTCAGCCGTTAAAAAAGCAGGATTATGTAAAAAGATAACTTTCCTTTCACCTAAAAAAGGAAAAGTTTCCGCATCTTCGATTGCAACCTCAATTGGCGTTTCCTCTAAATCATAGCTTGCAAAATTAAAATCCTTTTCTTCTTCGTTTAAAATATGGTTAAGTAATAATTGCTTTGTTTCATTTATTAAGAATGTCTCTGTTCCAAATAATAAATAAATAGGAGCAATTTCCTTTTGTTTAATTTTTCTCCAAATATCCACTACCATTTGTCAGCGCTCCCCTTCTCCCACTCATATATATGGTAAAGAAGCTTGGACAATTTGACAAGCATTTAAAGGGAATTAGCACTTATCAATAAGTGCTAATTCCCAATCTATAATGAACGCCTGCAATAGAAGCCCTAGGATATTCTATTGTCTGGCGGAGTTCCTTGTGTAAGTTTAGTGTAGCCTTTTATCAGTCTCACTATTTTGACAACTCTTGTCAGTTAAGGAAAGCATTTTGATGTACGCTGGATTTTTTCTTGAGAATGACTTATACTATATGTGAAATAGGAGGGGTAGACTGTGAATGAATTTGAAAAAGATGTGCAAAGTAAACGAAACGACGCGATTGATTCTGGGGTAGGATTTGGGGTTTCCTTTGGTTTTTTTGCCATAATGTTTATTGTTGCTACAGTCATTAAAGTAATCGGTTCATAATGAATGGCTACATATGGGTAATTTTGGAGACTGCCTTCGTGCAGTCTTTTTTAACTTTTCTTGAGATGCTTTATCCTATGGTAAATAGGGAGAAATGGTTCCTTTTCCTTGATAAAATTTATAGGTTATTGCTCCTTGCTGATCTGTTCGAAAAATAACTGTATTTGTTTTTCTTAATCGGTTAAGCACTTCTGAATGTGGGTGGCCAAAACGATTTTTTTCACCGACCGAAATTAATGCTATTCTTGGGTTAATTTGATTAATAAAAGATTCTGCACTTGATGTTTTACTCCCATGATGACCAGCTTTTAAAACATCAACCTTTAAATTAGGATATTTTTTTATGATTTTCTCTTCCTCTTCTTGATCAAGATCTCCACCAAAAAACCAACTAACTCCCCCTAATTGAGCAATAAAGGCAATGGAGCCGCTGTTTCTTTCACCAGCAAAATTCTTTTCAGGTGAAAGGATATAAAATTCATTTTCCCCTCTAATCCACTTGTCTCCTTCTGACACTTTTATGACAGTAATGTTTTTCTTTTTGGCCTCCTCCAAAATGGCAAGTTCAGTAGTTGATGGCTCGACTACAGAAGGCATTAGGATTTGTTTTACTTCAAGCTCTTTTAATATCGAGAATGTCCCCCCAATATGGTCCATATCCCCATGAGTTAAGATTAGTTTGTCAATCTTGGTAATACCTTGTCCTTTTAAAAAGGGAACAACTACATCCCTTCCTACCTCAAAGGCTCTGGCTCGTTTCCTCCACTTTTCTTCTGTAAAATTCATTGTCCCGCCTGTATCAATGAGATAGGTTCCTTTACCTTGTGCAAGGTGGATCAAAATACTATCCCCTTGGCCAACATCAATCATGGTCACTTCACCATGTGGATTTAACCAGTTCCAGCCTTGTTGAAAAAAAATCAGCACAACACTCAATACGAATAGATGGACCTTCCTTTTCGGATACGCTTTAGTTTCCCAAATAAAAAAAATCAAAAGCAGGATAAAAATATACATCATGAGTAAAAACCAATTTGGTCTTCCAGGGATAAAGCGGAAGTAGGTAAAACCAGCAAGATATTCTATAAGATAATTGGAGAGGCTAATGATTGTTCTGAAAATACTAATAAGTATAAGCGGAGTTTTTCCGAACATAAACTGGATGATAAACAAAAGGTACAATCCTGGGAGGTATACAAATGAAAAAAGAGGAATATAGACCATATTGGCGATGATACCTATCATTGAAACCTCAAAGTAATGATACAGTAAGAACGGGAGTGCAGCTAATTGAGCAACTAACGAAGTCGCAAGCATACGCGTTATCGTCTTTTCATAGCCTTGCAAAATATATGGAGCAGACAAAATGATCACCAGACTCACTGAGAATGAGAGTTGAAAGCCAGCATCAAAAATCACCATTGGGTTAAAAAATAAATAGGAAATAAATGCCAAACTTATAGCATCCAGGGGAAAAAGCCTCACGCGAGCTCTTAACTTTACAGTAAGTAACACGAGGAAAATCATCATCGCTGAGCGAATAACAGATGGTGAACCGCCTGTCAGAATGACATAAATCGGCAGGATGATGAGAAGAAAATTAATCATAAACTGTCTCGTTAATCCGAATCGAATGCCGATATAAAAAACCATCGCAATTAATAACGAAACATGGAGTCCAGAAATGGCGAGCAAATGAACAATACCGGTTTTTTGGTACGCAGTTAAAACTTCCGGGTCAAACAAATTTCTGTCACCAAATAGTAAGGCGGCGGAAAGTGAAGCGATTTCTATCGGAAAATGTGACTCAAGATAATTAATACCAGAATATCGAAGTTGTTTTATCAATTCCAATGGAGAAGGATTCATCGGAGAGCAAGTTTGCAATGGGTTTTCTTGTATCTCGATGATCCAATAAATGTTCTTCCTAGATAAATACTTTCGGTAATTAAAAGCATTGGGGTTTTTGGCAATCGCCGGTTTTTCCAGAGTGCCTGACACCCTGCATAAACAATGATAAAAGGTTTTCGTCTTTAATAGATTTTTTTCTTGTTCTGATTGGATTTTGTAGCGGATGAGGAGTTTTTCCTTGTACCGTGCATCAGCAGCTTGCACTTGTAATAAGTCACCATCAATTTTTGGGTCCTCGGTATATTGAAGATAAAAGGTGGTAGTGGATGGAGGGATGACTGTTTTATTGGTTGAGACTGCGTGTTGACCGATAAACAAGAAGGTCAAAAAACACACAGCTACAAGCCCAAGTTGAAATTTCATAAATCGTTTGTATTTATATAGAAGATAAAGATACAGGGTTTGTAATAAGAAAAAAGGAAGAAATATTAATTGAACACATAACACACCTAATAAAGCTGCAATTGCAAAATAAATATATTTTCCATTCATTTGACTTCTCCATTTAGGTATTTTCATTACAAAATACGGAAGAGCCGGAAATAACCGGCATCAATCCGTAGAATTATTGACTAACCTTCCGTAAATCAATCACTGACTCATGCAGCTCTACCTTCTCAATGGTAACATTTGCCTGCTGAAAAAGTTCAATTGCATACGGGTGATTTTTATAATCCTCCGCGTAATAAACAGTTTTAATACCCGCTTGGATAATCGCTTTACAGCATTGTAAGCAGGGGAAATGGGTGACATAAATTTCAGCTTCTGCAGTCGGGACACCAAATTTAGCACATTGAAGCAGTGCATTCATTTCAGCGTGTATGGTTCTGACACAGTGATTGTCAATCACGAAGCAACCTTCATCAATACAATGGTCTCCACCAGCTATTGATCCATTATAGCCACCAGCAATAATTCGTTTATCCCTTACAATTGTAGCTCCCACTGTCAGCCTAGTACATGTGCTTCTTAGTGCGAGCAAATGGCTTTGTGCCATAAAATATTGATCCCATGAGATTCGTTCCACTTCTCCCACTCCCTTTTATGTTCATTCACTTAAGTTTAATAGTGATTGTCCCTATAGGTCAATTAGAGATTTACTATATAGCAAGTAAATCTTTAAATTTTTCGAACGTTTTGTCACCGATACCGCTTATATTTTTCAAGTCTTCAGTAGCTTTGAAAGGGCCGTTTATATTCCTATATTCAATAATGGCAGCCGCTTTGGCAGGACCGATGCCAGGGAGATTTTGCAATTCAGTTTCATCCGCACTATTTATATTAATTTTTGATTCCTTTTGATTGCCGACTGAAGAAATTTGGCTGCCTCCCGAGGGGGCAGAAGGAAATCCTTCCTCTCACTTAGCAGGGATGTAAATGATCATTTCATCTTGGACATGTTCGGCAAAATTCACCTGACCTTGGTCGGCCTTGTCCGTTAAACCACCCGCTCTACTGATAACATCAATAACTCTCTCACTTGTATTTGCTTGGTATACTCCTGGAAGTTTGATTTGGCCCTTGACATCAACCATAATTTTCTCTGGCAATTCCGGAAGATTTGCAGGTTTCATCTTTTCTGTTTCCTTCTCTTCCCCTTGAAATTTCTCTTCACTACTTAGGGAATTAGTGGGAAGAGGCTCAGGGGCATCATTGACATAAAAAAAATAAAATCCACCGAGTGCAATAATCGCAACAACTACAACAATGATCTTGTGTTCAATCAACCAGTCTTTCACTTGAATCCTTCCTTTCTAAAGGTATATTTCACTTACAGATTTCATATGGTTATAAAAGAAACTTGCATGCGAAGGAGGGTCGGAACAATGAAAATAGGCATTATCGGTACCGGTAATATGGGGAGAATATTGGTGGAGGCCTTGATTGACGGAAAAGCCATTTCCCCTTCCTCTATCATGATTACAAACAGGACAAAATCAAAAGCTATGGTGCTTAAAGATAAATATAGAGAACTAAGGGTTGGAGCGAATCCAAGAGAAGTTGCCGCGGAGTCCGACTTGGTATTTATTTGTGTAAAACCATTAGATGTATTTCAAGTTCTAGATGAAATTAAACCACATTTAAGCCCAGAAAAATGTCTCATTTCTATAACGAGTCCTATCAGTACAAGCCAAATTGAAAAGAAGGTTTCCTGTTCAGCCGTAAGAGTAATCCCAAGTATTACGAATCGCGCATTATCTGGGGTGTCATTGATTACCTATGGGGAAAATTGCAGAGACCATTGGAAAAGGAAAGTGGAGAAATTAATTACGAAGATTGGGGTGCCGTTTCATATTGATGAAAAAATAACGAGGCCTGCCTCTGATATCGTTAGCTGCGGGCCAGCTTTCTTCAGCTATCTTCTCCAAAGTTTCATCCAAGCGGCAGTAAAAGAGACAGAAATTGACGAAGATGCCGCTACAATTATGGCAAGTGAAATGATTGTGGGAATGGGTGAATTATTAAAGCAAGGGCATTATACGCTTTCATCACTGCAGGAAAAGGTATGTGTAAAGGGCGGGATAACCGGTGAAGGTATAAAAGTACTGGATAACGAGCTCGGAGACGTATTTGAGCACCTATTTCAGGCTACGCAGGCAAAATATAAAGAGGATCTAGATAAAGTAGAGACGCAATTCTCTAATTATTAATTTCGCCATTTACTGACAAATTCCTTCTTTTCTCATAATAAAAAGCCATCTTATTTTTTAGATGGCTTTCTCTATTTTTTTCGCTACAAAAAAGATTCGCTCTGATTGTGTTGAGGGCTTAGCATCTTTAAAATCAGCACAAACCTCCAACAATTCAAAACCAGTCTCGACTAACCAGTCTGAATATTGCTGGACTGGATATGTTCGTTGAAAATGAATCTCATCAAATCGGTCATACTTTCCTGTCCGTTCATCCAAAACAAAAAAGCTTAACTCATGTTCCACACTATTCGAACTTTCTCCAGAGAAGCTATTCCAGATAAATGAGACATGATCCTCACTGGAAGCAAAGGTTTGATTAATGAATAAATGAGAAATTTTATAAATCGAATGAACATCAAAAATGAAAATGCCTTCATCGCTCAAATGCTGGAAGGCATTTGAAAAGGTCGCCATAACTTCTTGCTCGCTTTGAAGATAATTTAACGAATCACAAAAAATACCGATGACATCAAATTCCCCCTGGCCCTCCAAGTCAGCCATATTCTGCTGAAAAAACGGAATTCTTACCCCATCATCCTCGGCCTTCGCCTGTGCCACAGCTAGCATATCCTCAGATAAATCGACTCCCGTTACTTGAAATCCGTCTTTCGCTAACCGGACGGAGAGTTCTCCTGTCCCACATGCTAGGTCCAGCAAGCGAGTGCCAGTAACGTTATAGTTCACGCATTTATCTTTGACAAACTGGACCCACTCATTATATGGCGCGTCCTTCATCAGTTCATCATAGAGATAGGCAAATTGCTGATAGCTCATGTATTTAGCGCACTGTGGATGTCTTCCAACGGCGCATCGCCCCATAGACGCTCCAATTTGTAATAGCTTCTTTCGTCACGATGGAATACGTGGGCAACAACATCGCCAAGATCAATCAACACCCATCTTGCTTCATCATAACCCTCAATTCTTTTTACGTCATATCCATGTTCTTGGGCTTTTTCTTTCATTTCCTTTGCAATCGCCTGTACTTGTTTATCCGAGTTTCCGTGACAAATGATAAAGTAATCAGCAATTAAAGAAATCCCCTTCATATTTAGGGCTAAAATGTCTTCAGCACGTTTGTCATCCGCTGCTTTAACAGCAATTTTTAGTAGTTCTTGATTATCCATTAATCAATCCTCCAGTTTTTTGATTAGATCATTGTACGTATAGAATGTATCAGGGTATATTGTTTGATTCTTTTTTAATAAAAACATGATCGTATTTTGAATGGACTTAATTAGTGCTCTATCTAAATTTTCTTTAGCCATATCTCGTACCTCTTCCACGCCTGGGAAATGACGGCCTGGTTCAATGTAATCGGCTAAATAAATAATTTTATCCAGTAAAGTCATTCCTGGTCTTCCTGATGTATGATAACGGATCGCTTCCAAAACTTCACGGTCGCTGATGCCCGCTTCCTTTTCCACCAAGTGGGCCCCTGCAGGTGCATGCCACAATTCCGAATGAAATTCAAGCAAATCCTGCGGAAATCCTTGACCAGTAATGATTTCCTTCATTTCGGCTTTTGGACGAAATTTTGCATAATCATGAAAAATCGCAGCTAATTCGGCTTTTTGTTCATTTCCGCCATATTGTTTTGCAAGTGCTATCGCTGTCTCCATTACTCCCAAAGTATGCTGATAGCGATGATCGGTTAATTGTTCCTTTACAAGCTTTAACGCCTCTTCACGTTCCATATAAATGCTTCTCCTCGATATATTGAACGACCGGATCAGGAAGTAGATAACGAACTGTCTTTCCGTTTTTCACCCTATCCCTAATCATACTAGATGACACATCCAGTGCCGGAACATCTACATAAAGGACAGGGTAGTCTGTCTGACTGCTATACGTCGGTCTTTCAACTCCAACAAATTGGACAAGTTTAATAAGTTCATCAATTTTATGCCATTTCGGCAGGTATTCAATCATATCCGCCCCAATAATAAAGAAAAACTGATGGTCAGGATACTGGTCATTAATCATCTTCATGGTATCAACTGTATAAGAAGGGCCTTGCCTATGAAGTTCAATCGTTTCCACTCGAAAAGCAGCATTTCCACCGATTGCTAATTCCAGCATTTGCAGGCGATCTTCATTTTTAATCGATTCTGATTTTCTCTTATGGGGAGGCTCTTGGTTTGGCATAAACCAAATTTCATCAAGCTGAAGAGTGGAAAGAACCTCATTTGCAATTAAAAGATGTCCATAATGCGGAGGATCAAAGGTTCCTCCCAATATTCCCACCTTCAACATGCGATCGTCTCCTTATACATTCAATTATGGAAGTTTAATTGTTTTCTTTTCCACAGACTCTTTATAAAGGACAATGGTATTTCCGATAAGTTGAACAATTTCTGCACCCGTACCTTCAGCTAACTGCTCAGCAACGGCCGTTTTATCTTCTTCACAATTTTGCAAAATGCTGACTTTAAATAGCTCTCTAGCTTCAAGTGCATCAGCTACTTGTTTAATCATATTTTCGTTTACTCCACCTTTACCTACTTGAAAAATAGGATCTAGGTGGTGCGCCTTTGAACGTAAAAAACTTTTTTGCTTACCTGTTAACATGTTCTTCCTCCTAATTGTTTTAACACATTATCTCTCATTCTTTCCACATCAGGGAAAATTCCCGTCCATTTTTCAAAAGCAAGTGCTCCCTGATATACAAACATATCTATCCCGTTTTGGATGCTTGCTCCATTAAGACGCGCTTCTTGTAAAAATTGCGTTTCAAGCGGATTGTATATGATATCACAAAAGACGGTTTGATTCCTTATTTTATTTAGTGGGAATGGCTGCTCATTAATTTTTGGGGACATGCCAATCAGTGTCGTTTGAATAACTAAATCATATTCCCCTAATGATTCACTTGCCTCTTCAAACGAACAAGCACTAGAAAAAACTGAATAAGGACATTCTTTGATTAGTTCCCAGGCTTTCTCTATCGTGCGATTGGCAATGTTCAAGACGAGCGGGTTTTCCTTTGCCAAAGTTAAATAGATGGCTCTCGCAGCCCCGCCTGCTCCAATAATCAGAACCTTTTGGTCTGTTATTTTAGTCAGAAAAGCATTTAAGCCTTTTAGAAAACCAGGGCCATCTGTGTTATAGCCAATTAGTTGACCGTTTTCATTTACAACGGTATTCACAGCCCCGATGTTCGCGGCCAATTCATCTATGCCATCCAGAAAGGGAATGATTTTACTTTTATGCGGTACAGTTACATTAAATCCACTGACGCCCAGCGCTTTTAATCCCTTGACAGCATCATGTAAATCCACTTCCTTAACTTGAAATGGCAGATAGGCTGCATCAATATTATAAAATGAAAATAAATCATTGATCATAACCGGAGACATACTATGTCCGATTGGATTCCCCAAAACAGCAAATAATTTCTTCATCTGAATTCCCCCCACCCATGTCAGCACGTGAAAACCTGACCTTAAAGATATCTATTTATATTAAGGATTTTCGAATTAATGCTTGTACACCTTTTGGTACATAAGCCGCTACTTTTGCACCCGCCTCATTTACGGTAATCCAACCAAGTCCTGAGAAAACGATATCCGTTTTTGCTTCTTTCACAATAAATTCCTGTTTCACAAGCTCAGGAAAAGATTCTAATTGTTCCATACGAGGCGGTGTCAGCATTTCCCCCACATGCTTTTCATAGAGTTCGTCCGCATTCTCGATTTTGGTCCTGTGAATATTCAATTCATTGGAAACATAACAAACAAAGGATCTTCGGCCGCCACTAATATAATCAAAGCGGGCCAAGCCGCCAAAGAATAAGGTTTGTCCTTCATTCAATTGAAACACTTTTGGCTTGATTTCTTTTTTGGGGGTGATAATTTTTAAATCCCTCTTATCAACATAATGCGCCATTTGATGATGGTTGATAATACCTGGCGAATCAATTAATGATTTTTCATCATCAAGTGGAATTTTGATAATATCCAACGTCGTTCCCGGAAAATGGGAGGTGGTAATAACATCGGATTCTCCTGTTACTTCTTTAATGATTCGATTGATAAACGTAGATTTTCCAACATTAGTACACCCAACCACATAGACGTCTTTACCATTTCGGTGTTCATCAATGGCCGCCGCCGTTTCTTTAACAAATAAGCCTTTCGCAGCACTTACAAGGAATACATCTTCCGGCTTTAACCCCAGTTCTTTGGCTTCATGCTTCATCCAGTGAATTAGCTTACTATGCTTCACAGATTTAGGCAATAAATCCACCTTGTTTCCAACAAGAAGCACTTTATTGCTTCCTACAAAACGGTGTAAACCTGGAAGCCAGCTGCCATTAAAATCAAAAATGTCAACAATCATCACGATTAAGGCATCTGACTTTCCCATTTCATTTAATATTTTTAAAAAATCATCGTCGGTTAAGCTAACATCCTGAACCTCATTATAGTGCTTTAGACGAAAACATCGCTGGCAAATAATCATTTCTTTTTCCAAGGCCGATGTTGGGGCGTATCCTAGTTCCTCTGGGTTTTCTGTTTGGACCTTTACTCCACAACCCATACAAATATGTTGATGTTCACTCACACATTAATCCTCCCATTGAAGCATACCTTTTTTTCGAAACCAATTTAAAATTCTTCTCTCGGCAAAGCGGTTAAATTTTGTAAAAAATCCGTCAGTCTGTGCAACAGGGACAACCAGGATCGTATGAAAACCACCCCGGTTCCCGCCAAGTACATCTGTCAGTAACTGATCTCCAATTACCACTGCCTCTTCTTTTTTAATTCCCATTTGTGAAATGGCCTTGTGAAAGGCAATGGCAAACGGCTTCCTAGCCCTAAAAATAAAGGGGATTTTTAAAGGATCAGAAAAGGCTTTGACACGTTCTTCATTATTATTAGAAACAATTGTCACGAGGATATTATGTTTTCGAATTTCATCAAACCATTTGATTAATTGAGGAGTGGCATTGGGACGATCCCATTCCACTAACGTATTATCCAAATCAGTAATGATCCCCTTAATCCCTTTTGCATTCAACTGTTCAGCGGATATATCAAGAATGCTTTTAACATGTTCATTCGGTAAAAATTGTTTTAGCACTAAGCTTACACCTCATTGAATTCTAAATATAATCGTTCAATATTTTTTTCTTGTACAATCATAACCAATTTTAACCTTTGTTTCAAAGATTAAATGTAATTTGTTTATAGTCTTATTATTCATCAAAAACTGATAATACATGATTTTAAAATATTATTGCTTTTTATAAGAGCGCCTAAATCTTTCTAAAATAGGATGAGATTAAAAAAATCAAAAAATTTTTCGACAAATATCTTCATTTCACACCGTTGTGGATAAAGTTATTAACATTATACCCATTGAATCATACACATTTCATCATTTTATAAACAAAGTAATCACAAGTTATCCACCAGAACCTGTGGATAGTTAGAACGATTGTTCTATAGGAATAAATTTGGTAGATTTAGGGTACACCAATTGAACATACCATTTTATGCTTATGATTCATATATTAGAACAATTTATTTTCAAATCGGAGGTGGATTCTGCCGTGCGGAAACTGTCAGATGAATTATTAATTGAGTCATATTTTAAAGCAAGAGAATTAAACTTAAGCCCTGATTTTATAGGACTTATTGAGTCAGAAATGCTCAGACGCTCCTTATACCATAAAATAAAAATGTCATCATAAAATTAGCAATAGCCCTATTAGGGCTTTTCTTTTTGTCAGCCTCAAGCCCAAGTCTCTGAGGCTGTTTTTCGTTACTGATTTCTCAAAACCCCAAGTTTTTCTCCAACCTTAATGTCCTTAGGTGTCTGAACGTTTGAATCCATTTGAAAAATATCTTTTTCGAATAACAGGACTACGGTCGAACCAAAACTAAAATAAGCCATTTCGCCGCCCTTCACTAATTCTGATCCCTTGTGTGTGGTTTCAATTGAATTAACAAACATAGCCCCAACCTTCACGATTGCAACATGCCCATAATCCGTTTTCACTTCAGTTATAACTCGATAATTCTTGGCGAGTGTTCTAACCCCATATTTTAGCCCCAGCTTATTGACTGGATATGATTTTGAACCAAGCGTCCATTGTTTGGTGACGATTCCATTGACAGGGCTGTGAATACGATGATAATGACTTGGGCTTAAATAAAGAATCATGTATGTACCATTTAAATACTTGGCTAACAGTTGTGGGTTTCCCAGCATTTCTTCAATTGAATACGTCTTTCCTTTGACATGAATATCACTCGTCTCTTTAATCGGACCCACATCTTCGATAACCGCATCCACCGGACTGACAACTGAATTCTCACCTTTATCAATTTCTCTTGCATCCTTTTTCAATGTCCTGACAAATAAATCATGAAGAGTAGGATATTCTGATAAGCCCTTCTCCATTTCTTCTTGATTTAAATGATAAATCTTTGCAAAGGATGGTACCACGAAACGACTGACATGTGAACGAGCAAACCTTCTTAAAATTCCTGATGTCCACCTTCCATTTGTTAACTCAATCAATAGACGATAAAAGCTTTGGATCATCTAACTACCCCCAAATAGTGTAAAAATACTCTTTACGAAAAGACATAAAACGCTTAAAATTAAATAATATAGAATGAATGTAAGAAATTGATTTACCTTCCGGCTTGTAAGAAAGGAGTGGTGTGGAGCATGTTTTTATTAGACGTACTAGATCAAACAATAAAAAAACTTAAATCACAAACAGCTAATGTTATCACTTTAACAAACTTATCATTGGGCGGTTTTGCCATTGTATTCGGACTTCATGGGAATTTGAGATTAAGCCTGCTGTTAATTTTTATTGCCGCATTGGCCGATCGTTTTGACGGCATGATTGCACGAAAATTTAATATTGAATCCGAGTTAGGAAAACAATTGGATTCCATGAGTGATATTATATCATTTGGCGTGGCACCTGCACTATTACTATATCAAGGAATTTTACATGAATTTGGCGGACCGGGTTCATTTTTTACGGTTTTCTACATCGGTTGTGGCGCCTTCAGATTAGCACGCTTCAATATAACGGAAAGCAATGGCTATTTTACTGGTCTACCAATTACAGCAGCAGGGTGCTTGGCAACCTTAAGCTTTTTAGCCATTCCCTATATCCCTTCCCAAACATTCTTATTTATCATCATCATTCTATCATTCCTAATGGTCAGTCCATTTAAACTGAAAAAAGTATAGAAATAGCAAGAAAGCATCAATCAGTCCATGGTTGATGCTTTTTTTATAAGGATGTTTTAAAGGTTATTATTGATTTTGGCACATGTTGATTGAAGCGGAAATCAACAGCCAAGTATAAAGAGGCTTTTATAATAAAATTCCTACTTAAATAAAAAAGTTTATGGACAGACACAATTTCCCTTTTCCTTCATAGGAATTAATAATAGGCGAATAAGCCAAAAAAGACGGGGGTAGATGTGGATGTCTGGAATCTTAACAGCTCTCGGATATTTAATGAAGGAATTCTTATTTCTTGTTTCCTATGTAAAAAATAATGCCTTTCCTCAACCCCTATCTGCCGCAGAAGAAAGAAAATATCTTCGATTGATGGCAGAGGGAGATTCCCATGCGCGCAATATGTTAATTGAACACAACCTAAGATTGGTCGCGCATATAGTAAAAAAATTCGAAAACACTGGGGAGGATTCGGAAGATTTAATATCAATTGGAACCATTGGGTTAATTAAAGCGATTGAGAGTTACTCCGAGGGGAAAGGAACAAAGCTCGCCACCTATGCCGCACGTTGTATTGAGAATGAAATTTTAATGCATTTACGAGCTCTTAAGAAAACAAAAAAAGATGTTTCCTTGCATGATCCAATTGGTCAAGATAAGGAAGGAAACGAAATATCATTAATCGATGTGCTTAAATCAGAATCAGAAGATGTGATTGATACGATTCAGCTGAACATGGAGCTGGAGAAAGTGAAAAAATATATTGAAGTGCTGGATGACCGAGAAAAGGAAGTAATCATCGGGCGATTTGGACTTGACCTACAAAAAGAAAAAACACAACGGGAGATTGCCAAAGAATTAGGAATATCACGAAGTTATGTTTCAAGGATTGAAAAACGTGCCTTAATGAAAATGTTCCATGAATTCTATCGAGCCGAAAAAGAGAAGAAAAAAAAATAACATAATAAAACAGAGCCGTGGTTTATTGCAGCTCTGTTTTTCCATTTTGTAAAGGATTATTCCACTTCATTCCACCATCAATAGATTCATATACATCATTCTTATAAGTAGTGAAGGCGATTTGGTTCGGATCTCTTGGATTAATCGCTAAATAAGTAATTGGATTATCATAATCAAGGAATGGGAAAGCGATATTCTTTTGTTCTCCAGTTGCAGGATTGATTGTTTTTAAAAGTACTTTTTCGTTTTCCACACTTGAAAATAAAATCGAGTCTCCACTAAATGAAAGTGCAGTAACCATAAATGGATCTGTAATCTGCTTCATGGTGTTCCCATTGTCGGTCGAATAAAAAATACCAGACCTTGTCGACATCGCGATGATATTGCCATTTTTCGGATGAACCGCGATCATTCCAAATGAATCAGCGTTAAAAGCCTTTAATGCACTTTTTTTCCACGTCGCACCATTATCCAGAGAATAATTCACGCCTTGACCCAGTTTTCCATTAGGTTCTTCGTTAATTACATAAAGACCCTTTCCTGAAAAACTCGCACCCACGAAATGGAACAGCGACTGATTATAAAAGGATAATTTCTTGAGGGTTTGTCCTTTATCAACACTCTGAATTACACCGAGTGGGTCCTTAAGACCCGATCCTTTTTGAGGTTGACCGCTCGCGATAAAACCAGCACTTATAGCTTGAAAGCCAAAGTAATCATGTTGGTTCGTTGTTGTTTCATACCATTCAGAACCATTATACATTTTTAGGCCGTCATCTGTAGCTACGTACAATGCAAAATCATTTCCTGGAAAGCCAATACCAAGAATCTGACCTACTTTTAATGATTTCGCCTGGATAATATCAAAGTTTACTTTTGCTATCTTTTCCTTTTCAGGTTTCTGTTCTTGGCTTTTATTTGTGCAGCCTGAGGCCAAAATCAGCATGATTCCTGTCAAAATAGCAAGATAGACTTTCATTGTAATCTTCACTTTTTTCCCTCCATATTAAACTATGAGGTATTCATTTATGAATCCTTATCCATCCACTTATACCCCAGTCCCCATACGGTTGTCAAATAATCGTCAACAGGAAATCCTGTTTTTCGTAATTTATCCCGTAAATTCCGAACATGGGAATCAATCGTCCGGTCTTCTGTTGGAGCGGCATAGCCCCATATCGTCGTCAATAGATGTTCCCGGGTAAACACTTTGTTATGATTCTTTAGTAAAAGCGCTAATAAAGAAAATTCCTTTGGTGTGACAGGTATATGCTGATTCTTGTATGAAACATCAAAAGAACCCTCGTTTAATGAAAGACCATTAAAGTCAATGAATACTGGATGACCTGCTTGTCTTCTTAAGACAGCATCGATACGAGCAGTTAACTCCTCTTCGTCGAATGGTTTAGAAATATAATCATCAGCACCCATTTTTAGGCCTTTAACAATATCATTTTTTTCACTGCGTGCGGTTAGCATAATGATCGGGATGTCCCAGTTTTTTCGAATCTCCTTACATGCTTCCCACCCGTCCATTTCGGGCATCATAACATCTAACAAGATTATATCTGCTTTCTCCTTTTCCAAGTAACAAATTGCCTTGAGAGCGGAAGACATTTTAATGCAGTTATACCCTTTGGGAGTTAAATAAAGAGAAAGTAAATCTAACATTCTTGTTTCATCATCAACGAGCAGTATTTTTTTCACTAGTTTCCTCTCCCGCATATTAGATCTAGGATTAAATTATACTACATACGAATAAACAAGAAATATGACGAAAATATTAATTTACTCGTCTAGCCAGATTTGCATTTCCTCCTTCGGGAATCGTAATATATAATTTTTCGAAAAATAACTATATTAATTAATGATATTGATGAATTCTTGGCTTTGACTTGAATCTAAATAAGATGAAAAAATAAAAGCATCGACCAAATATCTTGGTCGATGCTTACTTTCTATTCAACACTAATTTCAGCTGAAATAACGCAGCCGATTGCCGCAGTAATGACGATAGCCATCACAACCATGAACATACTCTCCACCCCTTAGATAGATCCTGTTCTTTCTAATATGAATTTATCATATTTTCACAGTAACTAGCTTAAGGAAATGTGGAGATTTTGTTAACAAACACTTACGGCTATTAGCAATTCGATTTCAATATGATATCATTATGACCCTTTTTCTTTGGTATAAAGAATAGCGACAATAATAAGATATGCAGCGGCATGATTGTTACCTCCTATTTTTTATGACTAGCTAGGTGGTATCCTTCGAAACCCAGAGACTAGCGCCACGACCTTGCATTAGTAAAAACAACATATTTAAAACCACCTTTCTTATCAGCAAATTTTTTTCTAATTACATACCACGGTACATAGATGCTTGACGATCTTTGTTTTGTTCGTAGAGCTTCTCAACCATTTCTTGATGAATAGCTTCTTCCGTGCTTACTTTTCGTTTCTTAATCGTAATTGAAAAAAAGAATATATTTAGGGTCATGACTAACCACCTCCTTTAAGTAATCATTTGTAGTGAAATCGCAACAAATTCAATTTATGCTTTACATATCCAAAATGCTCGTAAAAAGGGCACAAAAAGGCCGCAGAAGAGTATCCCTGCGGCTCTGGTTTTTTAGGCACAAAAATACCGCATGGCGTCATTCTCCCTGCGGCATGGATATGTATAGTAACTTAATTTAAAATTAAGCAATCCATTCCAGACTGGTCGAATGTTTGATATTCATATTCAATTGTTACGATCATTCCAGCTGCTGATACCATACCGTTTAACGCAATCGCTCCAGTTAATGTAAACATCATTTTCCTCGACCTCCTTTTTGGAATTTTTTACTTACTACGGTAATTATATCCATACACAAATACTTTGTAAACCTTTTTGTGGAAACTTTTTTTAAATTAATTCAAAAGCCTAAAAAGGTGTCAGGCACCATGTGAATTTTTCACATGGTGCCTGACACCTAATCATTTTAATGCATTCTCTAGGTCTTTAATGAGGTCTTCTACGTCTTCTAGGCCTACTGAGATTCTTACTAGGCCATCGGTAATCCCTAGTTCAGCTCTGCGCTCTGCTGGAATTGAAGCATGGGTCATCCTTGCAGGTACTGAGATTAAGCTTTCAACTGCTCCAAGGCTTTCTGCCAAGGTAAAATATTTCACTTTACTAAGTAATTTGTCAGCATTTTCGGCACTCCCGACATCAAACGAAACCATACCGCCAAACCCTCTTGTTTGTTTTTTAGCGATCTGATGATTGGGATGGGTTTCAATTCCAGGGTAGTAAACTTTTTTTACATTTGTGTGCCCTTGTAAAAATTCAACAATTGCTTTCGTATTTGCTTCCATCTCTTCCAAGCGAATTCCGAGTGTTCTAATTCCTCGAATTAACAGCCATGAATCTTGCGGTCCCAAGATCCCACCAGTAGAATTTTGCACAAAATGGAGCTCCTCAGCAAGCTTTTCACTATTTACTACAGCTAAACCTGCAACCACATCACTGTGCCCACCAAGGTATTTTGTGGCACTATGCAAGACAATATCCGCCCCAAGTTCGATAGGGTTTTGCCAATATGGCGTCGAAAACGTGTTATCAACTATGGTTAACAGGTTATGTTCTTTCGCAAGCTTTGCGACAGCTTCAATATCAGTAATCTTTAGAAGCGGATTTGTAGGTGTTTCTAAATGAATGGCTCTTGTATTTGGTCGAATCGCGCTTAATATCGTTTCAGATTTACTTGTATCCACAAAGGTAGAGTCAATTCCCAATCGATTCAATACTTTCGTCATTACCCGAAACGAGCCGCCGTAAACATCATCAGTTAAGATCACATGATCCCCACTGTTAAACAGCATCATCACAGCTGTCATGGCTGCCATTCCAGAGCCAAAGGCAAATCCAGCTTTGCCTCCTTCAAGCTCTTTGATCAATTCCTCAAGCGCATGTCTGGTCGGATTCCCTGTTCGTGAATATTCGAAGCCTTTATGCCCGCCGACACCTTCTTGCTTAAATGTACTCACTTGATAAATGGGATAGGTAACTGCACCAGTAGCTGGATCGTTACTAATTCCTCCATGAATTAATTGCGTTTTTCTTTTCATGCTAAATCCCTCCTTCAAAAATCTTCTTACTTAAGTAACGCTCACTGCCGTCTGGAAAAATAACCACAATATTTGTTCCAGGCATTGCCTTTTCTGCCTCTTTAAGTGCAGCATAAAAAGCGGCGCCAGAAGAACTGCCGACTAGAAGTCCTTCCTTTACAACTAATTCCTTTACATGGTTAAAGGCTGTCGCATCTGGAACAGTATGGATTGCATCAAAGTAGTCCGGGTCCATATACCCTGGCAAGAATTCCATTCCGATGCCTTCGGTCCGATGCGGACCAGATTCCCCACCATTTAGAATCGATCCTTCCGGTTCAACGATAACCGTTTTAACTGCTTTTTTATGGTCCTTTAAATACCGAGCAGTCCCCATAAATGTTCCGCCTGTACCTGCGCCAGCAACAAAGATATCAATTTGACCGTCCATTTGATCCCAGAGTTCAGGGCCAAGCGTTTTATAATACGTAGCGGGGTTAGTAGGGTTGGCAAATTGCTGCGGGCAATAAGACCCTGGAATTTCTTTTAGAAGCTCCTCAGCCTTTGCAATCGCGCCCTTCATCCCCATTTCTGTTGGCGTGTGAACGATTTTGGCCCCTAGTGCTTTCATCAGCTCTTGCTTTTCGATACTAAACTTTTCAGGAACACATAATATTACTTGAATTCCTTTGTTTATAGCCGCAAGCGCTAGGCCAATCCCGGTATTCCCTGCCGTTGGCTCAATAACTGTCCCGCCCGCCTGCAATTTCCCACTTGAAAAAGCTTCGTTTAACAGTTCGATCCCAAGGCGGTCTTTTACACTGCCTCCAGGGTTCATAAATTCTAGTTTTGCAAAAATACGAACTCCCTCAGACAAAGGAAATTGTGTAATCTCGACAATAGGTGTATGCCCAATTAGTTCATGTACATTTTTGTAAACCTTCATTTTTCCACCTCTACTAACTATCGTAAAGCTGCCACCATTTTCATAACTAATGTCGCAGAATTAGTTGCCGCTTTATCGATAAATTGGTCAAAAGAAACTTCAGATTCTTTTCCAGCAATATCAGAAAGTGAGCGAATAATGACAAAAGGTACTCCAAAACGATGTGCTACTTGTGCGATTGCCGCTGCTTCCATTTCGACGGCTTGCAGGTCATGAAATTTTGACCGGACAAAATCGACACGGACAGGGTCCTCCATAAAGGAATCTCCAGTGACAATTAGGCCTTTGACAATTTGGAAGTTTTCAAGTTCTGATGCTGCTGCTTCTGCGACTGTAATTAATTTTTCGTCCGCTAAAAAGGCAGCTGGCAACTGCGGAACCTGGCCATATTCATAACCAAAAGCAGTTACATCTACATCATGATGGCGGACCTCCGTTGAAATAACGGCATCTCCTACATTTAGTGCAGGATTAAAGCCACCAGCAGACCCTGTATTGATGATGCAATCAGGCTTATATTTTTCAAGCAGAATAGTAGTTGACATGGCAGCGTTGACCTTACCAATTCCAGAACGAAGCAGAATGACATCCACTCCATGCATTTTTCCAAAGGTAAATTCACAGCCTGCTATAGTTTCCTGTGTTTGATTGTCGATATTGTCTCTAAGTAAAGTTACTTCTTCTTCCATTGCTCCAATGATTGCGATTTTCATAATGTGACCTCTTTCTTGTATTCATAATTATTATCAGATTTACTGCTTATAATCTTCCTCGGAACTATACATCGTATCCGCAAACACTATTCTACCGCTTTTGAAAAAAGCATGCTACAATGTGCTGCACCTTCTTACATATTCACTCCTAATTGAATACATCAATCCTATGAGTATACTATGGGTTCGTGAAAAACCTGTTCCCAACTTATCATATTTTGCAAATTCGTCAATATTTTCGTTGTGAGAATGCCTGAAATGTCTAAAATGCGCAAAAAACCTCTCAACATTTCGAGAGGTTTTTTCAATATCGATTACTGATTTAATTCAGCTAGTTCTTCCACCTTGGTAGGTTTCCAACCTTGACCATCAACCCATTGGAGATATACATTAAACTTTTGCTGTTTATCTTTTGAAGCGACGGTGCCAAACGAGCCATTTGTGGTAGATCTATCTCTTCCCAGCCAATAAACGGTCATATTACCTTTGTCTAAACCAGTTGCATAAGAAATGGCATTCAACATTTCTTGCCAGTCAGCCGAAGACTCGTCATAAACTGGAGTATGCTCGCCTGTTTGCGATGTACCAACAGGTTGCCAAGCAGGATTTTCAGTTGCTTTTACCACATTCGAATTTCCGTCTCCCTCTGTCACCACAGCCTGTGATTCATCTGCATCTTCCGGTGCCGTAGTATCCTCCGATGTGGAAGAATCCTCTGGTGTCGCAGCATCTTCACTTAGTTCTTCTTCGGCAGCAGGATCAGTTACATTGTCATCGTCATTTGTAGTGACAGTTTCAGACTCTTTTTGTTCATCTTTATTTTCCTTTTGCACTGTTTTTGTACTTTCCTTTTTTGGGGATGCATTGTCATTTCCAGTAGCAAAGATATTATATGCGACAAAAATAATTAGTAAGAGCACAACGATGATTAAACTATTTAAGACGATATTGGTCTTTTTTCTTTTCGTACGGTAACCTGAACGCGAATTAGAATTCAAATCATTAGTCAAATTAATTCCCTCCTAAAATAAAATACGGAAGCTCCCCTTGGTACAGGAGCCAGACATTTATAGACTCTCAATATTCTAACATGATTTTATGAGAACTTGAAGGAAAAAACATTACCTATTGCATCCCTTTATCCTTTTCATACAGCATTTTAACCATATCAGCAAACAACAAATTTACCCCGCCCTCTGAATCTAGTACATCCAAATTCACTGCCACAAGTACATATTTCGGATTCTCGTAAGGAAAATAACCAGCGAACCATTTATTATGCAACTGCCTGCTTGCTTCGTATTTTCCTGTTTCAGCTGTGCCTGATTTTCCTGCAACCTCATAAGGCAAGTCCTTAAACCATCTTCCTGTGCCGTTCGGGTTCAAGACAACTTCCCGCAATAACTTTTGCAACTTCATCGCGGTATAGGGAGAAATGGTATCTCCCTTTAAGCTTTGCTCCGGAAAATTAACCATCGTCGTACCGTTTTTGTATTCAATTTTTGATACGGCCCTAACCATCTCTTTTTCACCACCTCTTGCGATCGTCGCCATCATATTAGCGACGGCTAAAGGGGTAGCCCGTACTTCATGTTGTCCAATTCCGGACATAGCGGCGAAATTAGCGTCCTTCCTAGCGTCCTCAGAAAGAAACACTCTTCCTTTATCCTCATCCGCTAGCTGTTTAAAATCATTCGTATGATAAATATCCCCATGCCAGCCAACCGAACCGGTAAGCGACAATTTTTCTGCATAATCTTCTAAAAGGTTGGGATTCATTTTTTGTAATTCACTAGCTAGCTCTCCAAAGGTACGATTACAACTCCTTGCAAAGCTATTCGTGAAATCCAACATTCCATAATTGTATATTAACTCTGGTTTACCATTGATTTTCTTACTGCAATCAAATAGACGCTTCGGGTCATCAAGATTATGGTCTATGGCCGCAGCCGCTACAACCGTTTTGAAAACTGAGCCCATTATCTGTTGTTTCAACATCATATTTGTCATTCCAGCACCATTGTAGGGGTCATTTTTATTAATCGTTGGCCGCGAAACAAGTGACAACACGCTATTATCCTGAATATTAAGGAGAACCAAGCCCCCTTTTTTTATCTGATAGTGGTCAACTAAATTCTCCGCTTTTTGCTGAAGTGTCCTATCCAGGGTTGTCCGAATATTGACAGGATAAAACGGATTTGCCGGATCTACATATCTTACATTAATTCCAAAAAGCGGTGCACCACCGCCGTCTACATGATAAACCAGCTTTGATTTACCTTCAGGGAGCAGGAATTCATCGAAACTTTCCTCCAGCCCTGACACGCCAATTAAGGTTTTCTCCGACAATTCCTTACTCGGATATCGCTTCTTTAACTCTTTAGAATTTTCACCTGTCATCCCAAGCAACTGTTCTGCTGGAACTTGGGCACGTTCAAACTTTTTTTCTATCGCAAATACACCAGGTATTTTTAAGCTATTGATTCTTTCCATTTGTGAACTAGTAAGTTCATATGGTTCAGGGTCACCATAGGCAAAAGGCTTTTTCGCCCCTTCAACAGCCATTTTAAGGACGGTTACTGGTATTCCAGAAATACTTGAAACCCTGTCGGTCTCCCAATCCATTTTTTTTAAAAAGGGAAAAAGGACGAGAACTGCCACCTTTTTATGCGTGAGCATTGCACCATTTCGGTCAAGAAAGTTACCTCTGCCATTATCAATTACCAGTTCTTGAGTTCTTTGTTTGACACTTTCTTCAAGTAAATTTACGTTATGTTTAGAAAAGGTTTCTGTCTCAATTAACTGAATTTGCATTAAACGTACTAAAAGCAACAACAAACCTGTAATAGAAATAATAAGCCACCCGATGGCTCGTCTTCGCCACATAAAAAACACCTCGTCAAAAGTTTTGACGAGGTTTTCTTATTTCAAACAATATTCAAAAGAATAGTTATAATTTCGATTATTTTATACTGACGATACGGACGCTCATTTCACCGCCGGGAGTTTGAACCGATACTTGGTCGCCTACTTTTTTACCTAAAAGGCTTTTGGCGATTGGTGAATCGTTTGATATCTTCCCTTCAAATGGATCAGCTTCAGCGCTTCCAACAATGGAATACGTTTCTTCATCCCCATCTGGGAGCTCAACAAATGTAACGGAACTTCCTAATGTTACAGAGTCACTCGCCATAGCGGCCTCTGCAATAATCTTCGCATTGCGAACCATATTTTCTAAAGTTGTTATACGCCCTTCAACAAAAGCCTGTTCTTCTTTCGCAGAATCATACTCAGAGTTTTCAGATAAATCCCCGAAGCTTCTTGCGATTTTAATTCTTTCAACCACTTCTTTACGTTTCACTGATTTTAAGTATTCAAGTTCTTGGACAAGTTTTTCTTTACCTGCTTGTGTCATTGGAAATACTTTCTCTGTTGCCAAAACCCTCACTCCTTCTAGTCATTATGAATTGTGTATGTAAAATATGTAATATTATGCCAATCAGCATAATAGATAGTAGCGCGTCCTTTAATAAAAGGGCGCGCAACAAAAATAATTTTTCCAGTCTGAATTTTTCTATTTAGACTTTTCTTTTGCTATTGTTTCATAAAATTGACTTTTGTTCAAGAATTGTTTGAATTTTTGTGACCATTAAATCAATCGCCACATGGTTATGGCCGCCTTCAGGGATTATAATATCTGCATATCGTTTCGTAGGCTCAATAAATTGGTTATGCATCGGACGAACAACATTTAAGTATTGGTCAATGACAGAATCAAACGTCCGACCGCGATCTCTAATATCACGAGTCAACCGGCGGATTATTCTTAAATCAGCATCTGTATCAACGTACAACTTGATGTCCATTAAATTCCGGAGCCGCTCGTCCTCAAGTACTAAGATTCCCTCTAAAATAATAACATCTTGGGGTTGAACTGGAATCACTTTGTCAGAACGGGTGTGAATTGAATAATCATAAACCGGTTTTTGAATCGTCTCATAGCGTAAAAGCTTTTCGATATGTTCGATCAGTAAGTCGTTATCAAAGGCAAGTGGATGATCGTAATTTGTTTTTAAACGCGCTTCAAATGGTAAATCACTCTGGTCCTTATAATAATAATCCTGTTCTAGCACCAAAATGGAATGATCTTTCAAACTTTCATAAATTGCTTTTGTTACACTGGTTTTTCCGGAGCCGGAGCCGCCGGTTACACCAATAACAACGGGTTTGCGCTTCATGCTAGTTCTCCTTTCGCATCATGTTGTTAGGGTAGACCGGTTTGTCCACTTTAAATTGTACAATTTGAAGTGGATGTCTTGCTGCGTCCAATTCAATACCTTTTTCATCCCAGATTTTATCAATGACATGGGTAAAGTTTTGAATTTCAGGTCCGAAAAACTCTACTTCTTCCCCTGGTTTAAAATGATTACGTTGTTGAAGTGTAACCATTTTTGTTTCTTCGTCATAATTCAGAACAAGGCCTACAAATTCAAAATTTGTCTTCTTGCTATGATTACCAAACATTTGCTCTTTATACCCTGGCACACCTTCAAAAAATGCAGGAGCCGTTTCCCGGTTTGCACATTTGTCGAGTTCCAATAGCCAGTCTTTCTGAATGACAAAATTCTCAGGATCCGCGCAATAGGCATCGATCACTTTACGATAAACACTGACAACTGTTGCGATATAATGAATCGATTTCATTCGGCCTTCGATTTTCAAACTATCGATACCTAGTTCGATCATTTGTGGAATGGCTTGAATTAGATTAAGATCCTTCGGGCTCATTGCAAACGGTGCGTCACCTTCTTCATAAAGGGCAACTTCCTGGTTGCTGCCTTCTAACTTGTAAAGGTCATAATCCCAGCGGCATGATTGACAGCAGCCACCACGGTTCGAATCCCTTGCAGTCATATGGTTGCTCAATGTACAACGTCCGGAATAGGCAATACACATCGCCCCATGAATAAAGGTTTCAATCTCAACATCGACCTTTTCTTTCATTTCTCTAATTTCTTCTGCACTTACTTCACGTGCCAAGACAACACGTTCTGCCCCTGCCTCTTTCCAAAACTGGGCAGCTTTCCAGTTGGAGAGTGATTGCTGTGTGCTTATATGGATTTCAATTTCCGGAGCAAGACGACGGCAAGTTTCAATAATTAACGGGTCAGCGACAATTATTCCAGCAATCCCAGTTTCCTTCAACCCAAGTATATATTCATCTAAACCGTCCAAATTTTCATTATGAGCGAAAATGTTGGTGGTCACGTAAATTCTTGCTCCGTATTCTCTCGCAAACTCCACGCCTTCCTTCATTTCTTCGAAGGTAAAGTTATCGGCATTTGAACGAAGTCCATATTCTTGGCCGCCGATAAAAACGGCATCTGCACCATAATGGACAGCAATTTTTAATTTTTCAAGATTACCTGCTGGTGCAAGGAGTTCCGGCTTCTTTACAATGACACGTTTTCCGTCGATAATTTCAGAAATCTTATCTTTAACTGTATTCACAGCTGAACCCCTCCTAATAAACCGTCTCTTTGAAATAAAATCCTGTATCTAATGAACGATTGGCCGGCTGAATTTCTTCAACTGCCGCTAACAACTCGTCCTTTTTATCATCATAAGCGTCCGGATCTTCGCTAAACAAATCAATTGCTTCACGGTAAGCCTTTGTTACTGCAAGAATATATTCACCGCTTTTTAGGATTCCGTCGATTTTAAAAGAGTCGACACCCACTTCAAGCATCTCTTGAAGTTCATCAATGATACAAATATCATTTGGACTCATAATATGTGTACCGTTTTCGTCTTCAAAGATTGGATATTTATTTTCTCGTTCCTTATCATGTAAAAACATGTTTTCTTGCATATTTCGATTTTCAATTTCCATTACTTTTCCTTGGTACTCATAATAATTTCCTAGCAGCGAACGTTTGGATTGGAACATACAGCTCATGCCGTGAACCTGCACTTCGATTTCCACTTCCGCATTTTCTTTCATTTCAACGATCGCATCCATATTAATTTCTCGTGCTAACACTGCCCGTTTCGCACCTTTTCTACCCCAATAATTACAAGTGTACCAGTTTGTTCCTGTTGTTTCGGTGCTCCAGTGCAGTTTCATATCTGGGGCAACTTCTCTTGCCGTCATTAAAACGGCAGGATCACCAAAAATTATCGCATCAGCCTTTGCTGCTGATACAAATTGAATATAATCGCCGAGCTCTTCAATTTTTTCATTATGAAAAATCGCATTCATGGCCACATATACTTTTTTCCCTTTTGAGTGGGCTAGTTCGATCGCCTTTTGGACATCTTCTCGGTTAAATTCCCCTGCAAGTCGTAAGCCATACCGTTGTTCACCGACCACAAACGCGTCTGCACCAGCTTCACATAATGGCAAGATATCATTGACAGTCAAAGGAGTTACCAGTAATTCTGATTTTTTCATATCCTATCACCTCTCCTTTTGCTTATCGCAACCCCGTCCCCGACGGGCAGTATAACAGAATCAAAATCTGGAAGATTCATTAACCATTGGTTAAATTCATCTATCTTTTTGACGAGATTACGTATTCTTTTTGTTTCAATTACAGGTTCTGCAACCAGGCCTTTAAACAAAACATTATCGGTAATAATTAGACCATTATCTGTTAGATATTTAGAATAGATTTCAAAAAACTTTTTATATTGACCTTTCGCTGCATCAATAAAAATCGCGTCAAAAGAGGCATGTCCACTTACGGCATCCTCAACCTCTAGTGCATCACCCTTGATTAAAGTGATTTGATGACTATGTTCCGAACGACTGATAAACTGTTCAGCCAAGTGTATACGGTCCACATCGCGCTCGATTGTAACAATTTGGGCATTTGGGAGTGCCTCTGCCATTCGTAAAGCAGAATAACCTATCGCTGTTCCCACCTCAAGTATTTTCTTTGAATCGTGAATTCGTAATAATTGCAGCATCGTTTCTATACCTGACAGTTCCATAATAGGAACATTATGAACACTCGCATAGTTTTCCATTTCTGTAAACAATAGATTTCGTTCAGAAATAAGACCTTCAATATAAGAATGCAGCTTCTCATTTAACAAGCTGCCCTCACCTCTATCCCTAATAAGAATTGCGTTTGGGCTAGCAATTCTCTAAGTCAAATACTTTTATTATCTCTATAGATAAAACTATTTAGACATGAAAAAATAGCGTTCACAGTAATCTTCAGCATTAACGGGTAGAATTCCGACATAATGCGTTCCAGGCAGCTATGGCCAGGTTAACTTACTGTGAGTTACGCTATGGATCATTTATTAAAACACTTGAACTATTTTAACATAGATCAGTATAATATTTCAATAGAAAAACGGAGGAATGATAACATTTCCTCCGTAATGCAATTAATTTTTACTTGTAATATGCTTTGCTTTTTCCTTATTATGCTCTTCCAGAGTTTTTGTAAAAATTACATCACCATCTGCCGTTGCCAAGAAATAATAATAGTCAGTCTTCTCAGGCTCAAGTGATGCTTCAATCGAAGATTTTCCGGCATTGGCAATTGGACCTGGAGGCAGACCAGTATTTTGGTATGTGTTATATGGTGAATCCACTTCAAGATCTTCATATAACACCCTTTCCTTGTGTTTCCCTTGAGCATAGAGAACGGTTGGATCGGTTTGGAGCATCATACCCTTTTCGATCCGATTATAAAAAACACTCGCAATCGTTTTACGGTCCGCTTTTTCGGTCGCTTCCTCTTCAACCAATGAGGCCATGGTTAATAGTTGATGAACAGATAGCTTTTTTTTCTTACTTTGTTCTGAATAGGCAGATACAATCGTCCGGGTTTTATCAAGCATAGCAGTGACCATTTCTTCAACAGAGGGATTATGTTTGTAGAACGGATAGGTCGCCGGGAATAAATAACCTTCCAGTGGATATTTTACTGAAGAATTTAAGATTTCCTCGGTTAATATATCCGGATATTTAGCCATTAGCGTTTTAATAAATTCTTTGTCATTTAATTTATTAAAAACAACATCTTCCTTCTGTTTGGTTGCTTTCGCCATCATGGCTGCAATTTCTTTCAGTTGTTTTCCTTCAGGAATGGTAATTTTGAAACTGGCCTTAGCCAGTACCTTACCGGTTTTTAGACGGCTAACGATTTCAGGGACATCCATGGAAGGACTTAGTTGATACTCCCCTGCCATAAACCCGCCTTCATTCTTTAGCTTTACATAATATTTAAATACTTTTGCACTTTTTATGATCCCACTTGATTCTAACTTTTCGCCGATACCTGTGACTGATGAGCCAATCGGAATATCCACTGTTTTCAGTTTCTTACTACCTGCGTCAACAGGATTAAGTGCTGATTCTATGTACAAATATCCTCCACCGCTAATTAAGACTATTAATAATAGCAATAAAATTGAAATAATCAAAACAATTTTTCTGACAACTTTTGCTTCGTTTTGATGTTCAAGCATTTTTTTACGGATAACATCTTTTTTGTCTGTTGTCATTTGACTCCCCCTTCCCTTTATACCAACGCATATCTAGGTTTTATAAACTATTAATGTGTAACATTAAAAAAATAGACATCTTAATTATTTCAGCACATAGTAAGAAAAATGTCAATTTAACAATAAATTTGTCAGTTTTTAATACAGTAAAGACCAAAAAAAAAAACCGGCTATTAAATCAGCCGGTTTATCCATATTCTATTCTTCTTCCGCTTCTTGGTCCTCATTGAAGGTATTGAACACTTCTTCAACCATGTCCCATTCCTCGTCCGTTTCAATTTGCAATAACGGACCATATCCGCCATCTTCCGTAGGAATATAAGCGTAAACATGAATATCAACATCTTCTTCATCATCATCAAAAGATCCTACAGGATAAAAGAATACATAAGATTTTTCGAACTCATCAGAATCAAAAGTAAAAAGCACTTCATGTAATTGTTCGTTACCATTTTCGTCTACCAGTGTAATAAATTGTTCTTCATCATGTTCGTGTTCGTGATCGTGTGCCATTTCTTCACCTCATTAATTTTTACTATCCAGATAGCCTTGCAGGATCATCACTGCAGCCATCTTATCAATTACTTTCTTACGTTTTTTCCGACTCACATCGGCTTCAAGTAATACGCGCTCAGCTGCCATTGTTGTTAGACGCTCATCCCAAAGAACAGTTGGCACTGCAAATTTACTTTCAATTTCTCTTGCATATTGCATACTCGCTTCTGCGCGCGGTCCAATCGTCCCGTTCATGTTCTTAGGCAGACCGATGACAACCGTATCTACTTGATACTCTTTTATTAATTGACCAATTTCCTCAAAACCAAACACATTTTTTTCTTCATTGATTTTGAGAGTTGTAAGGCCCTGGGCAGTCCAGCCAAATTCATCGCTTAAAGCGACACCGACTGTCTTAGTGCCTACATCTAAACCCAATACGCGCATTCACTAACCCTCTCGCTGTTGTTTTAGATAGGATTTCACTAATTCTTCAATAATTTCATCTCGTTCAAGTTTGCGAATAATATTGCGGGCATCGCGATGACGCGGAATATAGGCAGGATCTCCTGATAAAAGATAACCAACAATTTGGTTGATCGGATTGTAGCCTTTTTCCTGCAAAGCTTCATAAACTTGAAGAAGAACGTCATTTATATCATGCTCAAACGGTTCTTCAGGAAAATTAAATCGCATCGTTTTGTCAAATGAGCTCATTGCATACACCTCGCTTTTTATTTGAGGAGAGAATTGTATTGTCTAGCGGAAGCGCCTGGGCACTTCCGCTTTTTAGCTTAGTTACCTACATTTTACACTACTTTGTCCTATTATCAAATGGATTTTACCCATTCATCAACGAATTGAAGTGCAGCATCCAATTTTTCCGGATCCTTACCACCTGCTTGAGCCATGTCAGGACGACCGCCGCCGCCGCCGCCGCAGCGAGAAGCAACTTCTTTGATTAACTTTCCAGCATGATAACCTTTTTCAATTAAATCCTTGGTAACTGCTGCAATTAAGTTAACCTTTCCTTCATGGGCACTACCCAGAACAATTACGACCGAGCCCAGTTTTTGCTTCAAATCATCAGCCATATTTCTTAAGTTATTCATATCAGCACCTTGAACATTTGCTGCTAACACTGTTACGCCATCAATTTCTTTCGCCTTTGATACGAGATTTCCAGCTTCGATATTTCCAAGTTTTGTTGCAAGTGATTCGTTTTCTCTGTGAAGTTGTTTAATTTCTAGCAATAAACTATCAATTCGGTTAACGATTTCTTTCGGATTGGTTTTTAGCTTCTCAGCTGCATCCTTTAACAAGCTCACTTGCTCATTTAATGATTTGTAAGCTGACTCCCCGGTTACCGCTTCAATCCTTCTCGTTCCAGCACCAATTCCGCCTTCAGAAATAATTTTAAACAACCCTATCACAGATGTATTTGGAACATGGCAGCCGCCGCAAAGCTCTAGGCTATAATCGCCAACCCTTACTACACGGACAATATCACCATATTTTTCTCCAAAAAGAGCCATTGCCCCCATTTCTTTTGCTTCAGCAATTGGCTTTAAGCTGATGTCAAGCTCGATGTTTCTCCAGATTTTTTCATTGACGATTTTCTCGACTTGTTCAAGTTCTTCTGGTTTAATTTGACCAAAATGCGAAAAGTCAAAGCGGAGACGATCTGGTTCTACAAGGGAACCAGCTTGGTTCACATGTTCGCCTAGAACGTCTTTTAAGGCTTGGTGTAACAAATGGGTTGCTGTATGGTTTTTAATAATCTTCACACGGTTTTCAGCATCAACCTCAGCTGTCACCTTGTCGTTCGTTGTTAAGGTTCCTGATTTAACTACTACTTGGTGAAGGTTTTGACCATTTGGTGCTTTTTGAACATCCTTAACAGTTATGCTAGAATCTACACCTGTTATCAACCCACGGTCAGCAATTTGTCCGCCACTCTCTGCATAAAACGGTGTCACATCTAGAATTAACTGTACTTCCTCACCGCTCGATGCTTTGTCGACAAGTTCACCATTTTTAATGATTGCTGCCACAGTAGAATTCGTTTTAAGTTCGTCATAGCCGACAAACTTACTTTCGACCTTAACATCTCTAAGGACACCGCCTTGGACCTGCATCGAGTCGACATCTTGTCTTGCTGCCCGGGCACGCTCACGCTGTTGCTCCATTTCTACTTCAAAGCCTTCATGATCAACCTTCATGCCCTCTTCTTCAGCATATTCCTCTGTTAATTCAACCGGGAACCCGTATGTGTCATAAAGTCGGAAAATATCAGCACCAGTGATGGTTTCACTGCCTTTCTCTTTTTCCTTCTTAATCACAGTTGCTAAAATCGCTAAGCCTTCATGAAGTGTTTCATGGAAGCGTTCTTCCTCACTTTTGATGACTTTTTGAATAAAGTCTGTCTTGTCTTTCACTTCCGGATAGAAATCATCCATGATTTCGCCTACGACAGGAACGAGTTCAAACATAAATGGACGATTAATATTAATTTGTTTAGCATACCGAACAGCCCTGCGAAGCAAGCGGCGCAGTACATAGCCACGACCTTCATTTGAAGGCAATGCCCCATCGCCGACTGCAAAGGCAACCGTACGAATATGGTCTGCAATTACTTTGAACGCAACATCAGTCTCTTTGTTCTGTCCGTATTTTTCGCCGGAAATCTCTTCTGTTGCACGAATAATAGGGATAAATAAATCTGTATCAAAATTAGTAGGCACGTTTTGAACAACGGAAGCCATTCGTTCTAAGCCCATCCCTGTATCAATATTTTTCTTTGGCAGCGGTGTATAGGTACCATCTGGGTTATGGTTAAATTGAGAAAATACTAGGTTCCAAACTTCAAGATAACGGTCATTTTCTCCACCTGGGTAGAGTTCAGGATCCGTAGGATCATTTCCATACTCTGGACCGCGGTCATAGAAAATTTCTGTATTCGGACCGCTTGGACCTTCACCAATATCCCAGAAGTTCCCTTCAAGACGAATAATGCGCTCCTCTGGCAGACCAATGGTGTTATGCCAAATTTCATAGGCTTCGTGATCTTCAGGATGGATCGTAACCGAGAGAAGTTCTGGATCCCAGCCAATCCATTTCTCAGACGTTAAGAACTCCCATGCCCATTCAATAGCTTCTACTTTAAAATATTCACCGATTGAAAAGTTACCAAGCATTTCAAAGAAAGTATGGTGGCGAGCTGTTTTTCCGACATTTTCAATGTCATTGGTTCTGATAGATTTCTGCGCATTTGTAATTCTAGGATTTTCAGGAACGACACGTCCATCAAAATACTTCTTTAAAGTTGCGACCCCACTGTTAATCCATAATAGTGATGGATCATCATGCGGCACAAGTGATGCACTCGGTTCAATAGTATGACCTTTTTCTTTACTAAAAAACTCTAAAAACATCGAACGAATTTGTGAACCTGTTAAATTTTTCATTATTAGACCTCCCTTTTTTATAAAAAAGCATACAAAAAAGCCCTCATCCCAAAAACAGGGACGAGAGCTTGTCTCGCGGTACCACCCTGATTACGGATACAAAACACGTATCCATCTCTCAATAATCCTGTAACGCAGGAATACGGCAGTGGTTAGCTGCACTCCAGATTAGCTTTCTGTCGTCCTTCATCTAGAGCTTCTTTCAGCCAGGGAAGCTCCTCTCTTCTACGCAAATGCGTTACAGATGGTCTACAACATACTCAATCCTTCAACATTTTCATACAAATAATCATTCTATATCACGAATTATAGCTACCCGAAAAAAGTTTGTCAATCTATCACCCGCTTATGTGGAAGGTTCTTTTGCTTTCCTGCGAATAAAATGATTTTTCGCGTGAATAATAGCCACTTTTATTACCACTAAAACAGGAACAGCCAAGATAAGTCCAAGTATTCCACCGACTTCTCCCCCAGCGGTTAACGCCATCATGATTATTAAGGGGTGCATATGAAGACTTTTACCTACAATCAATGGAGATAGGATGTTTCCTTCTAGAAATTGAAGCCCAAAAACAATCACCATTGTAATCACAACTAATTTTACGGACGATGTGGCAGCGATGATGACTGCTGGTACAGCTCCGATGATGGGTCCAAAATAGGGAATGACATTGGTTACTCCAACAATCAAGCCTAAAATTAAAGAGTATTTCAGATGAAATATCCAAAACAAAAGAGCAGAGACACTGCCAATGATCACACATACCAGAAGTTGCCCTCTTATGTAGCTGCCCAGCGATTCATCAACGTCTTTTAGGAAAAGTGTCCCTTTCTTCCGCCACTGTTTAGGGGTAATATACCATAGGGATCGTTTAATCAATTGAAAATCCTTTAGCATATAAAAGGCAATGAATGGAATGATCATCATAATTAAAGCAGAATTTAGAAAATTAATTAAAATATTTACAATGACCGACAAAAGAGAATCGAGCTTTTTTTCAAACGCATCAATTCCATCATTAATTCTAGTTTGCACGCCGTCGGGCCATTCTCTTGTGTGCGATTGAAGCTTATCAACCCATCCTCTGTATTGCTCTGCTAAAATTGGCGCGCTCTCAGAGAGGTCTTTTATTTGGTCGATCATCGCAGGAACTCCTTTATAAACGCAAATGCCCAGACCACCAAAAAATAAAATATAGATAAGAAAAATAGCGAGTCCTCGATGTAAGCCTTTTTGGTGTAATTTTTCGACAATTGGATGCAGCAAATAGGTGATAAATCCTCCAATCGCAAAGGGGAGGATAATAATTGTAGCTACCCTAAAGATAGGCATCCAAACAAAGCGGATTTTTAGAAACACATAGATGGCAATTAATAAAAGGAGTAAAAACCCGATGCGGTAATACCATTTCATTTGAATCTCCACGTTTTAAGCCTCCTATTCATGTTAGTTTTAGAGACACTTGGTGGAATTATGCATCAGAAAAGCGGAGCGCATGTTAACAGGTATGAACCGTGACACAAAAATCCCCCTCGAATTTGAGGGGGATACAGTTCTAAAATATAGCGCGCTTTACTTTCCTTGTCATTCTTTTCATATTTCGGGCTGACATCATATTGTTTCTTGAGGCCACATTATAGGCAGCCATCCCAGCACCAAAAGCAATCATCGTCGTCATCATTTTATTCATACGTTTCACCTCTTTAATAGACGTTAAATAAGTTTACATGGTAACTTTGATAACGGTCTAACACAGCGCTTCCGCTTTTTGATCTTAAAGGGTGTAACGACGCTCTTCTTCTTCAAACAAATCATCTAAGGAACTAAGTGACCCGTCTTCTTCGACTTGATGGGTACTGATTAGGCCTTTGTTTACTGTAAGTTCAATAAAGCAATTCCAGCAATAATATTGGTTGATACCAATTTTACCGATATCCTTGCTTTGACAATTGGGACACTTAAACATGGAAAGACACCTCACGTATTAGTTACGTCTACGATAATGGCATCCTTTCCGATAGCTAAGGGCTTCCCGGATTGAATGACTTGTTTGCCTTCCGTAAGATCCGAAAAGAAGCCATCCGTGATTTCGTACCCTATGATTGTGCCCAATTCTTCCTGAAAATATACATCTTTTAACAATCCAAGCGATTCCCCGCTCTTAGATAGCATCATCATTCCATCTAGTGAATGTTGATGAGTAAGTGTATATTCTAGGTCATCTTTCAGTTTTACCAAATGGCCGTCGTCATCAATCATTATTCCATCTAAGCCGAAGGAAGCCACTTTCTCGATATCCAGAAAAAAGGATTGTTTGAAAAAAACGCCTTTTTTAATCAGTAAGCCATTTACCTTACCGTTACTTGAGATACATAAATCACAAACCTCACCAATTTTCTGGCCGCTTTTTGTATTAAAAACAGGCTGTCCTTTCAGTAACGAAAATGTCCGCAAAGAGTGTCCCACCTCCTGTGAACATTTATAGTGTTAGTCATTTAACATAAAATCATAAGGTGAAACGTTTTCCATACCAATCATTGGATCTTCCTGTATGAAAAGATCCTCGTAGGACAAGCCATCGGTAGAATTTTCACCTTCTGCTGTTTTAGGAACGATTGATTCATGATTTTCTCCAGCATTTGGTCTAGCTGTAATCGATTCCTGGAGCTTTTGGCATAGGGTTGTTTGTCTAGAGAGTTCATCCGCTCTTTCAACGCCCAGTTTGAGTGCATCTACTTCTCCGCAAAGGATCAAGGATTGTTTACTTCTGGTAATCGCTGTGTAGATTAAATTTCTACGTAACATCCGATAATAACTTCTCGTCACTGGTAAGATGACAATCGGAAATTCACTGCCCTGTGATTTATGAACAGAACAGCAATATGCATGCGTGATTTGATTTAAGTCCTGCTTTGTATACTCGACTTCATTGCCTTCATAGGAAATATAAATCATATCCTGCTTTTCGGTATTTTCCTTCGCATAAATAATCGAGATGATTTCCCCAATATCCCCGTTAAAAACATTACTTTCTGGTTGGTTTACAAGCTGTAGAACCTTATCACCGATCCGATACTTCACCTCACCAAAAGCAATTTCCTTCCGCTTGCCGTCAGGGTTTGGATTAAATATTTCTTGCAGCAATACATTTAAACGGTCAATTCCAGCAGGCCCTCTATACATGGGGGCTAATACTTGAATATCCTTTGCCGAATATCCTTTATTCTTGGCATTTAGAGCTACTTTTTCTACAACCTGAGATACCTGCGCTGTTGAACATTTGATAAATGAACGGTCTGCTTGCTTCACCGTAATATCGGCAGGTAAATAACCTTTTTTGATTTCATGGGCAAGTTCAATTATTGACGAACCTTCTGCCTGGCGATAAATATCAGTTAGGCGGACCGTGGGAATCCGTTCAGATTCCAGCATATCCTTTAAAACCTGGCCTGGTCCTACGGAGGGCAATTGATCCTCATCCCCGACTAGAATGACTTGAATATTTTCAGGGAGTGCCTTAAACAGTTGATTAGCAAGCCAAATATCAAGCATCGACGTTTCATCGACAATGATAATTTTCCCTTCAAGCGGGCTCGCGTCATCACGGTCAAATCCTTCCTGCCCATTAAATCCGAGGAGACGATGAATGGTTACCGCTGGAAGTCCAGTCGATTCACTCATTCTTTTTGCCGCTCTACCAGTCGGTGCTGCAAGCAAAAATGGGAATGGCTCCCCCTTTTTATGATAATCCTTTGGCTCTAAGGTACAGCCATGCAATTCGGCATAAAGCTCAACAATCCCTTTAATAACAGTCGTTTTCCCTGTTCCAGGTCCACCTGTTAAAATCAACATCGGCGACATTAACGCCGTTTGGATGGCTTCTCGCTGCGTCGGTGCATATTGGACCCCAAGCCGTTCCTCTAAACTTCCTAACGATAGCAGAAACTCAGATTCGGGAAATTGATCTTTATATTCGGTTTGTTCAAGGATCCGGTGGATATTCGTCACAAGCCCTTTTTCTGCAAAATATAAAGAAGGCAAGTAAACCCGTTTCTCTTCCCCAATTAATTTACCCTCTTCTTGCAGCTTAATGACCTCATTGGATATATCTATGTAGTCGATTTGATCACGCTTGTTATCTTCTAATAATGCTTTTACTTGCTCCAATAAATCTTCAGCATTTATGTATACATGCCCAGTTTGCATGCTTTCGTTTTCAAGGATGTAGAGACAGGCTGCTTTGATCCGGTCAGGATGGTTTCCAGAAATACCCAGCTGGTAGCCAAGCTCATCGGCCCGGCCAAACCCGATTCCTTCAATATCCTCAACCAGTTGATATGGATTTTTCTGCATAATGTCAAGTGTTTCATCTTTATAGGCTTGATAAATCCGCATCGAAATCTGCGGTCCAAATCCATATTGATTTAAAGCAACCATCACTTGCTCGAGTCCTTGATGCTCCATCAACGTATCGTAAAGTAATTTTGCTTTTTCAGGAGGGAGTTTTGGTATGGAGTCAAGCAATGACGGCTGATTGAGAATTTTGGAAATGGCGTCTTCTCCTAAGGTTTCTACAATGTTTTCAGCGGTCTTTTTTCCGATCCCTTTGAACATTTCTCCAGATAAATAGTTGATAACCCCTTGTTTCGTTTGGGGCATGTCCTTGCGAAAATGATTGGTGTGAAATTGCATCCCAAACTTTGGATGATCCTTAAATTCTCCGAAAAAGATATAGGTTTCTTGTTCATGAATTTTCGGAAAATAACCGGTGACCACTGCTTCTTTGTCCTCATAAGGATGATTTGTTTCATCGACGCGAATCCTTAGCACGGTGTAAAGGTTTTGTTCATTGTGAAAAATAGTCACAATCGGTCTTCCTTTTACGAATTTTCCTTGTTCGGTAAATAAATCAAGTGTATCTTGCTTTTCCATTTGGCTCCCTCCTTTCTGAAAAAATAAGAAAAATTACTGGTTACCTTCGATTAACTTTTTCGCGTGACCAGCAAGTAAATGGTCTGGTTGAATTTCAAGTGCTTTATTAAACATTTCAACTGCTTTCGCAGGATTTTCTTGAAAAGCGCAGGTGACACCTAAATTATAATAGGCATCGGAATGTTCCGGATCTAGTTCGATACATTTTTCAAATTGAATCAGCGCTTCAGAAATTAACTCAAGCTGTGCAAGACATAACCCATATTGAAAACGTGCTTCCGCATCATTTTCATTTAACTCGACGCTTCTTTGTAAATACGGAAGCGCAAATTTCCCTTGGTCCAACTGAACGAGTGTCAACCCCAACATGAAGTAATTGTCACTTGATTGCAGACCTTTTTTCATAGCTGTCTCAAACATATTCTTGGCTTCGTTGAAGAGGTCGTTACTAAATAACAAGGTTCCAATACTATAATAAGCCGCCGCAGCGTTTTCATCTATTTCAATTGCTTTTTGATAAAAATTAAGTGCCTTTTCGTCGTCCCCAACAGCGGAAAGTACATTTCCGAAATTAATATAGGCAACAGGGTCGTTTGGGTTTTCTTGAATGGCTTCATTAAAGGCCTTTGCCGCCTCTTCCAGGTTGCCATCCTGCATGTATTGCACACCTAATTGGTTTTTATCCATTTAAATCAGCTCCAATCCTAAGTGAAAGTATATCATATTTTATTAAAAAAAAGCCTGACTCCTAGAAAAGGAATCAGGGTCTTTATTAGCCAACATATGTTAATCGTTCACGATTTTTAAAGACGTGGTCAATTGTCCCTCCGCCCAGACATTCATCTCCATTGTAAAAAACAACGGCTTGTCCTGGAGTGATGGCACGAATCGGCTCATCAAAAACGACCTCAACTTTAGCATCCTCTAAAAGACGCACGGTTACTTTATGGTCTTCCTGACGATAGCGGAATTTTGCCGTGCATGTAAATTCAGCTGGCTTTTCTCGGTCCGATACCCAGCTTACGCCGACAGCAGTAATGGAATCTGAATATAGTTTTTCATGATGAAAACCTTGGCCCACATAAAGAACATTTCTTTCTAAGTCCTTACCGATGGCAAACCACGGTTCACCCGCTCCACCAATTCCTAAGCCATGTCTTTGACCGATCGTATGATACATTAACCCCTCGTGCTTGCCCTTGACCTCACCATCAAAAGTCTCCATGTTTCCTGGCTGAGCCGGCAGATATTGACCTAGGAAATCTTTAAAATTTCGTTCCCCGATGAAACAAATCCCTGTGCTATCTTTCTTTGTAGCAGTGGCAAGATTCGCTTCTTTGGCAATTTCACGAACTTTTGGTTTTTCAAGATTACCTATCGGGAACATAACTTTACTAAGCTGTTCCTGCGTCAACTGGTTCAAGAAATAGGTTTGGTCCTTATTGTCGTCAAGACCGCGGAGCATCTTATATTCTCCATCCCGATATTCAACTTGTGCATAATGACCAGTAGCCAGATAGTCCGCACCTAATTTCAATGCATGCTCTAAAAAGGCTTTAAATTTAATTTCCTTGTTACACATTACATCCGGATTAGGTGTCCTGCCTGCTTTATATTCTTCAAGGAAATAGGTAAATACCTTGTCCCAATATTGTTTTTCAAAATTTACCGCATAATAGGGGATCCCAATTTGATTGCAAACGCGAATGACATCCTCATAGTCTTCGGTTGCCGTACAAAAACCGGTATCATCCGTGTCATCCCAGTTTTTCATAAAAATTCCGATGACATCGAACCCTTGCTGCTTCAACAAAAGTGCTGCCACAGAAGAATCTACTCCCCCTGACATTCCAACAACAACCCTTGTGTTTTTTGGATCTTTTCTTTCCATTGATTTTCACCTCTCTTATGCTGCAAAGTCGTCGAAGATTTATTTTTTCAGACGAGTAACAACTTTAGCCGTTTCCTCAGCCGCCTTGATTACTTCCTCGGTTGTCGTATTAAAGCCAAAGCTGAAACGAATCGAATTAGTTAATCGTTCTGATTGTTTCCCAAACATGGCAACAAGCACGTGGGAAGGTTCAATTGAACCCGCAGTGCATGCCGAACCGCTCGAAACAGCAATTCCCGCTAAATCGAGATTAACTAGCATCGCTTCCACACTTGTCCCAGGAAAGCTTAAGTTTAATACATGTGGCAATGAATATTCAAGCGATCCGTTTCTGTCAAATTCTACATCTAACTGACGGAGCCTTTCCATCAAGGTCTTTTTCAAATCAATGAATTTATCACGCTTGGCTGTACGTTCTTCATTTGCAATCAACACAGCTTCATGAAATCCAACAATCGCCGCAATATTTTCCGTCCCAGCACGTCTTTTTCTTTCTTGCTCACCGCCGAAGGAACGAGGAGACAGTTTCACATTGGACCTGGCATAAAGAAATCCTGTTCCTTTTGGCCCGTTTATTTTATGGGCAGAGACAGATAACAAATCAATCTGGCTTTCATTGACATCAATGTTTTCGACCCCGTAAGCCTGAACGGCATCGGTATGAAATTTCGCTTGATGATCTTTTAATAACTGTCCAATCTCGGTAATTGGTTGGAGTGTGCCAACTTCATTATTACCATACATTATCGACACCAAAATGGTATCTTCCCTTAAGGCAGCACGAAGTTCAGTCATTGATATTCGCCCTGTTTCATCCACAGGTAAATACGTGATTTCAAAGTCCATTTTTTCTAACTTTTTGCAAGCATGAAGAACCGCATGATGTTCCGCTACGGAGGTAATAATATGCCTGCCATTTTGTTGATAGGTTTCCGCAACCCCAAATAACGCCATATTATCTGCTTCGGTTCCTCCACTTGTAAAAATAATCTCGTTTTCCTTTGCACCAATGCTGTCCGCTAGCACCGCGCGCGCTAAATCAATCTGGTGCCGTGCTTCCCTGCCAAAAGAATGGATGCTTGAGGGATTTCCGAAAGTTGATTTCATCACCTCGAGCATTTTTTCAATAACCCTTGGATGCATGGGAGATGTGGCAGCATGGTCGAGATAGATTCGTTCCACATTTACACCTTCTATCAAAATAATTCTCCAATGTTACTTTTTACCCTAAATATAAAACATATAACCATCCGGCTCTTCATCATTACTATGATTTGCTAAATCTTCTAACGTAGTGTTTTCCAAAACATCTTTAATAGCATCCCGAATCCGAATCCACAGCCCCCGTTTGGCCGGTTCTTCATCTTCAATACCTTCAACAGGAGTGATTGGTCCTTCTAGGACACGAATGACATCCCCTGCCGTAATTTTCGATGGAATGTCTGTTAAGATATAGCCACCGTATGCACCCCTAATGCTTTTTACTAAACCTGCATTACGCAATGGGGCAATTAATTGTTCCAAATAATGTTCCGATAAATCATTTGCTTGCGCAATCGTTTTTAATGAAGTCGGACCCTCACCATGTTTTTTAGCAAGTTCAATCATGATCGTCAGACCATAGCGACCCTTTGTTGAGATTTTCATACCGCACCTCTATTCATATCTATATTAAAAATAAAAATCCTTAGTAATTTGATAGGCATTAAAATTATATCATATTCTTCTTTAATATGCTTTTTCAAGGAAAAATGATAATGTAAAGCTATACATAATCTAAATGACAATTAGAAAAACCTTTTTTTGGAGAGATGTAACATGCAGCAAAAGCCTTTAGCCTTTCGGATGCGGCCTCGAACGATTGATGAAGTTGTCGGACAGCAGCATCTGGTAGGTGCAGGAAAAATAATTTCAAGAATGGTGAAGGCCAAACAGCTGACCTCGATGATTTTATATGGACCTCCTGGTATTGGCAAGACTTCGATTGCCAGTGCGATTGCCGGCAGCACAAAGTACGCCTTTCGAACACTGAACGCGGTGACGAATAATAAAAAAGATATGGAAATTGTTGCTGCTGAAGCAAAAATGTCAGGAAAAGTTATTCTGCTCCTCGACGAAGTCCATCGTTTAGATAAAGCAAAGCAAGACTTTTTATTACCTTATTTAGAAAATGGAATGATTGTATTAATCGGTGCTACGACTAGTAATCCCTACCATGCCATTAATCCTGCGATCCGGAGCCGCTGTCAGATTTTTGAGTTAAAGCCGCTAACTCCGGATGAAGTCAAGCAGGCCTTGATTCGCGCCCTTGAGGATGACGAACGCGGTTTTGGTAAATTAAAGGTTGAAATTGACGATGCCGCGTTAATGCATTTTGCACAAGGTTCGAATGGTGATGTCAGGAGTTCTTTGAACGCACTAGAATTAGCAATCCTTTCAACAGATAAGGATGAATCTGATATCATCCATATCAATGTCGAAACCGCTGAAGAATGTTTACAAAAGAAAAGCCTTGTTGCCGATAAAGACGGGGATGGCCACTATGATGTCTTGTCAGCCTTTCAAAAGTCGATTCGGGGCAGCGACGTCAATTCCGTTATCTTAAAAGTTCAACTGATAAAAATGTTCAAATTACCTATTTACCAAGGATATCTTAATTTATAACAATTTATATTGATAAAAAATATAAATATGAGGTCTACAATCCTTGTGACCAGTTGTTAAACATATAATTTGTTGTGGTAAATAATGTCCATGTTGTAGCACTATTTATTTTTACTGTTGTTGTACTAAATTAAATTTTTCAAAGGATCGTTACAAAGTTTTCATGTAAAAAAGCCGATTCCCTAATTAATGGTAGGAATCAGCTTTTAAATTGCCATTTTTAAAGACTCTAACAATACAATTAACAGCCTTCGTAAAACAACTCTATATGATTTCTATAAATGTATATCCACCCTGACCTCCATTTATAAAATCTACAATAAAAACTTTCCTATTGTAGTCAATCTCTCTATAGAACTTCGGTAATGAAGGATGGTCTTCATTAAAATGCTGTTCAACTTTTTCTTTGGTATCGCAAATGGATGATATAATTCCTTCTCCTAAAAATTTCTCATTTATATGCACTTTGACTGTATTTCCAAGCTTTATGTTACTTTCTCTCTTAAATAAGTGTTTGATCCTTGATTTAATAGCCTTATGATAAATAGATAAATTTTTATGCTCATTTAAAATTTTATTTGCCTGTTTTAAAATCTGAAGTTCTTCTTCGTTTCGTCTTTGAAATAATTCGTAGGTGTTATAAGGCAATATATCAAGCCCATTTAAACCAAATTCAACGCTTAAAAATTCTTTTGTTTTATAGTCAAAATGTATATCTACCATCACCCATGGAGTATTTTTTAAAGTAAAGCCCAGTAATCTAACAGTTGCCGTATCTATTCCTCCATATATTGGAATATCAAATAAAACCGGCGGACCAACTAAATTTTCAAGAACAATTTTATCAGGAAGAAGAAAACCTTCATTCTTAACTCGCATTAATATTCCTCCAAACCCTATAATTAAATGATTGATGTTTTTTATGTTTTTATCGATTCTAAAAAGTAAAATCATCAAAAGCCGAAGTTCTCTTTTTTTCTTCAAATTTTATCAACTTTGCTTTTTCCTTCTGTGCTCTTGCTTTATCCATTCCGGTCATCCACGCTTTAAACATGCCTGAATCAACTTCTGAAAATCCATATTTAAGGATTTCTTCAACCATTGCACTTCTTTCGCCTGAAACATCCATTAGGTTTTCCATTTTAGATCTTTTTTGGCTGCTTGCAAGGGTAACATTAAATAATGTTTGTTCAAGTATTTCTTGCTCATCAACTTTTTTTTGTAACTCATTTTCCAATGTGGCAATTTGTTTTTTTAATGCTTCACATTCCATTTCTTTTTTTTCAGATTTTAAAGCAAATCTTTTCCCTTTTTCTTCATTTAATTTCAACTTCTTTATTACCCCTTTTGGTAACGTCTCCGAATAACGAGCCAGAAGGGATTCTGTATTATAAAATCCTTTATTATCGTCTATTGGTTTCTCTTTGCTTTTCTTTAAAATTTCATTCCATTTATTTATTAATTTTCTTCCTAATTGGGTATCATTTCTCCAGAAACTCTGTTTAAATTCTTGTTTAATCTTACCACTCTCATACAGTTCCTTACTAAATTGATATACAGAGTAGGGTTTTATTATTGTGATGCTTTCGTTAATTTTTAAATAGAGCTTGATTATTTTTTCAATTTCCTCATCTTCATATTCTTTAAATGGTCTTCCCGGTTTCTTTCTTACTTTCTTTGGATCCTCATTTTCATTTTCTGTTCTACTTGACTTTTCAATCAATTTCAATCACCCCTGAATCTTGAAGATTAGAAATTGCTCTCTTATAATCAGCCAAGTGGCTTGTGATATGTCGATTTAATTTTTTTATCTCGCTTCTATGGATAATATTATCTTCATCGTAATCATTTGAATTATAATATTCCCCTATAGCAATTGAATGTAAATTGTAAAGTGATTTCAATGCATTTAAGATATTTGTCTTCGATTTGTACAAAGCAGATTTTATCAATTCCTTTTTTTGTAAAAACTCATCTTCATCTATTCTCCAATATGGGCAGTGGATATGATACTCACTAACCTTAACAGGACATCTTTTTTGTTCATCTTCACAAAAACCTAAGTCTAATTTATCTTTGTAACCATCTGTACCTGAAACTACTTTTTCAGATATAAAATCATTAGGTATATAGCTTGAATTTTTTTTCTTTCTTGTTTCTTTCTTCTCATTTGATTCTTTTGCCCTTTGTTTACCGGCAAGATAATCAGAAACCCTAATCAACTCAAAATCAAACTCTAAATCTTCGTGTTCTTGATACGGGTTTTGTGCTTTTAAAGTTGTATGTCCAGCTAAGCGTGCCATTTCGACAACATGATATTCCTGTCTTAACATATTCATCATTGCAAAGTGCCGCGTATCGCCAAGTCTTAACATTCTATTTATTTCCCCGGACCAATTTTCACAAAAATGAGGATGATTCCGGTAATATTTAGTTTTAAAAGGTTCATTAATTTTAAACTTATATTCTTTTTGTACCACTTTATAATAGAAAGATTCCAATATAACTTTTAATGTAAGGTACGTAAATCGATTCGGATTTATTTTATTACTTGATACATAGTTGGTGTCACTGTATGCGCGATAAGATAGTAATGTTTTTGTTTTCCCGAATTTTTCAGACAAATGAATATACTCATCAATTTTTTCACCTAAATATTTTGGGATAAGGATTTCATCAACAACTTGAATTCTTCTTGGATTTTTCTTTTGTTTTTTTCTTGGCAGACATAAATAATACTTATTGTTTTTCTGGATTAATCCATCACGCTTGATGTCGCAAAGTTCAGAAGGACGTAAAGGATTAACGGTAGATACTACCCACCATATATATAACGGAAAGTAAATAAAATATTTTGAACTTCCAATAATTAATTTGTCAATGTAATCTTCTAAAATGATGTGGAAGTTTTTTATGTCTGTGTAAAGGGGGAGAGGACGATTGTTTGGTTCCCTTTTGCCTTTTATGTTTCTTTGAGTCCTTAAAAGAAATTCGTGGTAAATATCTACCGTTGCTTGCGGGTAGAAGTTGAAAAAATTCAACACACCCGAACAGTAATTGGTCTGTGCCCGGTAATTTTCATATAAGTCGTTTTCAAATAAACTTACTAAATGGTCGATTTTTTCTGGCTTCATACCATCAGTTACTGTTAAAAATTTAGTTAAACTTCTTAAATTACCTTGAATACAAGAGTTAGAATATCCTTGTTCAACCAAAGATATCATCCAGCATTTTATGATTAAAACTATATCGAACTTAAATTTAGTTTCAATCTTTCTTAGTTCATAAAACTCCAAAGAGTTCGTAGTTGCAGTTAAATCATTATGTAATACCCAGATATCATCTTTTATATTCCTATTAATAACGATAGGAGAACTGAGAATAATTTCTTTATAATACTCTTCATCAAAATCATCGTTGTACTCAAAATCATTCCAAATACTTATTTCCTGTTCGTCATAAAGATAGTCTAATTCTAATAAGTTGTTCATTTTAACCTTCCTTTTCAGAATCAATTTTTTCTAATATATTTTTATATTTTGAAAGAGGTGGTAGATTACGCATACTATCTCTAGCGCCTTCCAAACCTTTTTCAAAGTATTCCGAAAAGAACATTGAAACAATATCTTCTCCAAAACGTTTTATAGCTTCAATAATCCGAAATCTATAAACAGTAATCAATCTTGTAAAGTACAACTTATCTCCTTCACTGACATTTGAACCATTTTTAAATTTCTTATGACAGAGTTCAAGGAGTTCTTTCAAATCTGATGATAAATTTGTTAAAGAGTGGAAATTCATAACCATAAAAGGGCACATTACACATCTTTTTTTATCCCGTGTCTCTTTATCGTATATACAGTCATTGTATATACACATAAATCCTTCATCTTTTGCATGATTGATGCCCATATTTAATTTTTTATAAAGCAAGGACAATTCTTCCTGTGACATATTATTTAACACTTTATTTGCGACTTCTTGATTTTTTTCCAACTCATGGAATGTTCTTGTGATTTCCTCTATTTTTATCCAATCCCCAAAAACATTTTTTAGTTGAGTAATATACATCTGCTTTTCACTAGGGGATAAAATGGTGTTTTCCTTTAATTGTTTACGACCAATAAGGATAGACATTAAAGATGTATAAACGGAACCAAAGGGACCAGCATTAAAAAGCTGTTTAGAAATTTCATCAAGACGTTCCCTAGTAATTGTTATATATATATTTGTGGATTCTTTCTGTTTGTGACGAAAAGATTGAACAGTTTCCAAGGCACCCTCATGACCTAATTCTCTTCCAGCTGCAAAAGATAATGAACTTACCGTTCTGTTCATTTTTAAGGAACCAAATTTATTGGAGTTGTAATTTTCTAATGATTTAAAAAAAGCTTTTTCGCTCCTTTCCGGGAGCCTTCTAATCTTTGTGTCAAAATCGATCAAGGATTTACTTTTAACTGTTTCCAATTTACTTCTAATTTGGCACAAAACTATAGCTGTCGATAATGCCTTTGCAGTGGGCTCCGTCCAATTAAAATCCCTCGGAGCTTTATTTTTATGATGAATTGCCTGAAATGCCCTTAGTTGATTCGCAATATATTCTATATCTTCGTCTTCCAAGTCATTGTTCTTTAATAATAATAGAGCCCTTCTATAGTCAAAATTACAATTCTTCAGTAAATTAGTTTTAGCAAGACCATCCTTAAAAGCCGGAAAAAGAGTTGTTTCAAATCTTCTCCACTTGTTATTCAAATGAATAATGATGTATAGCCAAGTCGAAGCATAATTTTTGTAGTTTTGATTATCACCAGCCAACAGACACTCAATATCCTGAATGGCATTTTGTTTATGCAATGTTATTTCATTGACATAATTACAATAAGCACCGTATTCTTCTTCGGCGTAAACTTCTTTAATTGGACTTCCAGTTATAACATTAGGATTATCAACTAATTCCAAATCATATTGAACTCTTTCTCCTTTTCCAATATAAAAAGAAGTTACAGCTAACAAAAAGGAATATAGATAACGCTGAATATATCCAAGTACAAGCTTATTAAATATGGCTAATTTTAGCTCCGATGTTGTCATATAACCTATATCTTTTCTGTATGTTCGTAAAAGTTCAGCAAGAAACTTAGCCACCTTTACATACTCTCTGATTATTCGAGAAATTTCATTGTTATCTCTGTCTTCGAGTCCTTTTCTAACAAATGAATCCCACAATTCTACAGTTTCATTGCTTCCATTTGGAAAATTAATTTCAAGGAGCCGGTTGAGTCTGATATAGCCAACATATGGTTCGTCTATATGCATTTCGCTAATTTCTAAAAAGTCTGATCGTAGTTTCATATCTTCAATATAATTGTCAATCAATTCTTTTTTGTATAAATAAGTCACCCCTTGGAAATCCCGACCATCAACATTCAGTCGAATAAGATAAGGGTTAAATACCCGTGTATCTTCATTATTTCGAAAATCATTAAAATAAGTGCGTTCATAAACTTCACGAGATGAATCAGCCAGGTTTAATTCTTCTTTTAATAAATCTTCAAACTCTCTGGAAGTGTAATAATTTGCACAGTAATATTGCCATAAATTGTTTTGCTGTCTTTTTAAAAACTGCAAATCGAAAGGGTGGTAAAAATTTCTCCCATTCCATTCCCGGATAGTAGATGTTTCTTTTCTTTCAGTATCCTTTATTAAAACAGGGAAAATATGGTAATGTTTAATTGCTTTTTCTGCAGTTGTCTGAGCCAAGTTTAATTCCTTTGAAATCTGAAGCTCAGAAATAAATTCATTTTTATATGACCAATGATATTTCCAAAAGTGGTCAAAGTCTTCTTTTTTTACGAACCTAAAATGATAGGACCCACCGTGTTTTGTTGCATTGATAACTCCTACCTTTTCTTCTAAATCCGACATTCTGGATTGTATTTCTTTTTCTAATACACCGAATTTATCAATTATTCCTGTGAAGTTATAGTAGTTATCTAAAAAGGTAGTAACACTCGATTTAAGGATGTATTTATTCCACTTCTGGACCTCATTACCGGGCAACAAATAAACAACATCAATTAAATTTAAATCACCCAGATTTTTAATTAATTCATAGTAATGCTTCCTTGACTTTGTACGCTCGTTAGTTAATAAGAAGACAAAATCCAACATATTATAATAATTTTTTGTAATAAGTTCGTGTTCCAAAGAGATCTTTGCTACGTCATACGCTGAAATTTTTCTGGTTCCATTTTCTTTTATTGTACGAACATATCCCATTTCTATTAATTTATCGATCTTAAAAGCAGCCAAAGGGAATTTAAAATTCCCTTCAGGTGTCAAGGCATTCTTGTTTAAAAAAACCTTTTCAAATGGGAAGATTTCAGCATAAACATTGTGTTCAAATCCAGCTATTTTAATAGCTTCATCTAAAGTGCTATCTTCGTATAGCAAACTAATCCTCCTTACTGGAAAGATGTGCTTTCATTGCCTTCCTTTGAGCATAAGTAGTTGTTTCTTCCCGTTTCTGTTTAACTAATTTCATATTAAAATATGGCTCAACTGACGTAAGCGAATTATCGTGTCTCCGGTTCTTCATTTGTTCTTTTGTATATCCTAAATCAATTCCCAAGTTAGTAAATACAGCTCTACACAAATGAGGAGTTATAATGATATTATCCGTTTCGTTATCTGTTAAAGCATCAAGAGTTTCGATATCACCTTGTCTAACCAACTCATCAATGAATTTTTTTACTAACTCATTGAATTGATAGCGTGCAGCGTCGGTGGTAAGAGGCGTTCCTTTATATGAACTAATAAATAAAGCTTCTTTGTTTTTAATTTTCCCTCTAGATTTGAGTTCATTTAGATGTGCCTTGTGAAATCTATACACCTCTGCTACTTTTTCTATCTCCACCATTTCAACAGCAGTGGCTTTGGCAGTACGCTTCACTTGATTATTTGCCTTTGTTTTTAAATGAATAAATAACTGAGGATTGTCTTTGACTTCAAAGATGAAACCGTCTTCACCAAAGTCCTCATCGTTGTAAAATTTAGGGCGTATTAAGCTATTAACGGTCAGATTTACAACTGAACCAATTCTAACTCCTGCATAAAACATAATGATTAAAAGAAAGGCAATGTCTTTATGGTATTCCATAGCAAGGTCAACCATTAAATGAATGCATTGAATCCTTTTATCTAAACTATTCTCTTCTTTTTCTACAAAGTCACGTACAGTTTGAAACTCGTAGTCATTTTTTGGGAAAGGAACCCTGTATTCATCTAATTGGCGAAAGGGATTATAAAGAAGCTCCAATTTTTTATTTGCTTTTAATCTGAAAATTTCTTTAACAGGTTCATTAATAACATTCTTCTTTAATAAATAATCGAAAAATCGTAGCATCGGGTATTCCATATCTAAAAGAGTTGACGCTTTAATTTCGTTGCTATTAAACCGATTTACTTGTTCTATTAAAAAAAGACAACCGTGGCGAAATTTCATATTTAATAAACCGTCTCCATCTTTTAAATCTTCAAATTCGGGATCATCATTTAAAGCCATGAATCTACTGAAATTAAGAAACAAGCAAATGACCTTCGCGTATGTTTTTTGGGTATTTAGTTCCGTTGAATCCCAAAATTGTTCTTTCAAAAAACTTGTTATTAATGGATGATTTATGAACTTGCCATCCGATCTCCGTTCAAATTTTCCGGCAATTACCGTATCCACACGGGTTATTTGATTAGTAATTGTCATAATTATTCTTTGTCTTTCAAAGATCTTATAGTTAATATCAGTTTCATATAAAAGCTGAGATTTAGTCATAAAATTAACCTCTTTTATTGGTCGTATTCTTCAAGCCAATTGTAAAAGGGGATTGGTTTTGACTCCTCCTTAGGTTTTTCAGAAGTGCTTCGAATATTTTCAGCCCGTTTCATTAATGCCGGAGGCTCACTCGGAGACCACCCATATGCAATTGCTTTTCTAATATAAGATTTTGGACTCTTTATAGTTTTATGATTTTGCTGCATTATCAAAAGTATCTCTAAACAACGTTTAATTCCAACAAAGGATAAAATATCAATAATATCTTCAGTGGGGATTGTTAAAGTAACTGCTTGATACGCTAATTTAACAAGTTCTTTTATGTCCTCTTGGTCCCAATCATCAATTTCATTTGAATTTTCTTGATAACGTTTCAACCCGCTGTATCCCTCCGATGCTGCAGCTAATACTTCTACATCAGAGAGAGGTATTTTCCAACCTTCTTTATCACTATTTTTATTAGCATGAGGGAACAATGCACTTTTCTTTTTTTCGTCCCTTAACCATCTTTTTACTGTTTCTTCGCTCTTCCCAAGGATTTTTGCAACATCTTTGACTGTATAAAATTCATTAACTTCCATCATAAAATCATCCTTTCGTCTTTCTATATTTTCTTGAAGAAAGAAGATCTACAAATATTAAACAACCTCTTTGATTGTAGTTAGCTAATAAACTTGTTAATGACATTAAAGCAAGTTGATTAACAGTATAACCGGTTTCATCACTCATAGCCTTTAAATCTCTTTTCAAATGTGGGGGGAGATAAACTCCTAATCTATCTGTATTTTTAGTAGCCATTATTTCACACTCCTATATATATTAAATAATGTTATTTATGGCTTTTGTGGATTCTGGAAGGTGTTGAATTTATTAAAGGTTTCTCCTGTTGTTGAGCCAGCTCTTTAATTAAATCTGAAAGCACACCCCTTGTTTCATAATCAGTATCACAAAGCCAATCAATTGTTCTAGTTTCTTGTTCAGTTAAGGCTCTACCCAATCCATTGACAAGTGTTAATGTAAGATCTTTACAAGTCACTGAGGGGGCAACATACCTGTAAAATTTAGGGGATTCTGAGTACATCAATATCCTCCTTATCAACAAAGAACAAGTGTTCTTTGTTTTATATTTATTTTACAGAACATTCGTTCTAATTTCAATAGGGAATTTTCCAAACAATGTAATTTTTGGATTGCTTTAATATGCCTATATATTGCCATAGTATTGTTGAAGCAATATTTTAGTGGAATGGATAAAATTGGTAAATTTATATCCAACAAACGACTGGTATAAATGGTTTTATGGAATTATTTCTTTATAAAAGGAACAAAAAAATGGGAGAAAAACTCCCAAAATTTAAATTTTCTGACTATTAATTTTTAGTTATCTCTGGCTTTACTTTTATTAAATTCACTACTTGTTTGATAAATTCATCGGTGTAGTCTTCATAATTTTGTTCCTTTTCAAATTCCTTTAAAAATTTATCAAACGCAAGCAGGATTTTCCGAGCATCATTAGCCTTGTTGGTACCTATTTTTCCTCTATCAATGCGTTCAATTTTGCGTTGAATCCTTAATAAAACATCAAATGATGCTACTTTGGGTACCTTCCCAAAGATTACATCTCTATTTATTCCTAAATATTCAAGTAAAAAAATATCTTGCAATTTAAAGCTTGCACCCATATCCCTAATGAAGTATTTCCTTATTTGTTGTTTAGTAATACTAAATGCCCTGCTTAATTCATTATCAATATAATCCTTACCAATAGAATAAAGTCTGGTATGTTTAATATTATCAATAATCATATTTCTTCTATCTTTATCCGGTGCAAGGTGAATCGGTCCACCTTTAATATCTGCAGGTTGATAAAAATTAGTTATATAAATAACATCCGAAACATATTCAAGCAAAGAATAAAGGGTGTCATCCTGTTTATTAGCGTGGTTTTGGTATGCAATTTTGACACTTTCTTTAATATTGGTTATTGAAAAAATCTTTCTAAAAATTTCGGAGCTCACAAACACCCCCCGTTCTTGTTCCTTAGGGCTTAATTCATAAAAGTTACTCTCAAAAATAGACAATAAATGCTGAAGTATTGCATTATATCCCTGATTTTGCAATTGAATATTATTAGAAAAACTGAACATATAAGTTTGCAATTCTTTATCTAAATCATTATTGTTACTCTGTTCTTCCTTGGAATCCTCATAGTTACTAAATTTATTAATAAAATACTCCAAATATTTCCCCGTTAAGTCGTTTACAGATTCACAGTTGTTCATTGTCATATAAAATTCTGGCTTAAAGAACTTATATTCCTTTTGCAACTTTCTTATTATGTTATAGACAAATACTAAATTTTCACCAATCTCTTTAAAATCTTCTATAGCCTCTTTAGGGTGTAATCGACGATAAATTTCATTAAAAATAAATATCTTTTTATAAGTTGGAATAACAGCTAGATCTTCAATCATATTTAATCCCTCCGGTACTAGATAATTAGTCTTTATATTTTTTGTATTATTCAAGTGATTATTAGTCATTTGTTGTTTTTAATTACCAGCCTTTAAGTTGGGACTTATTTACCAGTACCATGTTAAAATAATGGTGAGGTGATTATTTTGTTCGTTTCACCAATGCTATTACAAAAGATTGACCAACCGTTTGATTCCGATGATTTTATTACAGAATTAAAGCTAGACGGCATACGTTTAATATATTCCGTTGACAAAAATGGCAAAGTAAGAATTTACTCCCGGCATAACAATGAAATAACATCTAAATTCCCCGAATTGCACACCATTAATATACCTCCTGGTACAATATTGGACGGAGAACTGATTGTAAGTGACAATAATGGAAAGCCAGATTTTGAGGCAATGATGAGCCGTTTTCAATCTAGCAAAAATAGAGTACCGGTAAGTTATGTTGTTTTTGATGTTATAGAGTATCAAGGGCAGCGAGTGACAAATTTACCTTTAATTAAAAGAAAAGAACTGCTAAACGAAATAATACCGGTTGACACAGCTCTTCTTTCAAAAGTTCAATATATTCTAGGTAACGCACAGGCATATTTCGAAGTTGTATGTCAACAGGAACTTGAAGGAATCGTGCTTAAACGTAAGGACAGCAAATATAAAATTGGTAAACGCAGCCATGACGACTGGTTCAAAATTATTAATTACAAATACACTGATGTTGTTATTACCGGTATGAGAAAAGATGAATTCGGTTTGCTTTTGGGGAAACAGGAAGGTAACACGATAAAACAAATAGGTATCATGGAATATATGAACCCTAAAGCAAAAAAACAATTCTATGATCAATACAGTGAATTAATCGTAAATGAAGATAAAAAATTTATTTACATGAAACCTTCTCTTAAATGCCGAGTAAAGTTCAGAAATTATACCAAAGCTGGATTTTTACGTATCCCAACTTTTATTGAATATGTTTCTTAAATGCTTACCAAAGGGTAAGCATTTTTTATTATTTTAAAACTAGAAATTAGAGAAAAAAATCCATTAAATTTTAAAAGAAAAAGTCATCATTACCAACGTTAGCCAGAACTGCAACTTCGTCAAACCCAGTAATACCAACACTTTGTCGTTTTTTTTGTCTTGAAAAAGAACATATGTTCCAATTATAAATAGAGATACAAAATGGAAGAAGGTGGTGAATATGTTTTGATTGCAAGAAGTAGCGAAAGGTTCAGAATTATGTTTGTTATTCGACCAACAGCCAACTATATTTGTTTAGTTGGTGTGGACTATAACAGCTGTTGTTTGTTTTCTGTAATGTTATTTTGTGAGAATGACAAAGTAGATCTGGATTACAACACCAGTCATTACCCAAAGGAATTGATAGCTGAATTAAAGCAAAATGAAGATTTGATTAATTCAGGGCTATTTGATATTAAAACCTATGAAATAACACTATTTGATTCACTTAAAGAGAAGAAGGTTTTAAATATGTCAGGAATAAGAGACCGTGGTCTAAAAAAGAAGTGGCAGGCATTTAAAAGTATGCCACAGCAATATACAATGCTTAATGAAATTTATGAAAATGATAGAAAAATTTCAAAACCTGACCTCGATGAATATGAGTTAGATACTATAAATGATCGCATTTTGCATTCCCTGGAAAGCCAAGCCCCTCTGCTGCTGCGATTATACGATTCCGGTTATTTAAAAGAGGTTGATGGAGTGGTTAAAAAGGTTGATCCTTTTACAAAAACTCTTAAACTTCGGGATTCAAATGGCTCTATTAAACAGATTAAATTCGTCCAAATTGTAGGCTGTGAGGTTATTTAATTGGGTTGAGCACAATCCGATAGCAAGTAATTCCTTGAGCAATCTGTTCAAAAGGAAGTGTTGAAATAATGTTTCGAGATATTAATGATGTTCTATCCAAGGTTAAAGAAGGACTTAAAAATATACCTTCAGAAGAGGTTGAAAGATTATTTTACAAATATCTAGACAAAGGTAAAGATTACGCCAAATCAAGAACTTATGGTCATGAAAAAGGGCTATTTTATTACACCTTGCTCGGTGGCTTTATGACTGGATATATAAAAACCCTGAAAAAAAATGGCGGTGATTTCAATGCCTAATGATTTCAATAAAAGAGCAAAAAATCTTCAGATTGCTATTCGATTAAAGATAATTAAGCGAGCTTTCGAGCTTGATTTCGAAGATGGCATGAAAAAACTCGATGAATTTTTGAAAGAAATGTTGAAGCAAGCTCGTAAAAATGTATGATTATTTGAATCAAAAAATTTCTCAGATCCATCTGAATTAATCGAAGAAGTTAAGAAGGAGTTTGGAAATGGAGAAAATCAAACTGATAAATGAATTGGAAAAGGTTTTAGTTCATTTAATTGTTTTCAAGGAAACAAAAGATACCGATTGGGTCGAACACGCCTACAACATGCTTTCTGATGTAGTTGAAGAATTGAAAGGCGATAAACCAATAACTGATACAGTTCAACTCTATCTCTCACAACGTGAAAAGCTAATTATTGATTATATAAAAAATAGTAATCCGGAAACACTCCAAGCAATAAGGGATATAGATAGATATGCCCTTGACCGATTTGAAAAAGACGGTAATGGATGGGCTTAGTCCACACCAAATCCAAATTATTGTTTTAGCAGTTTACCTTATCCTTGGGGAACACGATTTAGTTCAACGTGCAGAATTGCCGGATGAAGCATGGCTTGAACTCCCTCCAGAAATATCTATCATTGAAATCTATAAAAAGGTAAAAAAAAAGTAATAACGACGCTACTGCTGAGGAACTTTTGAAATTATTATTATGAGGAAATTAACCGAATTAATGAAGCCATAAAAAATGCAAGAGCAAGCCTAGAAGTAGATGTTTTTGTGATGTATAAAGGACAAGAGCAACTGGTTTATGACAGATTGTTCGGCAAAATCTCAGCAGAAGAATTTTTGAAGAAGGTACTGGAATTAGCAAAAGGTGATGAAAATGAATGATAAATCCCCAAAAAAAGTTGATAAACTGTATACTGCCACTAGATTAAAAATAATTCAAAAAACACTGGAAGTCGATTTTAAAGTTGGAATGGAACAATTGCAGAAATTTATAAATGAGCTAATGGAGCAGGTGAAGACTATTATTGATGAACCAAATGACATTCCTTTAGGTATGACAGAAGACGAAGAACATGAATTTTTGGAAAAACACTTTATGAGTGAACCACTTTTGGACGAAAGGTATATTGAAGACGATAGCGACCTTACGCCTCCAAGAAGAAAAAGAGACAAAAATGATATTGAAAAAGCCATAAATAATGCAAAAGCTTCACTTGAAATAGATGGTTTTATAGTACGAAAAGAACAGGAACAAATGGTACTCGATAGACTTTCTGGGAAGATTTCGGAAGAAGAATTTCTAAAAAAAGCATTGAAGTTGGCAAATCGGGATGAAAATGAATGAACAAGAGCTTATTAAACAATTACGACCTTTAAAGTAATTTCTTTTTGGAGATGAAGATTTGCACGACCGGACGGGCATTAGACTCAGACAATAATCTAATTGAAGAACTGCTAAAAAAATTTTGGTGTGAATGCCCTTATCCTTTACCTACTGGGTGGTGGAAACGAATGAATGATAAAGATATCAAAGAAATAATCAAAAAAAATAGGGAAATGAGAAGGAGAAGGAGGAGCCAGTCAAAGCAAAGAACGCAAGAATTTCAGCAGAAATTGAAGGAGTTTATATTTGAAGAAGCTCCAGAAGAAGAAAATGAAGATGAAAATATTATTAAAGACTTTATTACAATCATGTTTTATTGCTCATTTATGGTTTCAACAGTCGGAATTATTAAAGAAGGAATTCATAAACCATTCAATTCACTTGCTTTCACTGCTGCAGTTCTTTCCGGAATAATATTGATTATTTTAAACATAAAAAATGCAGAAGATAACCGATAAATAAACAATCTCACTTATCTTTAATAGTTTAATATTATATTATGGAGGAACTATATGCAGACCGAATCCCAAAAGTATTCTCACCAATTACTTTCAACTGAAAGAAAAAGTGTTCAAGGAACTGAAAAGTGTTTTTTAAAAGGGTACTCCCTTCCGATGCATTTGGAGGATCATTACTTGCTATGGAATGTTGAATTTGATTTGGGTTATGAGGACATTTCACCAGAATGCTTACGGGTAGAAATAGGTTATTTTAATAGAAAACCTTACAACGATGGGAAATTTATCACTCCTCCACAGGAATTGTATGAAGAAATTCAAAAGATTAACAACCTCATGAATAAACGGTATTTAAACTTTAAAAAAGGCTCAACGAATTAAGAACAAAGGACCTTTTGTGAAGGTCCTTTGTATTGCTGTTATTGAAGAAACGCACCCTATAGTTTAAGAATAATGTTTCACAAACTTGCTGTGACCGCTTGAAAGAGATGACACAGTTTTTGCTTGATAAATTGGGACACTTTTTTCCAGTTTGAAACGTACATTTTTACATGGAGAGGCATACATGATTGCCTTGGTCAATCAGGCAGACCCTTGTTTGGCTGTTTCTGGAAATTAATTAATGTATGTTTTGGCAGTAAATTTATGAATCGATACTCAAGAAAAAATGTATATAAGCTAATATTTATACATATTTGTGAAGTTATGCTTGCTGCACTAACGGGCAGGTTAGTGAAACAAGCACCCAATGTTCCATTGCAACTTTTTATAAAAAAATTCCTAGATGTATATCCTAGAAAAGAACTTAATTTTGTGTTTAAGATTGGGATGTATTCTATGTGGTTTCTTTATGTATCCATTGTTGTGTTTAACCTGGCTGCTTTCCTAATGAAAAAAAATTTACCACTTATTGAATATTACGCCAGCATTTTTTGGGGCTTATTTACTGCCGAGCTAGCTGATAGATTTACGGATAAATATAATATGTACGGATTTTTCGAACCTTATTTTGTGGAGGCAAAAACCTTACTTGTTATTTTAGGGATATATCCAGCTGCAACTATGCTTATTATTAATTGGTATCCCTTTAATCGTCCATTAATTAATAAGGTTATGTATATATTATTTTGGTCTGTTCTTTCTACCCTTTACGAATGGTTATGTCTAAAAATGGGTTTCTTTTATCATAAGAATTGGAATATATGGTTATCTGCTATTTCCTATCCTTTTTTATATGGGCTGTTATTCGGTAATTTAAAATTTATCCGCTGGTTAGAGTATAAAAAAAGGGTAAAAATCTGTTGTAAAAATAATTAATTCAGTGCTGTATTTTTCAACAAGGGACTTATGCTTAAGGTCGAGCTGCCATACTTGATGGCTTTTTCTTATTAAAGTAACGGGGCAGTTTAGTAAAAGAAGAATATGTAAATAAAATAAATGGAACAATATAGTTATTCGAAATTTAGGCAGGTATTACATGGAAATGGAAAAGGATATAGATAAAGATATAAGCATCAATATTGAAAAAATTAAAAAACGATTCCATAATACATCTGATTTAAAATTTAGGGAAATTAAATTGGGGTACGTTAATACCACTCTAATCATTGTTTTTATAGATGGAATAATTGACTCAGACATGTTGGAAGATTCGGTCATTCTTCGAATTACAGATACATTCAACAATGAAAAGGCAGCAAAAGGAAAAAACCTAATCGAATCTTTGACGGAGAAGGTATTGACTACTCCGAGTGTCACAACATTAAAATCTTTAGATAAGCTTGCGGATGCGATAATTCAGGGAAATGCCGTTATTGTAATCGATGGATTTCAAGAAGCAATTTCTGTAAATGTTACAAAATGGAAAGAACGGTCACTTGAAGAATCATTAGGTGAGCGCGCCTTGAAAGGAGTAATGATAGGCTTTACAGAAAGAGCTTCAACAAATATTAGTATTGTAAGGAGTATTATTAAAACAGAAGATTTTTGCGTGACGAAAAAAACTTTGGGTACCAAATCGAAAACAGATGTTTATTTATTGTATATAGAAGGGATTGTAGACAAAGACATCTTAAAAGAAGTTCAAAAGAGAGTGGATGCATTAACAATTAAGTATTTATTAGATACTTTTGTAATAGAAGAGGCATTAAAGGGAAAACCCAAAACGTTCTTTCCGTTAACTCTACCTTCAGAACGACCAGATGTAGTATCATCTGCACTTTTAGAAGGACGAGTCACCATCATTGTAGATGGAAGCCCAAAGGTTATCATAACACCAGCATTGTTTGAGGATTTCTTACAGTCACCTGATGAATATTATACATCTTATGGTCGTTTTTCAATAAGATTTATTCGGCTAATGTCATTTATCATTTCTTTATTTCTTCCTGGGGTATATGTTTCTCTCGACCATATTGACAAAAAACGCATATCTAAGAAAGTATATGAAATTTTCATAACAAAAGATGAATTTTTACCAACCTTTTTAGAAGTATTTATCCTACTTATATTATTGAGAATTATTCTAGACGCTTCTGTTAGAATGCCCAAAGGTATTGCTTTAACAATATCTTTCCTTGCATCTATTTTAATCGGGCAAACTGCTGTAGAGGCAAAATTGGTTCATCCAGTAAGTATTCTTGTTGTGGGTATTACAGTTATTATAAGTATGGTATTGGGTAATAAAGGACTCAATGGGGCAATCATCACAATTAGGGCAACTTTTCGGTATTATGGGGATAATCGTGGAAGCAACATTATTATTCGTATATATGACTAATTTAAAAGCAATTGGAGTGCCTTACCTTTCTCCATATGTTCCACTCAGAATTAAGGAACTTAAGGATTCCTTGTACAGAGGCGACATTAAGACCTTAATCAATAGCCAACATAGTTATCCTGAAGAGTGATATATCTTTCTTATGGACTGTTAAAAGGAAGTATTTATTTTCTTTACAAGCACCACTTATTTTGCGACCTTGTTCAACTAACGGGTGCTTTACTGAAACAAGGAATAAACTAAAAAGAGCCTAAATTATGCAAGTTTTTATTCACTACTTGTATATTTAGGCTCTTTTTATATTCATAAAACATAATGCCTTTTTATTTGCCAAAAACAGTTTGACTTCGTTTTATAAGAGAATCATGTTCGTAGAGGCTCCGTGTCAAAGGACATTTATTTTAATCTAATTTCCATTTAAGTGTGTCACTTAAATGAGCAAAAACTGTGTCATTTAACTAGACGGTCACACTTGCTTTTGAAGTGAATTAGACACTAAATCATAATATAAGAATTATACGCAATAGTTACACTACTAATTGGAATTTTTCAAGCTATTTGGATTTATTAGCTGCGGCTACTTCATCCCTGATCTTTTCTACTAACATTTCAATATTATCTCTATAATTTTGAATCCGATCTTCTAATGTCTCATATTCCGAACTAAGGACAGCTTTTCGCCCATAATATATTGTAGCAAGTTCCCATTCTAATTCACCAATCTTTTTATGAAGAAAATCAAATTCATCTTTGTATAATTTTAATTTAGGAGTAAGTTTTTTTTCCATAATATTCACCTGTCTTTCAAATAAATACATCCTATTTATCAGTATAATAAACAATTACTAACTAAAATGCTCGTTTCTTATGTGATTTCTTATTGAACAAACCTGCTCCGTTACATCAATAAGAAGTAACGAATCACCGCGTAACCCCATTTATTCACCTACTAAGCCATCACCATCGCGATCGTCCATATATTTATAGAGCCATGAATCGCGCGTGATTGGCATTTTAAAGCCAGCAGCTTTAGCTTCAGCAATCGTAACTTGTCCATTATGATTAGTATCAACCTTACTAACATCTTCATTGCTACTTACCGTTTCGTTTGCCGGTACAGTGTTTGTTTTAGGAGGCGTACTGCTCGCACCTGTCGTTATACCTAAATTTTTGTTCACTTCATCTGGGTTTACATTGTCAAATTCATCTGTAATGGATCTACCCTGGATTTTGTATGTGTATTTATAATGGTTAGGAACTTGCGTCTCAGTATTTGGATATGAAATCACTGCGACGAAATCTGTACAGCCTCCTGCATCTCGAATCACTTTTTCCATATATGCTTGATCCCCGTGCCTATTGAGAGTGCTGTCTTGAGGTGTAATGTTATATGCATTGGATACTCCCCCAAGTGAATCAGCAATCACATGACCTTCGTCTAGTGTTGGACTCTCTGTGCCGGGAACCTTTGCTTCATCAGAATAGTATCTACCGGACGATGAAACATGTTCAGTATTCGGATTTTGGAGTGTTACACTTTTTGCTTCAACACGAATTAGCTGTCCGTATTCATTTGTAAAAGCCCAATATTCCCTGTCGCCAAACCCGACATCAACTCTGACATTCGGCTTTCTATAACCTGACATATCTCCGCCATCTACTACAATTAGTGTATATTTACTGTAGTCAAAGTCACCATTAACACTTGTTGTGGTCGGTGTACTAGTGGCAGGAACACTTGGACTATCTTCACTTTCGCTAGTCGTTTTTTCAGCTTCAACATCAGGTGTACTTTTTTTGCTTTCAACAGTGGTTGCGTTTGTTTTGCTTACTTCTTGAGTTTTATTTGTTTTGGTTTCTGTATTATCTTGTTGTGAACAACCAGTAAATAAAACAAGTAGTGAAACGAGTAATAAAATAATTCCTGATGATTTTTGATACCATTTCTGTTGCATATTGCACCTCTTTTTATTATTGAATTAGAATTATTTTACAATCTTTATCCAGGTTTACAAATTTTTGAGTAATAGCATTGAAAAAAATCTGTCATTGCAGAAATACCAATACTATTATACTGCTAAAATACTTCAAAAAAACGTAAAAATTTATATTATTTAAAGGTCTTTTTTTTTAATAAAAAAATCACCAATCGGAGCGACTAGTGATAAGGATTACATTAACTGTGAACTTCTACTGAGGTTCTCGGTCTAAATTCAAGATTTAATTTTTCTTTCAAGTAGTGTTTTAAAACAAACACTTCAATTTTATGTGGATATGTCGGATCATCCAGGTAATACTTTGTATGTCCTTCGGGATTCGTTGGAGCCGTAATGACCATTTTCCTTTTATCCTTATTGATATCCTCAATAATATCACCGTGCTTTATATCTGTATCCCAACAAATAATACTGTGCAGGTTAACAAATGAATGATTGAAATTATTTTGTAAGTATTGTTTGAATTCCACATAATAAAGTTTTGATTGCTGAATTGGTGTAGTATGGTCCCCTTTTACGATGACATCTATCCCTGAATGGGTATCATAATCCAATATTTGAAAAGGGAATATGTCCGGCTTAATGGTGGTCAGCTGGATTGTTAATGCAAAAACACCACTTTCCCTTGTAGGCTCAACAAGTGTTAGCCCTTCGTATTTCGCAATATTAGCTTTATTAATCTTATTTTTTCGCCATTCGAAATCCTTTTTCTCTTTTTCCGTTGTCCGGTAACCATCCGCTTCTTCTTCTAGCCATTCAAGCTGTCTCCAGTCATCACCTTCTACGATATCTGAATAAATTTTGTAAACAACATCTTTAATTTCATCTAAAACTTCCTGAGGTGTATTATCGACTGAACCCCTGTTTGCAGTAAGCCTAAGATCCTGGCAATTTACGAATGCATGAAATTTTGTGTATTCAGACCCTTTGTATGTAATCCATTCGTTTTTCTTTTGAATAGGGATGTAATCTTTACACAGCCAAATACCATATCTTTCTTGAACGGTATATGCACCAGGAGGCGCCTGATAACCTTTCCTTCTTAGCATATTGTTATAACTTTGTTTTACCTTATTTCCTTCAATATAAAAAACAGCTTCAAACATAATCTCCGGGAAATTTTTTAACTGCCCTGTTTTAACGATTTTCTTGCAGAAATATTCTGGTGCTTTGACTAGATATTTATCGAACAATTTATTTACATTGTGATTTTCTGCAGGAAATACATGACCAAAAGTTAATTCTTCAAAAGTAGGTTTGTTAAGACCCTTTAAAAATAGTTTCCTATCTTTTAATTCTTCCTTATCAAAATGCAGCTCAATTGAACCGAATTTTGTAAACCAATAGATATAATCTCTCAGTATTTCGTGTGTAAATTTATCACGTCGATTGTTATTGTATCCTTTAATAATAATCTCCGTTCCATAATCACTTACATCAAGCATTTCTTTTGTCACTTGAACACTTGGAATTTTCCTATCATGCAGTGTTCTGAACGGCTCATTCACTTTAGCTGTATGTTTTTCTCTTCCTTTTTGTGTAATGACTTCAATGCTTCTGCTGTTTAAATAAACTTTGGTTCCGTGTCCTTTTTCTCCAATGGTTTCACTATCCCCTCTTCTTAAGGAATTACCCAAATCAAAAAAAGACTGTAAGCCTACCATATCCATTCCTTTTCCGTTATCTTTTATTCTGATTTCTAAAATACTCTCCCCGTATTCTTTAACAACATCGAAGGAAATCCACATCTTAGTTGCTCTCGCATCGAAGGAGTTACTAATTGCCTCTCTGACTAATTCAAGTGGGTTGGAGAAGTCATTTGCAATTTCAATAAATTCCTGTGTTTCATCAACCTTTGGTGTTATTGTAAATTCAATTGATTCAACCGTTTCATTCAATTGGTCCATTAAAAATCCCCCTTTATATCATTCTATTATCCTATTACCACAATAACCCATGGAAATTCTGTAGTCATCAGATTTGTTGTATAATAGTGGAAAATACATAGTACGTTTGGAGCGTGATAATAGGTGCGGCGATATCGATATTATGCAGGGAATACAGGATGTTATCTATGGCTCATTATGATTGTTGTTATTTGTACTCTTCCTCTTATTTTAGCCTTTTTAAATTTTATGCTTCAATTGTTTCTTAATTACGTAGAATGGGGACAAAATGTTTTTGGCTTTGAAGATAAATCATTTGGACTAATTCTTTATACATTTGGCACTCCAGTCCTTATATTATTTATCCTTTATAAAATTGTTGAATGGTTTGAACGGAAACTTTCAAAAGGAAAAGACCATCATTTTCATAAATGACATCGGCTTAGGAGGATTCAAAAAAGATATACTATATTTCATAATCTTTTTTAAAAGGAGAGTAATATGCAGGATAAATTAAAGGCTTTATCTGAAAAGGACCCGATTCTTGGTAAATTTATTGAAATCATCGGAGAATTGGAACTAGGGAAGAGAGAAAACTATTTCAGATCACTCGTAAGCTCCATTGTTGGACAACAACTCTCTGCAAAAGCTGCCGCCACCATTTTTGGTCGATTTGCCCAATTAACAAAAGGAGATATAACACCGGTTAAAGTTCTTTCTCTTTCAGATGAGGAGCTAAGGGGGATTGGTATCTCATTTTCAAAAATCAAATACATAAAAGATCTTTCTCAAAAGGTCCTGAATAAAGAGGTTGATTTAGAAATTCTTGATGAACTAACTAATGAAGAAGTAATTGCCGCTTTAACAAGCGTAAAAGGCATCGGCAAATGGACCGCCGAAATGTTTTTGATTTTTTCCCTGGGTAGAGAAAACGTTTTATCACTTCTTGATGTTGGGCTGCAGCGTGGTGCTAAATGGTTATATGACACAAAAGATGAAGAAAAGATATTAGAAATGAAAGGCGCAAATTGGGATCCATATCATTCAATTGCTTCTTTATATTTATGGGAAGCTGTTAATCGTGATCTTGTTATTACATATAATTCATTTAATGAATACGTACAAAATTTAGGAACTCAAAATGAATAACTAATTTATAGGGTTTAGTTAAATAAAAAGGTATTTGGAAATAAAAAGGAGAATTATACTACTGGACAAAATTAAGGAGGACCATTGGGAATGTTGTATTTTGTGAACATAGCTTTTAGTGATAATCTATCAAATTATAAAATAAATCAATTTATTGATAAAATTGAAAGAATGCCACATTTTTTTACTGGTCACCCTAGCGCTTTTATCTACGCAGAAGATTACACATTAAAAGGATTATTTAATCATTTAACAGACCATTTACATGAGGAAGACTTAGAAGAATTAAATGTTGAAATTTATAACAAACCTGCCTTTAAAAACCATCCCAAAGACGTTGAAAATATGCTAAAAGAACTGAAAAATAGTAAGTAACAACAACAAAAATAAAAATCTGCCGCAGAAAAATGCGCAGTTTTTTTGTTTTGTATATGTTTATGAAGCATAAATACTAGAAAACAAGCATATGGAAGTATTTAGGAGTTTGGAAATAAATTACAAAAAATAGATTGGCATTAGAACTTTTAGAAGATTATGTTACAAACAGAGCTGCTCATCACTGTAAGGGAGACAATGGCTTCCATAAGGGAGCAGCATACGCTTATAACGACCTTCTATCAATAATAAAAAAGTATCTGTAAGGAAAAAGCCAGTTGAAAGAGCGTGCCCCTGTGCGCTCTAACATATAAAAAGATTGTTGTTGTAAGAATTTATTGAATCTTTTCCCTTGAAACCTTTTGCAGGCTTATCCGTATAATAAGCAAGAGGTGATAATAGTTGACGCAATATACTTTAGACGATAAAACCAGGAAAGCATTACAATCTGTTGGTGAAACCATGCAGAAATTTCAGCTTCAATTAGCCAACAGCCCCGAATTAAACCGAGCAATCCAGCAACAAAAAGAACTAAGCCAATCAATTGGAAAAATGCAAAGTGACATGTTAATCCAATTGGAACCCACGTTTAAACAGTTAGCTCAAATCGGTGCCGCTTATGAAGAGCAAATGAAAGGCATAAGTAAAATCATCCAAAATTCAGGTATTACTGAGACGCTACAGCGTGTTTCGGCACAAATGAAAACGCTTGATTTTACCAGGATAAACCTTAATCCTTTAATTGATTTACCGGAAACTGAGCCAGTTGAATTCGTTGGTGACGAATTGCCTCCGGAAACAACAGCTGAAATTGAAGCTGCCTTAAATGAAAGTGGACTAGCTACATTAGATGAGCCAAATGAAGAAAACGTTAATCGCTTCATTGAAATGATTCAAACCACATTAACTCATCCTCTTGCTAAAGAAGTTGGCATGGGAATAGTGCTAGGTATCATTTTGCCGGTTATTTATTTAGCGCTCATGCATATGGGATTGGACCTTCAAAAAGTAAGTGATTTAGGCTTGCCAAGTCTAACTATTATCAAAATGCAAAGTAAGAAAAAAGAAGATGAGTAAAATACCTCATCTTCTTTTTTGTTTAACTTGTTACCCCACGCAGCCTGTTTTTATTGTCACCTATAATACTTTTAACTAGCTAGGCTTGTTCATCTTCCGATAACCCGTATTTTCTTGGCTGTGTCAGCTTCCATCCATCATCTTCTTTATGAATGAGGACGGTCAGATCCTGAACCTGATTATTTCACAACAGTTGCTTCAATGGTAGTGATTCCTTCCACATTTGAAAGTTCTCCTGCTCCTCAAACAACAGCTAGTCATTTATACCCAATGAACCCAAATAGGCATATAGTTATTGAACCTTGAATTTTGTGTTAACAAACCCGGTTAATAGAGATTTGCTCACCAACCAAGCTGCTGAAGATACGTTTTATTATTTGAAAACCGCACCCGTGATGGTAAAAGCGATTGTCTTTGCTTTGCATGGTTTGCCGGTGGTTACGGGTTTCGCCAAAGATTTAGAGATTCGATGCGCCAACACGTCGTTCCCGATGAACAATAAGACCAACCGGCAAATTGTCGGGCGGATGCTTTGTTACTTGTTGAAGAATTATGGTTTTTCCCCAAAAAACGTGCCTGAATCTGCAAAGCATCTCCGACAATTCAGCGAAGCGTCCTATTTTAAAACCTCACAAGTATACGAAAAAACACACAATCCTTCGTTACAGGAAAGAGATGTGGTTATCCAACTGCTCGAACAAATGGAGGAACAGCAAAACCAGCTTTCAAGCAGTACCATCTTTCAAAGGAAGCAATACACAAAGAAGCTTGTTCTTAACAGAGATTGTGACTTTAAAATTGAACAAATTCTCAATAAAACAGATGTCGAAAAATAAGGAGATTGGCTCTGACGATCTTCATTTTCATAGCATCCAACCTCTTAGCCACCCTTGTATATCCAATGCAGCAACGTCTCAAAGATTTTAGTGGACCTCCACCCCAAAGGGAGGTCTTTTTATTTATGTGTCTAGCATATTGGGTTGCTATTAGTTGAACAATTCCAACAATTTAAAATAAAATCTGGATATATGGTAAGATAGATGCAGAAAATGGAGGAGGCAAGAGGGACGTGACGTGTAAGAAATTGTGTAGGATTAACAAACTAGCGTTTTAGTTTAAATATCGTGAGCTGATTAGAATGGCATTTCGCGATAGAGGCATTGTCATGGATATAAAGAATGCCCTTCACAATCGAGAAAGGCTCATAGCAATTCAATGTCAATTTTTATTTCTTTGTCTTCAAATTTTTTGTAAAAGGAAATTAATTGTTCTTTATCTAAAGCATTCTCTTTTTTATCTTTTTTAAAATTATCTGCGTTAGGGGTAGGGTAAACCTTTATTTTAGTGAACCCTTCTTCTTTTGCATATTGTACAAGTTTATTCATATAGTGAGTTGCAATTCCCTTTTTCCGTAAACTATCTTTATGAACATACAGTAGTTCTAATCTTAAATACGGCGCTTCTTTTCGTAAGCTTTGTATTTTTGTACCAGCTTTGAAAAAGTCCATAGAAAAAATAGGCTCAATTGGGACTTGATCCTCTTCTTTAACTAAACAAAATTTAAAACTATTTTCATTGCAATAATAGTCTTTTTCATCGGTTCCTGGAATGGTTTTATCATTTGTTTTTAAAATTAAATCTTCCTTTTTTATACCTTCAACTTCCGGTATTCCAAATCTATTTATTATTATCTTCTCTGCTTCTGATTTCATGTTTTCAGTCCCTTCTTTAAATGAAATAAGGTTCAATAGAAAAAACCAATCCTAAAAATAATGACTTATTTATTATAAAGCAAATTCCCATATAAATGTCATTAATAAGACACATACAAAAGAAGATGATTACATTATGATTAAATTAAATTGTTGTAGGGATGTGAGGCATTATGACCAAGATCCCGGTTATTTTTGAGGGGAAAGATTATATACTTCTCTTCCAGTATGCTTCGGGTTTTTGTGAAATAAGGGAAGAAGGGGCAAAGTATAGTGATATTAAACTTGTTCATTTTTCTGAATTGCTTTTTAAGCACTAAGATGCAATCCTTTTATTTTTCCAATTGCTATTTGTTTGGAAGGGGGTGTATTGCGTGAAAATATTGACTGTTCCAAGTGCTAAAAAAGAAATTAGGCGGTTACAAGACTTTATTAATCTTGTTGAATCCTATGAAGCGAACAGCCTTGAAAAATGGATAATAAAAGAATATTCATTCACAGGGAGCATTCGTGAAGTCGTTATTCGAGGAAACAAAAGAGGATTTACAAATAACTGGGTAGAGTTAAACCACGAGTATGTAAAAAATATCATCTCTGGTTATCCCAAAGATGAACTACATAGATTAATGCGGGCTAACTACAGGATACGAATCAAGCCTAACAGATGACCTAATTTCTACGTGACAAATAACCCACGTAACTGTGTAGTTAAGTGGGTTTTATTGTGCTTATTCAATTGTAATCTGATACTCTTCAATTGTACCTAATATATATTGTGAAGGTCTTTTCTTATATTCACAATAGTCTTGTGCTTTATAAGAATAAAATCTCTTTATTGTGTTTGAAATAAGAAATACATATTCTCTTGCTCTTGTAAGTGCTATATAATGCAGGTTTTCATCTTCTCGCAGTTTTTCAGGTTTACCCATTGAACGATAATCAGGGAAAGTATCATCAAATAAGTCTAAGTGTAATACAATATCAAATTCTAATCCCTTTGAACCGTGAATGGTTAATAACTGTATTTCCTGATCCTTAAATGGAGTAAAATTTTCAAGTAATGCTGGATTATTAATCAATTGCTCACATGCTAATTTTGTTAATTCACTTAGTTCGTAATCAGGATAAATATTTTGAATTATTTCATCCAGTGTATTAATTAATCTAGCACTTTTTTTATTATCACTGCCTTCGTATAGGCATTCTCGTTTAAATTCATTTATTAAATTCTTAACAGCAATTACATTTTTTCGTATTCCACGAACCCGATAATCAAAATAACTCTCAATAAAATCCTTTGAAGTGTACTCCTTCGGGTTAAACGATATTATCAACAATTGGCGAAGCATATTGCCACCAATACTACGGTCATCAGTTAACAATAATTTATGCTGCAATCTATGTGGAATTGTCAATACTTCTGAGATCATTTCCAATGTTTCATTTGTTCTTCCTAACAATGCAATTTTAGAATTCTTATCTACACCTGATAATTTAATAATTCTGTCAATGGTTTCATTTAACCATATTCCGATTTGATACTGCGTTCCTGCCAATGAAACTCTTACAATTCTCCTTTCACCTTCAGGAACAGAAGAAATGTCTTGACCCCTTTGAAGACGCAAAAAAAGTTCTGCATATGATTGGATAAAAGGGTGACACCGATGATTAATATTCATATCAAATTGCTTAAACGAATCCATAGATGTTAATTGTTCCATATATTTCGGACTTCCGGATTTAAACGAGTAGATGGACTGATTGAAATCACCTACTGCCCAACTGATTATCCCTAACTCTGAAAACAGTCTAAATAGGTTATATTGCTCGAAATCCGAATCTTGAAATTCGTCAATAAATACATATCGATATTTTGCTTTTAAATATTTTGCACAAGCTTTTGAACTTAGAAGTATTAAATTTGCCATTCCGCCAATTAAATGTAAATCAAAGTATCCGGCAAGGAACCGTTCTTCTAAATATTTTCTATGAGTAGTGTCTAATTCTTCATAAACACAAATGTCTTGTTCATATATTTGTTGAAGCGTATACTGCGAATATTTCTCTATTATAGTTTTAATAGATTGTTTTATGGTTATTATTAGTTGTTCTCGTTCTTTGTCCTGAACTTTTTCAACTAATACAGGTCTAGGGGGTGTTCCTAACAATTTTTTACCGTAAGACAATACAATTTCCGAGCTGCAAAAACTATCGATTGTGCTAAAAAAGGATTGTTTTATTTCAGTACACAATAATTTAGCTCTATTCTCTAATTCCTTACTTGCTTTATTTGTATAAGAAATAGCAATAACTCCTTGATAATCTCTACAATCCTCTATAACTTGTTGAATCTTTTTAGCCAGTGTCCAAGTCTTTCCGCTGCCAGGTCCAGCAATAATTACTGCATTATCATTCCATTCTAAAATGGTATTTTGTTGAGGTGTCGGTTCAAAGTTCACCATGATGACCGATCCTTAACTGCTGAACGATAGTTTGACATGCATACAATGGTCCCGCTAAAGGATCATCCTCTAAAGAATTTAAGCACTCACTATTATTGTCTAAAAAATGATACATAAATGTGGATTTTTTGCTTTTCATTTCTGCTACCATATCTTCAATTACTAAGACTTCCTCATCCTCATCGCTTGGAACAAAATATTGATTTATAGCTTTTGTCATATCATCATTGGAATGATAAATATCCTCTTCTAAGCCTTCTTTTGCTAAAAACAAACCGTAATTGCTAAGTGGTAGGTAAAATAGATTGTACATAACATGTCTATGGGCTTTACTTGCTGTAGGATTTTCAGTTAGTTTATCTGCATTTTCTGCAATCAATTCAGCAAGATTTTCCCGTTGTTCTCCAATTGGCACTTTCCCAGAGCATTTTGTTAAAAATATATTAGTTAATCTTCTAATTCCGGTTAAATAATAGGCTTCTTTTAACTGTTGCTTTAGTCGATTGTATTTTTGATAATCATTGTCAGTTCGCATTACCCATGGGATGCCTAAAGCGTTTAATAAATCAATATATCTTGTAAATCCAACACCCTCTACAGATAATACACTGATGTTTAATTTGTCCAAATCCACGCCTAACTGATGGGCTAAGTTCTTATAAAAAACAATTTCAGATGTCCCCTCAACCAGAAGCACACAGTCACTAAAATATACCTCTGCGATAAGAGGACTAAGACGATATTCCATAGATCTAATTTGATTACCCAATTCTTCTGATACACCATTTTGATTACAAATTGTAGCTGGAGATCCTTGTTTAGTATGTAACCTTATTATCGAGCTAGGATTAAATTCACACGCGATATAAGGAGAATGTGAAGTTAATATAACTTGAGTTGGTAATACATTAACGAGATATTCAGCCAATTTTCTTTGTTGGTGTGGATGAAGGTGTGCCTCACATTCTTCAATACAGAAAATAGAAACTTCATTTGGTTGTCCATCTTGAATGGAAATTTGATTTAATGCGGACCAAAGAGCAATAAAAGCTTGGTTCTTTCTTCCTTCACCACCCAATTGAATATTATGTTCTCCTATACTAGATAGGAGACTGATCTTTCGGAACAAATCATCATTGGCTGGTAAATCAACACCTAATTTCAATTTCTGTTCTTGATGATGTTCAGACAATTCCCTTAACTGGTTATTAAGAGTTTCCCCAGCCTTTCCAATAAAGGATAATGTATTCAATTCACTTTCTATAACCTTTATCCGACCACTTAAATCTTGAAATTTTTCATTATCCGATTGTTCTTCCTCGTCAGTTCTGGCGTCCTGCAAATATTCTATAAGCCTATTTTTTTGATTTTTTAAATACTGGTCAATCTGTCGGGTAGCACTTACGTATCTCATGTTCAATGCTCTTAAATAAAATCGACTTGAAACTAATTGCAACTCTTCAAGAGAAGGTCCCACGAATAGCTTGTAGTCCTTTGTGCCACCTATTCTAGTTCTGGTAGCAACATAGCGTATGTAAACATCATCATTATCACTGATATGTTCCCTAAAACATGATAAAATACACTCTTCATTAGCTTCCACAAAGTGAAGAGTTATAGAGAATTCGTTTGCTTCTGCTCCTGAATAAATACAAAAATCTTCATCCAGAGGCTGTAAGTCGTTTTCAGATAATGATTTATCTAAGAGCAGTCGTAAGGCATATAAAACATTGGTTTTACCAATATCATTTGCCCCGATAATAAGTGTCTTCTCATCAAAACGTAATTTAGTATCGATAAAGTTTCGGTAATTTTTCAGCTCTATATAATTTAACCTCATGTTCGTCCTCCAAATTGAATAAAAACTGTATTATTTTCGTTGATTGATATTCTTTATTTTATTGTACAAAAAAGGGCTTTTTGAAAAGCCCTTTTATTTCTATATTTTACACCTACAAGTAATAAATGGAAATATTCATTTCATTTTGGAATTATGAATATATACTTGCAGATTCATTTATTTCCCTAATTACACTGACAAGCCTAATTGCCAAAATTTTTGTCCCTTTTTTGCCATAAAAAATCACCCCTAAAGTCAATGTTGCCCAACTGGGGGTTTTAAACATCTACTATAAAGGGGTGCAGTCTAGTATTTTAGACTAACCCCTTCAGGCACCATTAACTTATAAACATTTGAATCGCAGTTTTATTGGTGTTATGAAGTCGGTATTCTAGCAGGATTGAAACATCTCTCCACAGAATAAGTATTATATTAAACATTGATGGAAGGAGACGAATGAACATGATTGAACGTTTTTTTGAAAGAGAATCTGAATACGAAGCGTGGTACAAGGAAAATAAGTCCGGATACGTCTTGAATTACTTTGATGGAACAGAAAAACAATCGAAAATGAATAAGGTGCATATAGCAGATTGTCCATACCTTCGGAGGAAGAGTGATGAAGGAAAAAGAACAACTAAATACGAAAAGGTATGTTCCAACAACATCGAAGAACTACTGAAATTTGTAAAAGAGAAACGTGGTAATTCGTGGGAACCCTGCAATTTCTGTAAACCCCTAGAAGTAAAAAAGGAAAGTCTGTTATGAATTTTGATTCTTTATGGAAGTCAAAGTTGGAACAGATAAGTTTTGATATTATGACTCTTAAACCTTTAGAGATAAAGACACTGACTAGATATAATTTTCCAAAGAAAGGTGGGGTTTATCTTTTTACTACCAAGGATGATGAGTGTGTTTACGCTGGAAAAACAGGTGATTTGAGAGACAGAGTATTTGATGTTCATTTAAATGGCAAAGGTAAATCTAGTTTTAGGCAAGCACTTCTGGGTCAAAAAAAGACAAGAAAGCTTGAAGCAGTTACAACTGATGATGAAATAGATTATTACATTGAGAAAATGTTTTTAATTCGATTTGTGGTAATAGAAGATATATTGCTAAGGGGATGCGTTGAAGATTTCCTAAATGCCATTTTAAAACCAATGTACTCCGTTTCGCTTAGCATGAAATAATCGGTTTACTGTACATCAACAAAACACCTAGCGGATATTGTTTAGCAAAGCAATCGATTAGATTATAAATAAAGTTGAATCCAATGAAGAAAAGTCCCTCTGGAAATATTGATAAAAAAACTTTTTTAAACAATTTTACTTCTGTGAAACTATTAAACATATTGGTATACTTTTTTTAAAGGAGATGATCAGATTGGATCCAAATACAGTATTAACGTCAATCGGTACAACTTTGTTAACCAATTTTGTTTCTGATAAAGATAACGGTCCTCTTCGTACCTTAAACGACGTATAGGATATTTCCATTGGAGGATTAATACATTCCATTGCTGAGAAAAAACGTGCAAAATATGCTGTAAATCTTGAAGCCTATAAAAAGGTATTAGAAAGAGAAGTTTTATCTATACCCCCTGAAAATTTGATTGAACCACCTTTAAGTATTGTAGGACCCGCGCTAGAAGCATCAAAATTTTATATAGAGGAAGAAGAACTTCGTTCAATGTTCGCAAAAGTAGTTGCTGCTTCAATGGATAACCGCCAAGCAAGTTATGTTCACCCAGCTTTCATTGAAATAATTAAACAATTATCTCCAGTAGACGCTCTAGTTATTTCTTCCTTTTCGGATGAAAGTAAGCAGCCGATTGTAAATATTGGTCATAAAGACTTTGAAGAATTTGGTGGACGTTTAATTATTGATGCTCGTTGTATTTGGCAATTAAAAAATGCTATAAATGGCAGTATCTTTTATGAATGTAAAAAGAGTCAAAATACGCAAGTAGTGTATAAAAAATTGCATATTTTAGGCTCTTAATTTTTATTCCTTATTGCGTTAAAGCACCCGTTAGCCATCCATGCAGCGCAAAAATCGGCGCTGCACCACAGAGAATGAAAATGGATTATGCGGTCGATACTGTTTTTAATGGCTGGCGAGGAAGGTCGATGAACTATGGTGCCATAGAGCCCGTCCGTTAGTCTGACTCCAGCGACCACGGTGCACCACTGACTGTCGCACCCTATATGGGTAGCACGTATGGGAGATTAACCCTTTTCTGGTTGTTGCACCAGCCAAGCCTTTTTATACCACTTGAAGGAATGATCCGCTAATTTTATTTACACAAATTGAATATATGATTTACCTATCTAAAGGCTCAGCCTTTTTTTAAAAAAGCTATTTTCTGAGTCTATTTTGTTATGCTCTTTTTTAGATTTTTAACTTTTTGAATTTTCATGGGAGTTTAAGTGTAATATTTCACAAATATTATAAATGAGAAAAATGAATAACTAAAAATACAATAGGGGGAATTATTATTGATGGCAAAAGATTTAAGGTATTACATTTCTTAATCCCCAAAATATTTAAACCAGATGCGATTATCAATATACCTCCTACAATCGTCACTTCGTTCAGAAGATCATTATTTATGGAGTTCTCCATTAAAATAGCAATTAAATAAATGGCACCTTGCCAAATAAATAAAACAATTCCTGCAACAGCTATCCCAATACCAAATGTGGATGCTAACACAATCGAGGTAATTCCATCCAACACCCCATTTGCAAGCAGATACGTATAATCTCCCTTTAACGCTGCCTCTACAGGACCTAAAATAGATAACGTTCCAATACAAAATAATAGGATAGCAGTCGCTAACCCCTCAGCTAAATTACCCCTGGAATATTTATTAACTAAAGCATTAAATTTTGATTCTAAATTCAGCCTTTGACCGAGCAATCCCCCTACGGCTAAGCTTACAATAAAAAGTACCGGATATTTGCTGGAAGGTAAATGTTGCACTAGTGCATTTATTCCTAACCCCAACGCAACTAACCCCATAGCCTGCATTAGAATGTTGTGATATTCATCTTTTATCCCCTTTTTAAAGATGCTTCCGACAATGCTTCCGATTACTATCATCATTGTATTAAAGATTGTTCCAAACATAATCATTTCTCCTTTCAACTATTGTTCTATCCAAAAATATAGACCCTCCTGTAACGGGAGGGTCAACACTTTATTGGTATTTGTATTTCTGTCAGATAGTCTTCTTTACTACCAGAGATATAATGGTCAATTATTGTTCTTTCAATGGAATCCCCGATAACTTGGAAACCGTTATCTTGAATACAATTGAGTAAGCTTCTATAATGTTTGGGGGAATCGCTGTGATTCCCATTATAATAAATGCAGGCATACATTCCTTCGGGAAGAGTTGTCACTAAAGGATTTTGAATATCATCTTCTTCGACTAAAATAAATATCGAGTTATATTCATTGAACTTGTTGTTTAATGTATTATTAATACTTATCGTAAGACCTACTCCCCCAATAAATATAGAAGAACTCATATTGGACATACTCTCTAATCGTCGTAGGGAAACTTCCATCTCAGGTTCTGAACTGATTCTTTCTATTAACCTTACTATCCTTCTCTCTTTCCTCTCCTGTATGAATGGCACTTCCAATTCCTTTATTTCTCGTGCTAATTTAATGTCCTTGATTCGATTTTGGAACCTTCGGTTAATTCGTTCCAGTTCTTTCATTTTTTTTTCGGTTAATCGTTTCTGTTCCTCTAAGAGATACAAAAAACCATCGATATTCCTGTCGTCTAGATGTCCCTTGATCTCCTTTAATGAAAAACCTAATTCCTTTAAATAATGAATAGTGTTCAAATGTTCAAATTGTTCCGTTGAATAATATCTATAACCGTTGTTTATATCCTTTTGTATAGGTTTTAATAAATCAATTTCATCATAATATCGAAGGGTTTTTATGGTCGTATTATGGAGTTTAGCCATTTCTCCAATTGAAAATCTATTCTTCAATTTAATCTTCCTTTAGAAAAACTTTATATTATCACTATAATACACAATTATATGAAGTTAAACTAACCTGCCCGTTAGTGCTGTAAGCATAGCTACACAAATATGAATAAATATTAGTTTTTATACAAGTTTGCCCTTAAATAATGATTCATAAAGGTTAATAAACATACTGCCAAAACATACATAAGTTAATTGCCAGAAACACTCGTGACGTATACATGAGAGAAGGTTTTGACAATTATTTATTAATAAATTCAATTCAGAATTTAAAAAGACTCGGATTAGTTGATATTACTTATGAAAATCTATCTGATTTTCTACTGGAACAAAAAGATTATGAACAATTTAAACACCACTTTGAGTATAAATCATTGCAAGAAAGATGGGAGTTACATACCGGTAAACCAACGGGAGATTACAAGGAGATTTTGATACAAAAAGGAATAATTCAACCATCGACATTAGGTTTCTCCTTTCTATTTGTTATGTACCCGGACCCTGATATTCTCCTTGAAATGAGTTATGTAGAGCCTGAAGAAGACTAGGCTTTAATAAATTATAATTTGGTGCAAATAGATCTTAAAAAGGCGTTTCCTTTAAAAAGGGAAAGTTATTTTTATGAAAAATTCCTTGAGTGATAAAACTAAATTTAAGAATAAGTAGAAAAAACCACCAATCAAATTTGACTGATGGATGCTTATATCACATTTTATTAAGAACTTCCATTGAAGTTCTAGATTATAGACTTCACCACATCTGTATTATGGCTAGTTGTAAAATGACAATGACTAATGAGACTATTCCACGCAATAAAAGAAAACTAAACTATATGATATTCTTAGCAACATATCATAGGGTTATATATTTACGCCCTTCCAAAAGCTTTTTGTATATAAACCTCAATGAAATTAACAAACTTAATTTCAAAATCAGGCTCCAATGGGGTGACAAGTGGGAAGAAAAATGGTCTGTTTTTTTTCCCTGTACAATATTGTTTAATGCTGTCGGACTTGTTGTTACTTAAAAAACACGCAAAATTAACTTGTCCCATATCATCTAATAAACCTATAAAAGTTCTAATTAAATGAATTTCAAGCTTATCATAGAATTTACATTCAAATGCAACCCTCAGCCCCCTTGTATTAGGGTTTTCTAATTTATTCCTAGCATTGTTTGCACTTTCCTTGTCAATGATTGAAATATCAATTTCATGTTGAACTTTTGATGTGCCAGTATAGAGAATATCTAAATGAACTTCGTAAGTCTTTTCTAAATAAGTAAACTCCGCATATCCATAATTATACCTAGTGCTATGTATCTTACCAGGAGATCCTCTAAATATTATTTTTTTTGTAGGGTCACTTTTAATGCCTCTAAACTTGATCTTATTATCATCTGATATATTTTTTACAGCTTTTAATATTAATGAAAATATATAAACCTCATATGCTGAGTCAATTTTTTTTCTTCTTAGAATTCCAACCATTTTCTTATCAGAATTTAACTTTGTTAATAAACTTCTATATTTTTTAATTATTTCTCTTTTTGTAGGAGATGGCATTGGTTTTCCTCCCTTTTAAATTAAATAGTCAGAAATCATCTGTCTTAATTCCTTTATTTCATTTTTTATTTCATCAATATCATATTTTGAAAGTGTTACAACCTCATTTTCAAAATGAATTTCTGATTCAAGCGAATACTCATTAAAGTAATCATATGTAGAGTTAATACAAGCTGGTAATTTTACAAAATAGGTTTCTAATATATCTATATATATAAATATCTCATCTTCAGGTTTAGTAATAGGCTCATTAACAATTTGCCCATCTTTTAATTTTACTTCTTTCCCTTGAGAAATTTTGTTTTCAATTTCTTCTAATAGTTCATTTCCCATGGGATTTTGTTTAATATGTTCCTTAAATTGTCCAATTATTTCTAATAGTTCATTCACTAATTTGTCTCCCCCTTTTTTCTTTACATAAATGTTATGTATCTAAAACTAATCTTTTATCCTCTTAATTATTTTGTCTAATAACACGGTTGAAATACAGGTCACCAATACATAGAATTTTCCTCGATAATTATTTCTTAATATAATTATATCTTCATTTTCCAGTTGATAAGGACCTTGTCCATGGTAATCGTCCTAACAAAATTCAACCAGTCCATAATCTTAATGAAAAGTAATTTGTATTGGACGACCTACAAACCTATAACACTGTCCAGTAAAGGAAGTTACATAAACTAGTATTTTTTTCACTTTCTCAACCTGTGATTTAACCTAAACAACAAAAAAGGGGGCAGAAATTAACCCCTTATTGAAAGAAAGCACTATGAAGTTATTCTTACAGAATCATTTAGTTCCCTTATTACACTGACTAACTTAATTGCCATATCGTCATCAAACAATCCCGTAATGCCTTCATGGTGAATTGATGTAAATGGTTCATCAAACAGCAGTGAAGGATCTAACGTACCATTCTTAGTGAAAAATTCAATGACTTTATTAATAAATTGAATTTGATTGGCATTCAACGTAGTTCCTTCAAGGAATTCCGAAAATGCTTCCTTAGCTGCAGCCTGATCCATCCCTAAAACCTCCCGAATAAACAAGGTAAGAGGGCGGTCACTACCAAATTCCTTTTCATATTCAGTCATTGTTAAATTTCCTTCTGTAAAAAGGATTTTTTCCAACTCCTCCATGTCCTTTGGAGTGATTTGTTTATTTTTCCGGATTTTTTGAATTGTAATATGGTCTTGATGATTGAGAATAAAACGATTCACTTCAACACGATAGTCACGCCAGTCTGTTGTCTCCGGCATAGTTGAATCTTCATCTATTCCTTCGATTTTATCCTCAAAATCCGTATAAACAACTTTTCTTTCATTTTTATCAATGTATTGGATTAAATTTCTTAACGCTAATCGTACACGTTCTAAATCTGTTTCAGTTACATTTTCCCAAAACTCATTTGTTTGAACTTCTTCAATAACAGGCAATACTTTTTTAACGGCTTCAATTACCACTTTTTCTTGCAGCTTTTGTCCAGTTTTAATAACATTTGTAACAAGTTTTTTAGTGGATTTGGTTGATTTAGGCTGAACCAAAGAAAGTTGTAATTTTAGTATTAAAAGGTCAAATCGCTTTACATCTTCATCATCATCGGTTGAAACCAATCTTCCAAGGTGGTCAAGAGCTTCACGTAAGCTATCTTCACTAATTGGCTCCCAGCCTTTATTAAGTCGAAAACGCTCAACTTGGCGATGGTGAGGTCGGACTAAAAAGTGTTGTTCATCTAGCTGGGCAACTTGATTTGATACAAAGTCAATTAGCGCTTGATGAAAATCCTTTTGTTCTTTGTCATCTTGCAAGTAATAAATCAATTTTGCCCTTGTAGTAAACAATTGTTCATTTAATGAGTCTTGAGCTTTTGCTTCCTTTCCTTCCGGAAATGCTTCGAAGAAATCTATGTTCCCACAAAAATCAAAAACATAAAATTCTTGTTTATCTAACCCTGGTCCAAACAAATCTTCGTATAACCTTGTCCCACGACCTATCATTTGCCAGAATTTGGATTTCGAATGAACTTCCTTCAGTATTACAAGATTGACGATTTCAGGAATATCAATACCAGTATCAAGCATATCAACTGAGACTGCAACCTGCGGGTAATTTTCCTTAATTTTAAAATCATTGAGCAGTGACTCCGCATAAGAAACCTTGTTGTCAATGATCTCTAAAAATTTACCTTTCTGTTTAGGAAACAAAACACTAAACCGTTTAGCTATAAATTCGGCATGATTATGATTCTTGGCAAAAATTATTGTTTTACCAAGCTCGTCTCCACCCTTGACTTTTATTCCTTTTTCCATCATTATTTTTAACGCTTTATCAACAGTATCATTGTTAAAAAGCCAAGTGTTAATAGCACTTGAACTGATTTCCTCTGGTTTTTCACCGGTGACAGCATCTGTAAATTCCTCATCATATGCTTCTTTTTCTTCATCCGATAATTGGCTGTATTTAACACCAGACCGTGGAATCTTCATTTTAATTTTAATAGGCTGTGCAGGAACCAAGTATTTATCATCAACTGCTTGCTGATAATCATATGCAAAGGTCGGGACATTATCTTCCAATTCGAAAATTGTATAAGTATTTTTATCGATGTCGGTCTTAGGAGTAGCAGTTAGACCAATCATGAGCGAATCGAAATATTCGAAAATAGCACCATACTTTTTGTAAATAGACCTATGCGATTCATCAACAATTAACAAGTCAAAATGACCGACACTAAATCTTTTACTTTCTTTTTTTGTCTGGTCAATTAAATTCATCATGGTTGGATAAGTTGAAACTATTATCCGGCTAGTATCATCTTCTTTTTCTTCAAGCAAATTTATGACAGAGGTATTAGGCAGGTATTTGCTAAAGGCATTTTTGGCTTGACGCACAAGTTCTTTACGGTCAGCTAGAAAAAGGACATTCTTAACCCATCCTGCTTTCATTAGTAATTCAACAAGAGCAACTGCTGTTCGTGTTTTTCCTGTCCCTGTAGCCATAATAAGCAATGCATGTCGTTTTTTATTTTCAAATGTTTCGGCAGTTCGCCGTATAGCTTCAACTTGGTAATAACGACCTGCAGTATCTTTATTAATTGTTTGCTTCGTTATATTTTTTCTTGTTGATCGTCGTTCAATCATTAATCGCAGTTGGTCTTTTGTATAAAAACCCTGTACCACTCTGGGAGGATACATTACATCATCCCAAAGCCAAGTTTCATATCCATTTGTATAGAAAATGATGGGGCGTTGGGTATAATGTTTCTCTAATAAATCTGCGTAGAGTTCAGCTTGCTTTTTTCCTGTAGCAGGGCTTTTTGTTGTTCTTTTAGCTTCAATTACAGCTAAAGGCTTTCCATTGTCATCCCATAAAACATAATCAGCGAATCCTACTTGTGAACGGTTAGGCATACCAGGAAGCTCGTATTCCTCCACATTTGGTCCATGTGGGTCCCAGCCAATTTCTCTTAACATCAGGTCAATAAACAACTGTCTAGTTTTGGCTTCAGAGTAGGGTTTGGTTTCCTTCGATATGTCCTTTTCATTTTTCTTTTTGTTTATTTGAATTTGTTTACGAAGCTCTTCGTTTTCACGTAATATTCTCTTAAGTTCTTTATCCTTTTTTTCGATTTCATAGGCTAGTTGTTCTAATTCTTTTGCTGATTTATCGTTTTTTTGTTTTTCTATTGGAATTAGTTGAGGCTCAAAGTTGATGTCTTTCTGAGGTGTATCACTATAATAGCGCTGAAGCCAATTTAAAAAATGAAATAAATTTTCAAAAGCAGTAAAGGACTCATTTTTTGATACCTTTTGTTCACTATGTACTGCAACATTTCCAAGGCGACGTATAAGATCAATTGGCTTAAAAAGGCTAGGGGTCAAATTTTCACGAAAGGTTTGCTCATACATTAAATTGTATAAATCATCACGTTCCGGTTTTTTTAAATAATCATCATTAGCATAAAGCCAATTAATTGCTCGTTCCAATGCTAAACGACTATAAAAAAGGGAAGTACGGGGAGCAGAGTAAACATTCTTCTCTGCTTCCACCGCTGCTTCATATATTAACGACCAATTGTTTTTAATAATATCTGCGTTGTAAGGCATGGTGGTCACCTCACTTTTTGTTTTGTAAGTTCACCCTTTAATGCACGATCAAGGAGGGAGTTATATAGTTCATGTAAACCTTTAAGAGATTTATTTAGCTCTACTACTCTACATTCAATTTTAAAGCATACTGACTCAAAACGTTCCTGTAGTTCCATTGGTGGAATAGGTACAGGGAAATTTTTTAATTGAGTAGAATTTATAGAGGCTATACCAGTCGTTTGTTTACCAGACTTTAAAAAATAGGATTTCCCATATTTACTGCCAGCATATTTACTAAAATATTCTGGATTAATTAACTCTTTATTGAGTCTTACTCTAAAAATATGATTTTGATGTATACAATTTGGAATTTCATTACGCCAAACTGAACCTCTTCCAAGTTTGTCAGGATCACCACCCTCTGTTAATAAAACATCTCCATATTCGAGTTTATATTTTTCCGAATCCACTAAGGTAACTTCGATTTCTTTAATTTCGTTTAAATCCAGGTAACCATCTTGAACATTCGCTACGCGCATATAAGGTAAAGTAATAGTAGGACCATTATTTTTTTTACCCTTTGTAACGCCAGATACTACCTCAGAGATTTCAGCCAGCTTAGCATTTGGGTAATTTTCAATTAAATCCCCAAAGAAGTTAATGAATAATGAGTCCTTTAGTTTATTTATAGTTACCAATGAAATTTCCCTAATTTTAATAAGCCCTTCTGCCTTATCCAATATTTCTACTATCTTCTGCTGGTTTTCAAGTGAAGGCAGGTTAACTTCCAAATTTTTTAAATCTGATATCGAAACATTATTAATAATTGATTTTTTTCCAAGCTTTTCAATGTTCCCCGTTAAACTTTGTAGGACATGGAAAAGATATCTCTCATTTAAATTTTCATTAGGGACTATTTTAACTATACGTTGATTTAATAATGCCGGACCTTTATCCCAATAATACAACTTAATATTGCCAGACATACTTAATAATAAGTCCTTATTTTTTATTACGTATTTCTCTTGGTATTCATCATTCCAATATACAAATTCTTTATTTTCAGGACTTAAGTTTTGAATTCTAATAATAGGCATAGAGTTATCTGTCTGACTCATATTAAACTTTTTTGAACTCCATGCAAATCCACTTAGAAAATTACATACTTCATCTAATCTAACAACTTTCACTTTAATAAAGCCTCCAACTCTTCAAGCCCTTCAATATATTTATTTTCTAGGTCTTTCAATTCAGCAATAATTTTTTCGGGTGCTTCATAAGAAATCTCTTCAATAATATTTTCTTTATACCGATTTATACTTAAGTCATAAATATTAGCCCTAATATCTGTAACACCCACAAAAAATGACTGTTCCGTTCGTTTACGTTTTATTTCTTCATCAAGATGATTAAAACGTTCTATAATGTCCGGAATATTGTTCTCTACGTGATTATTTTGGTCTAATGGTATTCTTTTATCATCCAACGAAAAACCATCAGCTTGCATATCATAGAACCAAATATTTTCTGTGCCGCCATTATTAGTTTTTGTAAAAATAATAATAGCAGTCGAGACCCCTGCATACGGCTTAAAAACACCAGGAGGCATTGAAATAATCGCTTCAACCTTTTGGTTATCAACTAATTCTTTTCTAATATCTTTATGGGCATTTGAAGTACCAAAAAGAACGCCTTCAGGAACTATTACTGCACACCGTCCACCAATTTTTAATAAACGTGTCATTAGTGCAACGAATAACAGCTCAGTTTTTTTTGTTTTAACTTTATTTAGTAAGTTAGGATTAACTTCTTCTGAATCAAGTGACCCCTTAAACGGTGGATTAGCCAAGCAAAGAGTGTATTCTTCTTCTACGCTATTTGATTTAGATAGGGAATCTAACTGTATAACATTGGGATTTTCTATACCGTGAAGCATTAAGTTCATTGCCCCGATTCGAAGCATCGTTGAATCCGTATCAAAACCATTAAACATTGTAGAATTATAATAATCACGTAATTTCTTATCATTTGAATTAAAAATTTCATCATAATGCTGTTTATACACATATTCTGCAGCCGAAACTAAATATCCCGCTGTGCCAGCTGCTGGATCGACTATTTTATCCTTTGGAGTTGGCTTCATGAGTTTAACCATCATATCGATGATATGCCTTGGTGTCCGGAACTGTCCATTTGTTCCTGATGTCGCTAATTTTGAAAGGAGGTATTCATATAAGTCACCTAAAGCATCTCTGTTTTGTGCCGGTAGGTCATTTAATAAATTATCAATCCCTGTAATAACCCTTTGCAATAGTAAAGCGTTAGGTATGACAAATACCGCATTTTCAAGATGCTTAGTAAAATGTGAATTCTCCTCACCAATATTTTTCATGTGAAGGAAAACTTCATCCTTTACGATACGGAACATTTCTTCTGATTCTTGCTCTTTAAATTTAGACCAGCGCAAGTGCTCTTGTTCCTTTGTAAAAAGAGGTCTTTCTATTGGCTTTCTTGTAATTAATGACTGTTTTTCCATACGCTTTTGGGTATCATCTAAACCTTTAATAAAAAGCAAATATGTAAATTGTTCAATTACAGTTAAGGGATTTGTAACTCCACCTGTCCAAAAATGCTCCCATATTTTATCTACTTTGTTTTTTACTTCTCCAGTAATCACTAGTTATCACTCCGTTGTATTATAAGTACATATGTTTATTACTATTTTACCATTTTTCATTATAGGTTGTCCTTTTTTAAGGATATAAAGAAATTTTAAAATCATATGATTTTTTTATTCCAACTGAAAGTACATGTTGAAGTTTGTTTTATCTTATTTTAAAAGGAATATCTAAGTTATTTTATTGAACAATGCTTAATCTGCAGGATTTTTCATAAACAACATCGTACTTTTTAACTATACATATTAAGGAGGGAGTAATTTTGGAGGTTGAATATGAGTTTAATTTAAATGACCTTGAATTAGCACTTAATTACATGAAATTTTATGATGATGAACTGGCTTACCTTGGTTTAACTAGCCAAAGCGAAACAACTTTAAGAGATCGTCTTGGGTACTCTTTATTCTATAATTTTCAACAGAGCAATAATTTTAATGTCATTTTCCCTAGAGAGTTTTCCGATAAACTGGATCCTCCGGTAAAAATTAGAAACAGAAAGAATCCCCAAAAAAAGACCAAAATGGATATGGCTGTCCTAGTATCAAAAGATTTCTATAAAGACAAGGATCTTAGCCCTAACTACATCTCAATCATAGAATGTAAAAATGTGTACACTACTGGAATTCTTATTCCATCTGAATGGAAAAATTGGGTCAATAATTTCTTATCTGATTTTGAAAAAAATGATCAAATAATAGAGAAAAGAATTGACAAGAAACGTATTACGCAATTTGAAGTGTGTTTTATTACCGATTTTACTATTGACCCATTTTATTATGATCGTTGGGAGGATAACTGGTTTACTTATGATTCCTACATAAAATATCTTTATGATATGACAGGTGGTTTACATGATAAGCTAAAAACTTTTGAACCGTACCGCCAACAAGGAACATTATTACAAGAAATAGAAAATACTTTTCTAAGTTCTTTTCCTTCACCTTATTATGAAGTCAGGAGTGGCAAGTTAGATAGAAATAAGAAACATAGATTGCACTATTTTAGCGTTGATATTTACTATGTCATAATAGAAAAGAAATGGTGTTCTTGTTACGAGGAGCATTTGTGTAATTTGTGCAATCAAAAAATAATTGATCAACTTAGCAAATAATATGGGATTTTCTATGCGTTTCAGAAAAAAGGACAAGTGGAAATGTAGTTCTTAACTGGAATCTAGTTGAGCAAAGTTAAAAATCCCTCCAATATTGAATTTCATAAATAATAACAAAAATGCAAGATAAATAAAGAGGAAAATCCTCTCCTAATGGATAGGGATTTCCCTCTTTATTAGTGACCTTTAAGTTCTTCTAACCTTTGATATACTTTAGCAAAGTGTTTTTCTTGACCGTTTTGCTTTGGATGAAAGTATATTCTGTCTTTTAGTAAATCAGGTAGGTATTTTTGATTTACAAATGAATTTGGATAATCATGTGGATATTTATAATCTACCCCATGTCCTAACACTTTTGCTCCATTGTAATGAGCATCTTTTAGATGCATTGGAATCTCTCCCACCAGACCTTTTCTTACATCCTCTATAGCAAGGTCCAAGGCTTTATATGCACTATTTGTCTTTGGTGATAAACATAACTCAATAACAGCGTTTGCTAAAGGTATTCTTGCCTCCGGCAATCCAAGCCTTTCTACTGACTGGCAAGCTGCCAGTGTACGGACTGGAACATCAGGAGCAGATATCGAGATATCTTCGTAGGCACATACTAATATGCGACGACAAATTGAAACAAGGTCCCCACCTTCAAGAAGTCTTGCTAAATAATGCAGGGCTGCATTAACATCACTGCCCCTTATACTTTTTTGTAGGCATGATAATAGTGAGTAGTATATATCTCCATTTTTATCATGAGAAAATCCTTTATTTTCAACGCACTCTTTCACAGTTTGAAGTTCAAAAACCACTTGTTTTGTTTCCTCATCTTTCGAGGCGAAAACAACATCCTCTAATACATTAAGAGCTGATCGAGCATCACCATTGGTTGAAGAAGAAATGATATCAATTGCCTCTTGTGATATTTCAATATTCATTGTACCTAATCCGTTTTCCTTATCAGCCAAAGCCCTTTTAAGTAACTCGTCAATATCGTCAGTTGAAAGCCTCTTTAGTTCTTTGATTTGACCACATCTACTCCTTATCGCAGGGTTAACATCATGGAATGGATTTTCAGTTGTTGCACCAATAAGAGTTATTAATCCGTTTTCCACATGTGGTAAGAGATAATCCTGTTGGGCTTTGTTAAATCTATGCACTTCATCAATAAATAAAATTACCTTGCCTTCTTGGTTCGCTATAGTCACTGCACTTTCAATATCTTTTTTACCAGCAGTTGTAGCATTTATAGGAATAAATGGTCTGTTTACCGTACCAGCAATTGCCTGTGCAATTGATGTCTTACCAATTCCAGGTTCACCGTAAAGTAATATCGAAGGTACATGTCCTTTTTTTATCATCTTGTATAAAGCTGTATCTTTGCCAATAACATGTTTTTGTCCAACTATTTCATCCAAATTTTTTGGTCTCATTCTATATGCAAGAGGTTTGTTGTTATTGAAGTCATCATAATTAAATAAATCCATTATTAATTCACCTCCATTCGAAGTATACAACATTTTTAATGGACAAGTTCAAATATTTATCTTTTAAATACGGAATATATGAATAGAATTTTTATAATAAAATAATACTCCATAAATTGAAAGTGGGGGCTCGTTGAGTAAAAAGCTCATCACACCCCAAATAATTTTTGTACTACTTTGTGGTTGTGGAAAGTGTTGTGGTAGATGGTGTTGTTGTAAACCATGTTTAAAAACCGTTGTTGTTGTAAAAGAGCATTATTAATTATTATCAAATTAATTTTTATTGATATTTATTTTTTTCCTTGTCACTATTAGGGTGGAAGTGTTTTTTTATCTTTTTTTTATCAATGGAATAATTAATGTCCAAACTTTTAAGATACATGCTGCCCTTCATTATCTGAGCCGATTAATTGAAGCCGGTGACTTGCCGAGTATCAGCCGCAGATTGATTGTCATCGCCTATGAAGATATCGGACTAGCCAACCCACAAGCAGGCGCACGCACGTTAGCGGCGATTGAAACCGCCGAGAGAATTGGTTTTCCTGAGGCGAGAATCCCACTAGCAAATGCCGTGATTGAACTATGCTTATCACCAAAATCTAACTCGGCTGTCTTAGCCATTCAGGCCGCGCTCGAAGATATTCAAAAAGGCATCGTCGGCGAAGTACCTGACCATCTAAAGGATGCCCATTATAAAGGGGCAAAAGAGCTTGGCAGAGGAATTGACTACAAATACCCACATGACTATGAAAACGGTTGGGTACCGCAACAATATTTACCCAACAAATTAAAACACAAACAATACTACCAACCAAAGAAAACCGGAAAATTCGAGCAAGCACTTGCGATTGTCTATGAGAAACTATCAAGGAAGAAATAATAATAATAATAAGGGTGTCAGGCACCATGTGAAAAATTCACATGGTGCCTGACACCCTTTTCTTTATCTAGGCAGCCACGTCTCGTTTTTTAAAGACAAGAAAGGCTAATAATTGGAATGCTACAAAGTAGATGAGGAGCATGATGACTGAAAATGACATCGACATTCCTTCCATCATGGGTGTACCGTCCACATATTGCATTAGGTCGGTGTTGGCAAACAAGATGTATTTAGCCCAGCTAAATTTTATCGAAAGCAATACTGTAAATTGAGCCCCTGTGAATAACAAAAATAATGATAAGCCAATTGCTAGAGAACTGTTCCGGAAAACTGATGAAATCATAAACGCCATCGTCGCAAGCATTATCGTGTCAATGGATCTAAACCCATAATAAATCATTAGATAAACAATGATATTTTGCTCCGTTACCTGCCCATTGGAATAATTCAAATATGGCACAGGATGGTCTGGCGTTCCAAACAGGATGGCACCAAGTAAAGTAGAGAATGCAAATAGGATGGCCAACATCAGCAACGCAAACAACATGACGGTAAGATATTTGGATGCTAAGATTTTGCTGCGATTTATCGGCCGGATTAATAACAGCTTGATGGTTCCCCAGTTGAATTCACTCGCAACAATCCCTGCCGAAATAATTATTGTAAATAATCCTGCCAAGATAATCAGTTGTGACGCATCTTTTACAAACGTCCAGACATTATATTTTTCATTATAGGGAATATGATGCTTTATTCGGTAGTCATTAATAGCAATTTCTTCCTTATAAAACTGCTTCTCCAGCTTCGAATTGCTTTGCTTCATCTGCTTCTTTAGTGCATCATTTTCCTGCTGTAATGTTTGTTCCCAGTTTTTATCGAGGTTGAAATCCTGTTCCTGGTATTTGTGAAAAATACCAAAAATAGATATGATAACAACCAGGATTGAAATCATCACATACGTTCCAGGGCGTCTAAAAATTTTCATCCATTCATTTTTAATTAAATTAACCACGACTTGGCGCCCCCTTTTCGGTTGTCAGTTCAAGGAAGCGATCTTCTAACGTCTTGGCTACTTCTTTGATCGTAAAAACTTGAATATCCTCTGAAACAAATGTTTTCACTAGATTCGGAATTTCTTCTTTTGGAAGCTCCACATTTATACCATTTCTTGAACGGTTTGCTCGAAGATTGGGATAGTGGGTCTCCAAAAGGGCCAACGCCTTTTCGCTAGGGACTACTTCCATTTCATAGGTCATTTCAGTTTCACCGTGGACTAGTTCATGGACAAGCTGCACATCGATCAAGCGCCCATTTTGTATAATCCCAATCCGGTCACACATCATTTCCATTTCTGAAAGCAAATGACTTGAAACGATCACGGCTAGGTTTTTTTCACGTGCCAGGAGGCGGACATAGTCACGAATTTCCCTTATTCCTGCAGGGTCTAAACCGTTGGTTGGTTCATCAAGGATTAACACCTGTGGATCATGCAATAGACACTGTGCTAACCCTAATCTTTGTCTCATACCCAGGGAGTAGGTTTTTACCTTGTCATTTATGCGGTCAGTTAATCCCACGAGTTCCACTGTTTCGGCAATCTTCTCCTTGGAAATTCCTTTTGACATTCTTGCATAATGGACCAGGTTTTGATAGCCAGTTAGAAATTTATACATTTCCGGATTTTCAACAATCGCACCAATATGACGCACCGCGTCTTCAAAATCACTTTTAATACTTGAACCGCCAACACTGATATCCCCTGATGTAATATCCATTAAACCAACTATCATTCGAATAGTTGTAGTTTTCCCTGCTCCATTTGGACCTAAAAAACCAAATACCTCTCCTTTATTTACTTGAAAGCTAATATTATCTATTATGGTTCTTCCTTTAATTACTTTTGTAACATTTTTTAACTCAACGATTTTTTCCAACCGCTCACTCCTCTCAATGTATCCTCACCTAGTTTATCTTATTGCAGAAGTATTTACCTCATATTAAGGTTATCACCAAAAATGATTTCGGCAAATTTTAACAAAATATTCATATACTTTCCCCTAAACGTACCCTCTTTTTTGTAAAATAAGATTAGGTTCTATTAAAATGAGAGGAAGTGGACTATGGCATTAAAGTCTCGTTGTGAGTCGAAGGAATTAAAAATTATGAGATCTTTAAACATACGAAGTAATTTATCTCCAACAGAAAAGAAGTACTTTTTTAAGCTTGAAAAAGGCTACCAAGGTGAATTGATGTTTGATCTGTTAACCGAAAAGCTTCAAGGTGATATGTTAGTAATAAACGACTTGTGCCTTGAGGTTAACGACACTGTGTTTCAAATTGATACTTTAATCATTGCTCAAGATAGGATTTATCCATTTGAGGTAAAAAACTACTCCGGAGATTATTATTACGACACTGAAGGGTTCCATAAAGTATCCGGGACCGATATAACTAATCCATTAGACCAGATAAGACGCAGTAAATTATTACTCCGCCAGTTGCTTCAAAATCTTGGCTATAAAATACCCGTTGAACCAACCGTCATTTTTATCAACCCCGAGTTTACCTTATATCAAGCGCCTATTAACCAGCCGATTATTTATCCAACTCAGATTGATTGATTTATGAAAAAGTTTGATGTGACACCGTCAAAACTAAATGACAGACACAAAAAGTTAGCGGACCGATTAATATCTTTACATTCGAACGAATCACCCTATGCAACCCGATTACCTACTTATAAATATCGAAAACTTAAGAAAGGTATGGCTTGTAAAAAGTGCGCCTCATTGATGATTTCTGGTGAGGATAATATTATTGTTGTGTGTAAAAAATGTGGGTATGTAGAAACGGTTGAATCAGCAGTACTACGTAGTGTCGTGGAACTAAAGTTCCTTTTCCCAGATATAAAAATTACCACTGTTTTGGTTTATGAATGGTGTCACGTAGTAAAGTCTAAAAAGATGATTAGAAGGGTACTAATGGAAAATTATAAAGCAATAGGATATTGTCGGTGGTTCTATTATGAATGAATTGTGGATTGTATCTTAAATTGAGAAAAACATTTATCATAAATACCCTTTCCTTCTTTTATTAATAAGTTTGGTCACTTAGTGGATCCTAAGTGACCATTTTCTTTTGCTATTCATTTTTACAGTCACATAAAACATAAGATGTTGCCATCCCATCGTTCTTTTTACGGTTCCGGTCACGTAGAACCCTCCTACGTTACCCTCCCATCATTCTTTTCACGGTTTCGGTCACGTAGACCCTTCCTACGTTACCCTCTCATCCTTCTTTTCTCGGGTTCGGTCACGTAGAGCCTTCCTACGTTACCCTCCCATCTTTCTTTTCACGGGTTCGGTAACGTAGAGCCTTCCTACGTTACCCTTCCATTCTCGGGTTCGGTCACGTAGAACCCCCCTACGTTACCCTCTCATCCTTTTTGAACGATTCCGGTAACGTAGAACCCTCCTACGTTACCCTCCCATCATTCTTTTCACGGTTCCGGTCACGTAGACCCTTCCTACGTTGCTTTTTCCCTTTATTCCAAGTTAAGTGAGCCAAGAACCTTACTACATAAAAAAATAACCCTAAACGAATAAAAGTTTAGGGCCCCAATACAATTCTTATTTCTCATCAGATACTCGTTGGATTTTTATGCTTCTTAATAATTGTCCTACCACATAGCTTGCCATGATCAGACCTGCAGCAGATGGAACAAAGGCATTGGATGCTGGAGGCATTTGTGCTTTGCGGATAGGTGCATTTTCATTGCCGACTTCTTTTTTAATATCCTCACGAATAACAATTGGGCTTTCATCGGAAAAAACGACCGGAATCCCTTTATGGATTCTTTCCTTACGGAGCTTGGTGCGGATGACTTTTGCGATCGGATCCGTATGAGTTTTCGAAATATCAGCAATCTTAAAACGGGTTGGGTCCATTTTATTGGCTGCTCCCATACTTGAAATAATTGGGATATTTCTATTCAAGCATTCCTTCATTAAATGAATTTTATAGACAATCGTGTCAGAAGCATCGACGACAAAATCCAAATTATGGCTAAAAATCTGTTCATATGTATCTTCTGTATAAAACATTTTTAATGAAATGACTTCACAATCTGGATTGATATCTTTGATCCGCTCTTCCATAATCTCTACTTTAGGTCGACCAACAGTGGAAAGCAAAGCAATCAGCTGTCGGTTGATGTTGGTAATATCAACATCGTCTTTATCTATTAAAATTAACCGGCCAACGCCAGAACGGGCCAGTGCTTCAGCAGCAAAGGAACCAACCCCGCCGATACCTAAAACAGCAACTGTGCTATTTTTCATAATCTCAAGGCCTTCTTTACCAATGGCCAGTTCATTACGTGAAAATTGATGCAGCATTATGTTCACTCCAATTAATTAAATTCGTTAAGTTTCTTTTTCCCGATTAAAAATATATCATACACTCCATTAAAAACAAGTATCTTGATAGGAATAATAAAGTTGGAAAGCAAAATAAAACCTCCCGTAACGTTCAGGAGGTTGATTTTAAGCACATAGAAAAGAGTCCCAATTATGCCGTCACTCTTAATACCTTAGTTTTGATCCCGCCCTCAGCAGGTGGGTGTCCTGTTCCCGAAATTGTAAGTCCCCTTACCCGTAGTAGGGTGAGGCATTTACGCAATCAGGAAACTCTAGACTCCCGTATAAATAATGTTCGGTCAAAACTTCAGGCAACGCAACGTACATTTCAGGACTCTTCTTTGATGCTTTTATAATAGCATATTAAAAATCGGTATTCAAGGATTCATGAAAGCGAATTCCTGCTATTTTTTAACATTTAGTGACAAATTTAATTCCTTTAATTGCGCCTCAGAAACTTCACCAGGAGCGTTTGTTAACAAGCAGCTTGCACTTGCGGTTTTTGGAAAAGCAATCGTGTCCCTTAAATTTGTACTGCCAGCAAGCAGCATGACTAATCTATCAAGACCGAGCGCGATACCGCCGTGTGGAGGGGTTCCATATTCAAACGCATTTAACAAGAAACCAAATTGTTCCTTTGCTTCTTCAGGTGTAAACCCAAGTATGCTGAACATCTTTTCTTGGATATCACGTTCAAAAATCCGGAGTGACCCACCGCCTAGTTCATACCCGTTTAAGACAATATCATACGCTTGGGCTCGTACTTTTGAAGGATCTGAATCTAAATACTCTAGATCTTCCCTAAACGGCATGGTAAACGGATGATGGGCAGCGTAATAACGACCATCTTCTTCATCATACTCAAGAAGCGGCCAGTCTGTTACCCATAAGAAATTGAACAAACTTGGATCAATTAAATCTAAATCTCTAGCTAGCTTTTGTCGAAGTGCACCTAAAGCATCGGCGACAACCTTCTTCTTATCAGCAACAAACAGAAGCAAATCGCCTGCTGAAGCCTCAAGAGTACTCATAAGTGCCTTTGCGTCTTCTTCAGTGAAGAATTTTGCAATCGGTCCTTTTAGTCCTTCAGCGTCCACCTTAAGCCAGGCAAGCCCCTTTGCGCCATACACAGCAACGAAGTCTGTTAAGGCATCAATGTCTTTTCGTGAGTATTTCTCAGCTGCACCTGTTACATTGATCGCTTTAACTTGCCCACCATTTGCCACTGCAGAAGCGAATACTTTAAAGCCTGAGTCCTTGACGATTTCTGAAAGATCGACAAGCTCTAGTCCAAAACGAGTATCAGGTTTATCCGATCCAAAGCGGCTCATTGCTTCGTCGTAGGTCATGCGTGGGAAGGCAGCAGGTACGTCTACTCCTTTTACTTCTTTCATTAACTTCGTCATCATTTTTTCCATCATACCCATGATATCTTCTTGGCTTAAAAAGCTGGTTTCGATATCGATTTGTGTGAATTCCGGCTGACGGTCGGCACGTAAGTCCTCATCTCGGAAACAGCGCGCAATTTGATAATAGCGTTCAATTCCACCCACCATAAGTAACTGCTTAAAAAGTTGTGGTGATTGTGGTAACGCATAGAATTCTCCTGGATGAACACGGCTTGGTACTAAATAATCACGTGCACCCTCAGGTGTACTTTTTGTCAAAATGGGTGTTTCAATATCTAAAAAGCCTTCACCGTCCAGGAAATCCCTGATCTGCTTTGTTACTTGGTGACGCATTTTTAAGGTTTCAAAAATCACCGGACGACGGAAGTCTAGGTAACGGTATTTTAACCGAACATCTTCTGAAACATCGGTTTTGTCAGAAATCATAAATGGCGGTGTTTTCGCTTCATTAATGATCGTTACTTTTTCCGCTTGCACTTCAATTTTACCTGTTTTCAAATTCTCATTGAAGGTTGCCTCATCGCGGGCTACCACAGTACCCACAATATCCAAAACAAATTCGTTACGGATCTTTTCAGCAATTTGCAACGCTTCTTTAGATAAATCAGGGTTAAACACTACTTGAACAACACCTGAACGGTCGCGAAGGTCGATAAAAATTAATCCGCCAAGGTCGCGTCTTTTTTGGACCCAGCCTTTCAAAGTTACTTTTTCACCAACTGCTGATTCAGGTACTTCCCCACAAAAATATGATCTGCCAAACATAAAATATCCTCCCCTTATTCCTGCAACTCTTGGAATTGTTTAATAAAAGTTGCTAAATCGATTTCTACTTGCTCACCAGTCGCCATATTTTTCACATTAATCTTATTATTTTTAAGCTCCTCATCGCCAAGAACCGCCACATATTTTGCTTTTAGACGATCGGCTGCTTTAAATTGAGCTTTAATTTTTCGATTTAAATAATCTCTTTCTGCTGAAAAGCCCGCCCTGCGCAGCTGCTGCAACAGTCCGACCGTGTAATCCTTAGCTTCTTCCCCTAGTGCAGCTAGATAGCAATCAATGCTTTCGTTAATCTCCAGCTCGATTCCTTCTGCATTAAGCGCAGCAATAAAACGTTCGATACTTAAGGCAAAACCTATTCCAGGCGTTTCAGGACCGCCAATTTCTTCTGCTAACCCGTTATAACGACCGCCTCCACAAAGCGTGGTAATTGCCCCAAAGCCTTCCGCATTACTCATAATTTCGAATGCGGTGTGGTTATAATAATCCAACCCGCGCACTAAGTTGGCATCCACTTCAAACGGAATATCAAGCTGGGTTAAATAGCGCTGTAATTTTTCAAAATAGTTCTTTGAAAAATCATTCAGAAACTCAAGAATCGATGGCGCTGTTTTCATTAACTCATGCTCGCGGTCCACTTTACAATCCAAGATACGGAGCGGATTTTTTTCGAGACGATTTTGACAGTCATGACAAAACTCGCCGATTCTTGGTTTAAAGTGATTGACTAACGCATCGCGGTGGGCGTTCCGACTTTCCTTATCACCCAAACTATTAATAATCAACTTCAGCTTTTTTAAGCCCATTTCTTTATACAAGTTCATCGCGAGCGAAATAACTTCTGCATCGATGGCAGGGTCATTACTGCCTAATGCTTCAATTCCAAACTGGACAAACTGGCGAAACCGTCCTGCTTGTGGGCGTTCATATCTAAACATTGGCCCCATATAATAAAGCTTTACAGGCTGATTAGGCAGCCCAAACATTTTTTTCTCAACATAGGAGCGAACTACCGCTGCAGTTCCTTCTGGTCTAAGCGTGAGACTCCTTTTGCCCCTGTCTTCAAATGTGTACATTTCCTTTTGAACAATATCGGTGCTATCGCCAACGCCTCTTGAAAAAAGATCGGTATGTTCAAAAATTGGGGTGCGAATCTCCTTGTATTGATATTTCTCACAAAGTTCTCTCGCTTTTGCTTCAATCAGCTGCCACTTTTCAACCTCTCCGGGTAAAATGTCTTGCGTTCCCCGTGGAATGCTTATTGACATAGTGGAAAACCTCCTCATTTAATCAGTTATGTAAGTATTGTGTTTAGCTCCATTTGAGTAATCTTCGAAAGCGATACCTCGCACGAAAGAAAAGCGTTAGCTTTTCTGAAGAGCGTCCTGCGGCTAGTGAACTTCGCTAAACGGACGCTTCCGCTTTTCTTTTAAACAACAAAAAACTCCCATCCCTTGTATGAATACAAGGGACGAGAGTTATAATAATCCCGCGGTGCCACCCTAGTTGAAGGCATAGATTTCATGCACTTCCTCTTTAACAGTTAACGCCTGCTACGTTCTTCTCCTACTAGAGTTATTCCTTTTTCAGAGAGAAGCCTACGGAGTGTTCCTTCATTAAGTTCCATGTAGAAATGCTTTCAGCCTAGGGCATTTCCTCTCTTTTCATGACTGTGCTTAATTACTATGCTCCATCATTGGTTATGTCGCAATATGTCATTTTATTTTATTAATATTACGGAGCATCGATGGTAATGTCAATAGTGTTTTATGATCTTTCTAAATGTTTTTTTAACTTTCTGACATCACCGATCGTTAATCCAAATTCTGATGCCAGTTCAAACGAGGTAGCATGCTGTTCCTTTTGAATAAAATCATGAAAATCAACGCCGAAAAGTCGTCCATCCATTGACTGGATGTTCATTCCTTTTTCACTCGCTCTCATCCTTAATCACCTCTGCCCTTTCTTCAATACTAATATTATTTCCACCATTCGTGAAAAACTTGCATAATCAATAAGTATTTCTCAACTTATTGGACAATATTAGCAATTTAGGAATGATTTCCAGCTTTTAATACGTTAAAATTGAATTAATAAAAAGGAGGGTGTTATGGTCAAGAAGTATAGTTTATTGCTATTATCTATTATTCTTATTTTTGGAGCCTTCCTTCCTCAAGGGAAAAGTGTAGCAGCGACAGGTTCCATTACTATTTCCACCGATTTAGTCAATGTCCGCGGCGGCCCAGGCTTGAGTTATCCCCTTGTAAAAATAGCCAATCGGGGCGAGAAGTATCAGATTGTAAAGGAGCAAGGTGATTGGATTCAAATTCAATTATCATTTGGTAAAACTGGCTGGTTAGTTAATTGGCTAGTCGCAAAAGATAACGATTTCCAACAAGAAAGTAAACCAGAAAGTACTGCAACGAAAAATAATACAGGGATCGTCAATGGTGATACATTAAACATAAGACATGAACCCTCCACATCGAGTCCCGTTATTGGGAAATTAACAGGTGGGACAAGCGTAACCATTTATTCTAAACAAAATAATTGGTTAGAGGTTGGCTTTTCTAATGTAAGGGGATGGGTCCGTTCTGAGTTTATTGACAGCCAATCATCAAGTGCTCAAAATGGCACGACTCAAAACGAAAAGACTGCCAGTACCGTCACCGGTACCGTAACAGCGAATAGTCTTAGTGTTCGCTCAGAGGCCTCATTTAATTCAAACCCCATTGGGACGGTAACCTATGGTTTAAGTTATAAGATAGTAGAAGAGAAGAATAACTGGGAAAAAATAGAATACAAGACTGGTAGTTTCGGATGGGTTGCCGGATGGTATCTTGATAAAAAAACAGTGAAATCCCAATCTGGACAAGCTGTCAAGAAAAGTATCATTACGATAATACACAACGGGACAAATATCCGAATAGATCCAAATGTGCAATCAGGTGTCCTCGAGCGTGCAAATAAAGGCAGTAATTATCCCGTTAAAAGGGTAATCAATGACTGGTATGAGATTAAGCTGAAGAACGGAAAAACAGGGTATGTTGCTGGCTGGCTTGTTTCCATTAACGGAACGAAACAACAGATTGAAAAGCCCGGAGCCGAATTATATCTTAAAAATAAAACCATTGTTCTGGACCCAGGACATGGCGGAGTGGATAAAGGGGCTACTGGAGCGAGCGGAACATATGAAAAAGAGCTTACACTTAGGACATCCCAGCTTTTATCTAATAAATTAAAAGCCGCAGGAGCCAATGTCTACGTAACGAGAAAAAATGATTCTTACTTACAACTCGCGGCTCGAGTGAATATGGCAAGTAATTACAAGGCGGATGCTTTTATCAGCCTTCATTACGATAGTAATTTAGATCGCAGTGTTCGAGGAATGACTGGCTTTTATTATCATTCCTATCAAAAAGCCCTGGCTGAATCCATTTTTACATCAACCATTGGACAAACAAAATTGATAAACCGCGGGGTGCGTTTTGGCGATTTCCATGTGATCCGTGAGAATAGTCAAAAAGCCGTTTTAATAGAACTTGGCTATTTAAGTAACCCGGAAGAAGAAATGACGATAAAATCCAGTGTATTCCAAGAAAATGCCGCTTCTGGTTTGTTTAATGGATTAGCCAGATATTTTAAAGAGAATGATTAAGAGCCTTGGAAGGTTTCTACAATTTCCAGGGCTTTTCCTATATAAAATAAAAAAGACTTAGCACCTAATCGAAAGTGCCAAGCCTTTTTTATGATTTACTTTCAAGTATCAACGTCACGGGACCGTTATTGATGAGTTCAACATCCATCATCGCACCGAATATGCCTGTTTCAACACGAATCCCTTTTTCCCTCAGCAAGCTGTTAAGTAACTCATAAAGTTGAACAGCTTGGTCTGGCCGGGCCGCATCCATGAAGTTTGGCCTTCTCCCCTTTCGGCAATCACCGTAAAGAGTAAATTGCGAAACAGACAGAATTTCACCGCCAACATCTAATAAAGATAGATTCATCTTTTCATCGGCATCCTCAAAAATACGGAGGTTGGCAATTTTATCGGCTAGGTAGATGGCATCCTCTTCCTTGTCAGCATGGGTGATACCGACAAGTAAGACAAGCCCCTTTGTTATTTGACCAGTTACTTCCCCGCCAACAGTTACGCTGGCACCTTTACTTCGTTGAACAACTACACGCATTTTTTGAAACTCCTTAATTCATCATTCGACGGACGGAATAAATATCGGGGATCTGTTTAATTCGTTCAACCACCTTTTGCAAATGGTTCACATTGTGTATGGCAATCGACATGCTAATTGTCGCCATTTTATTCCGATCCGATTTGCCTGAAACGGCAGAGATATTTGTTTTCGTTTCATTTACAGCTTGAAGTACTTCATTCAGAAGCCCTCTACGGTCATAACCGTTAATTTCAATATCAACATTATATTCTTTCCGATCATTTAAGGACGATTCCCATTCTACCGGGATTAACCTAGACTGAGCATCATTAGAATCAATGTTCGTACAGTCCGAACGATGTACAGAGACCCCGCGGCCTTTTGTAATAAAACCAACAATTTCATCGCCTGGAACCGGATTACAGCATCTTGATAACCGAATCAGTAAATTATCAATCCCGGAAACTCGGACACCGGATTCACGTTTTTTGGAAGATGGGAAGGTTTTAAGGTCCGTTATGGCATTGGTAATATTTGAACTCTGTTCCTGATCCCTCTTTTTGCGCCATTTCTCGGTTAATCGGTTGGCGACCTGTAAAGCCGTTACACCATTATAACCAACTGCTGCATACATATCTTCTTCACTGGAGAAATTAAACTTTTCAGCAACCTTTTTCAGATTGTCAGAGGTCAATATTTCTTTAATATCGAACTCCATATTACGAATTTCTTTTTCAACCATCTCTTTGCCTTTATCGACATTTTCATCGCGGCGCTGCTTCTTAAAGAAGGCCCGAATCTTGTTTTTCGCTTGCGATGTTTGCGCCAGCTTCAACCAATCCTGACTTGGACCGTATGAATGTTTCGATGTAAGGATTTCGATGATATCACCAGTCTTAAGCCGGTAGTCCAGCGTCACCATTTTGCCATTCACTTTTGCGCCTATCGTCTTATTGCCAATTTCGGAGTGAATTCGATAAGCAAAATCAATAGGAACAGAACCAGACGGCAACTCAATGACATCACCTTTAGGTGTAAACACAAAAACCATATCCGAAAATAAGTCAATTTTCAATGACTCCATAAACTCTTCCGCATCGGCGGTATCATTTTGGAACTCGAGTATTTCTCTGAACCAGGTTAATTTCTGTTCAAAAGAAGTGCTCTCGTTAAGTGCTTCTTTGCCCTCTTTATAAGCCCAGTGTGCTGCCACCCCGAATTCAGCAATCCGATGCATCTCATTCGTTCTAATTTGAACCTCAAGCGGATCTCCTTTTGGGCCGATTACGGTAGTATGCAAGGATTGATACATATTAGGCTTCGGCATCGCGATATAATCCTTGAAACGGCCGGGCATTGGTTTCCAGCAAGTGTGAATAATCCCTAAAACAGCATAGCAATCCTTAATACTGTTTACGACGATACGAACAGCTAGCAGATCATAAATTTCACTGAACTGTTTGTTTTGCAATGCCATTTTCCGATAAATGCTATAAATATGCTTCGGACGACCAGATAGCTCTGCTTTAATGGACACTTCACCCATTCGGTTCTTAACTTCTTCAATGACATCCACTAAATATTGCTCACGTTCGGCACGCTTCTTTTTCATTAAGTTAACAATTCGATAATATTGCTGCGGATTTAAATATCTTAAGGCTGTATCTTCCAGTTCCCATTTAATCTTAGAAATACCAAGACGATGTGCCAAAGGTGCAAAAATTTCAAGTGTTTCATTTGAAATCCGACGCTGCTTTTCTAAAGGAAGATGTTTAAGTGTCCGCATATTATGCAAACGGTCGGCAAGCTTAATAAGGATGACCCGGATATCCTGGGCCATTGCCACAAACATTTTTCTGTGGTTCTCTGCCTGCTGTTCCTCGTGAGATTTATATTTAATTTTCCCTAATTTGGTTACGCCGTCGACAAGCATGGCCACTTCGTCATTAAAAGAAGACTCAATATCTTTTAAAGATATACTCGTATCTTCAACGACGTCATGAAGAAAACCAGCTGCAACCGTGGCAGGATCCATCTCCAAGTCAGCTAGAATGCCAGCAACCTGGATCGGATGAATAATGTACGGTTCGCCCGATTTTCGATATTGTTCACGATGAGCATGTTTTGCAAATTCGTATGCTTTTTCCAAAAATTTAACATGTTCATCATTTAAATAATTCCGAGTCTTGTCGATGACTTGGTCGGCTGTTAACACTAGATCATTCGCCATGAAATCACCTTTATTTTCGTCTCATTTTATTTATATAAATGTCATTCTCTAAAAATTTGTTCTAAATAGGAATGATTGTTATTATTATCGAAAAAAAAAGCCAAGATGTAAAGAGATTGAGAGTCTTTTTCCACACTATTCAGGAAAGATTGTGCTAAACGGGCACTTCCGCTTTAAATTATATAAAGAGAGCACTCGCCCTGAGTGCCCTCTTTAATGGTTTAATAATGCATCAATGTTAAAACATCATAACCATCAAGTTTTTTTCTACCTTCTAAATAACTTAACTCAACTAAGAAAGCAATCCCTGCAACCACACCGCCAAGTTGCTCCACTAATTGAATCGTCGCATCGATTGTACCGCCTGTAGCCAACAAATCATCCGTAATTAGGACACGTTGGCCAGGTTGGATGGCATCTTTATGGATGGTTAGAACATCTTTACCATATTCAAGCCCGTAACCAACTTTAATTGTTTCCCTTGGAAGTTTACCATCTTTACGGACAGGAGCAAAGCCTACGCCTAAGGCATAAGCAACCGGACAGCCAATAATAAATCCTCTGGCTTCAGGTCCAACAATCAGATCAATTTGTCTTTCTTTTGCATAAGCAACGATTTGGTCTGTTGCATATTTATATGCCTCACCATCATTCATTAAAGGGGTGATATCTTTAAATTTAATTCCTTCTTTTGGCCAGTCAGGCACGATTGTAATAAATTCTTTTAAGTCCATTCTTCAATTGCCTCCTCAGTTTCAACCGACTCTTGAATAACTTGATCGAACCAGGCTTTTAAATCCTGAAAGGATGAAAACAATAATTCCCTTTCAAGTTCATATTGTGCTTGTTTTATTTGGTAGGTTCGAGAGTCAGTTAGGTCACGCTTTTGCGCTCCGGTGTTTAAAGTTATAAATCCATTGTTTATTGTAACAAAATCCAGGTCAGAAAACACCTTTGACATAAAGTTTATCGTTTCCTGCGACCAACCGCGATGCTTCGCGAGGTCACCCCCATGTCGTTTAAGATCGATCGGACCCTTTTTTAACAGAAAAGCATAAAACCATTTAAAATGGTCACGGGTCGGGACAGTACTAAAGAAATCACTGGATTCTTTATAAAAATAAGCATAAATCCTAGCTGGTTGTTTCCCTTTAAATAAAACCTTTAGGATTTCTTTTGATGAAGGAAAGTCAACCAGAACAATATTTGCCTTGTTCCCATCGAACGCTTTTGCTTCTTCTACATCTTTAATAAAAATGGTCTCATCGATCAAATTAGGGTTTATTTTTCCAAGATGTTCTTGATTAAAAATAATAAACTTCCTGTTATCAGCAGGGACAGCATTTGAAAGGCTGTTGATCCGCTTTTGTCCGCGATAGTCAAATAATTGCCATGACTCCACGGCAATATCGTGGATGAAAATTTGTGGTTTACGTATATTGTTCCATTCGTTAACAGATAATTCTCCAATTAATGAAATTTTTGATGCAGGTGAGATATGATCCACTAAGGGTCCTAAACCAAAGCCTACCCCATCCAGATTAGCACCACTTTCATTCACTAATACCTTTAAGTGGTTTTGCTCACTGCCAATTTTTCTGATATTTGTAATATCGACATTGTTTATTAAAACCTTTGGTTTGGGGTTGTCCATTCCAAAAGGAGCAAGTAGACTCATTTCATCTAATGATGATAGATTTACATGTTGAAGTTTAATTTCCTCATCGAGAAATGTTACTGGAATTAAATCCTCATGAGTCAGTTGTTCTTCTGCCAGTAAATTTAACCTTGTGCGGAGTTCCGCAACATTCTCTAGGTTTAAGGTCATCCCTGCTGCCATGGGGTGACCGCCAAAGTGCGGCAAAATATCACGGCAGGTTGATAAATTTTTAAATAGGTCAAAACCTGCAATACTGCGTGCTGAACCCTTTGCCACTCCCTTATCCGGGTCAAAATTCAATACAATCGTTGGCCGGTAATACTTTTCAACGAGTCTTGAGGCAACAATTCCGATGACTCCGGCATTCCAGCCTTCCTTACCGATGACTAGAACTTTATTAGACTCGATCGGGAAATTCTTTTCAACATCTTCCATCGCCTCAGTCGTAATCGAATTAACAATCGACTGTCTTGACTTATTGAGAGCATCCATTTCTGATGCTAGGCTTTCTGCTTCGAGTGGATCATCGGTTAAGATCAGTTGAACAGCTAAGTCAGCATCTTCTAAACGCCCCACGGCATTAATCCTTGGCGCGAGGGTAAAGCCAATTGTTTCTTCATTTATCGACATGGGATCGACCCCTGCCAGCTTTAAAATGGCTCTAAGGCCAATATTATTCGTTGTTTTTAGTTTTTCAAGTCCTTTTTTAGCGATCAGTCGATTCTCATCCTTTAACGAGACTAAATCCGCAATCGTCCCAATCACAGCTATTTCTAACAAATGCTCTGGAACCTCCCCGTAAAGGGCATGGGCAAGTTTAAAGGCTACACCCACTCCTGCCAGTTCACGAAACGGATAGGTACTATCAGGAAGCTTGGGATGAATGATCGCAAGTGCCTCAGGTAATACCGGCCCAGGCTCATGGTGATCGGTAATGATGAGATCCATGCCTAGCTCTTTTGCAACGGATGCCTCATAGGTAGCTGATATTCCAGTATCCACAGTAATAATTAAATTTATTCCATTTTCCGCTGCAATCCGGAATGCGGCCTCATTCGGGCCATATCCTTCAGTGAAACGATTAGGGATGTAAAATTGAACATTTGCACCAAGGTCACGAAGCGTGATCATTAATACTGATGTGCTGCTTACTCCATCAGCGTCATAATCGCCGAATATGAGGATCGGCTCTTGGTTTTCGATGGCTTCACGAATTCTCGTAACTGCAATATCCATTCCTGTCAGGAGAAAGGGATCGTGGAATTCTTCCTTTCCAAATAAAAAATACCGTGCAGACTCAACGGTATTAAAGCCACGGTTGACAAGCAGTGAAGCGACAAGAGGCGTTATTTTCAATTCAGTTTCTAGCTTTTTGATCAGTTGTTCATCGGATTTCCGAACAATCCATCTTGTTTTCGAACTTAACATGTGTATGTTCACCCCTCAGACCTTCTTATTATACAGGAGTAGAATACAGGATTCAATCAAAAGAAAAACCGCAGGATATCTGCGGTTTTCAACTAAATTTATACTTGTGGTTGATCAGAGTACGTTCTTTTCTCTTTTACCGTTTTAATTACGCCCTTCTTCTTCAATTCTTTACATTTCAACACATACCATAAAGAGCCTGCGACAAAGACGGAGGAATATACCCCAATAATTAATCCAACGAATAAAGCGATAGAGAAATTGCGAATTGCCGGGCTTCCAAAAATCATTAAGCATACTGTCGTAATGAGGACTGTTAAAACGGTGTTAAACGACCGTGTTAAAGTTTGGCGAATACTAACATTTACCACATCAGCAATATCCTGAACCGTTTTAAGCCGTTTTTTCTTTTGCATATTCTCGCGAACCCTATCGAATGTAACAATCGTATCATGGTTTGAGTAACCAATAATCGTCAAAATTGCGGCGATAAAGTTTAAATCTACTTCAAGTCTTGTAATACTAAAAATAGCAATCATGAAAAATGCATCATGAAGGATGGCAGCAATCGCGGCGATTGCCATATAAGCTTCAAACCGAATCGAAACGTAGAGAATGATACCAATTGATGCAATCAAGACGGCAAAAAAGGCATTTTTCGCTAGTTCTTTTCCAATCGTTGGAGAAACGGTGCTAACATTCGGCTCATAGCCAAATTGCTTTTTAAAATCTGCTTTCAAAGTTGAAATTTCATCTTTTGACAGTACCCCAATCATTCGGACGGCACCAATTTGCTTTTTATCACCAGAAATGACGACATCATCTGGAGTTAAATGAAGTTTGTTAAAAGCATTTTCCACCTGGGTAGTGGTTAAAGGTGTTCTTGATTGAACCTCTACACGTGTTCCGCTTGAAAAATCAATTCCTAAATTCATACGGAAAATAGCGAGAATGATAACACCGGCAACAAGGAGAACTCCGGATAGGATGAATACTTTATTCCTAAGTCTAACAAAATCAATTTTATCAAATCGAGTCGGAAGATCGATTGTATCTACATTATCGTTAATAGATTTAATTTGGGACTTGCGTACTGAAAACCAACCAGGTTTATTATTTAATAAACCGCTTTGGACCCAAAGCCCTAGCAATAACCTTGCACCGTAAACATTCGTGAGGAAGCTCATTAGGACACTCACTATTAACATTGTCGCAAACCCTTTTACAGAGCTTGTCCCGTAAAAGAATAATACACAAGCTGTTAAGATTGTTGTTAAGTTGGCGTCAAGAATAGCTGTAAAAGCATGCTGCTCACCAGCTTGGAACGCTGATTTAATGCTTCTACCTACCTTTAGTTCTTCTCTAATCCGTTCATAAGTAATAATGTTGGCGTCGACGGCCATACCGATTCCGAGAATAATCGCGGCAATTCCCGGCAAGGTCAGAACCCCATTCATCCAATCGAAAATTAATAAGACGAGAAATATATAAATTGATAACGTAACAGTAGCAATGAATCCTGGAAAACGGTAATAGAAAAGCATGAAAAGATATATGATTACAACACCAATGATTCCAGCTAAGACCGTATCATGTAATGCCTGTTCCCCGAACTTAGCTCCGACGGAAGTTGAATACACCTCTTTTAACTTAACCGGTAAGGAGCCTGCATTTAAAAGCGAAGCTAAGGTTTGAGATTCTTTTGCAGTAAAACTGCCAACAATCGAAACTGTATTTTGATTAAATATTTGCTTTACTGTTGGGGCTGATAAAAATTTAGGGTTCTCTTTTGTTACTTCCTCTTTAAAGGAGTCTTTTCCTTCTTCAAAATCCAGCCAAATAACAAGAACATTGTTTGGTGCCATATTCATAATTTCTTCGGACACCTTGCGGAATTTATCGGCACTTTTTAATGTTAAAGAAACGCTTGGTGCACCATTTTCATCAAAAGTTTGCTTAGCTCCGCCTTGTTTTAGGTCAGAACCATCCATCATCAGACGGTCATTAGCATCACGGAAGGTTAGATTTGCTTGAGTAGATAAGATTTCGCGAGCTTTATTCTGGTCTGTTACCCCAGCAAGCTGCACACGAATCCGGTTCTTTCCTTCAATTTGAATACTAGGTTCACTCACCCCAAGGACATTGATCCGCTTGTCGAGTGCCTCAGCGGTACTTGCCAAAACCTCTTTATCAATCTTTTGACCTTTTTTCGCTTCCTTAACATCGTACAAAACTTCAAATCCACCTTGAAGGTCTAGTCCTAGCTTCATATTATTTAAGATGTTCTTTGTTGTTGCTCCCATTGTGCTTCCTATAATTAGGACGACAAGAAAAAAAGCAACAATTCTACTGCGCTTTACCATTATGTATTGTTCCTCCTTAGTGCATGTGCATTAGCACTGTTCCATATAATCCTTATATAAATTACCAAAAAGTCACTTCCTTCATTATGAAAGAAGTTAGATTGGCTGTCAATTTACAATAATATGAATTCATAAGGCATTTTCATTTTAAAAGCTCTTTCAATTCTTCTTCATTATCAAATGAGAATTCGGTCGTTTTATATGCCTCAATCGTCGCGAAGCTGAGATAATCGCTCGCCTTAACAGACAGGATTTCTTGGATAATTTCGTACAGTTTCATTTCTTCCTTTACCTTTTTCCACTTTTTCTTAATTAAAAAATCCCAAAGTTCCTTCTCCGTTACAGAATCAATCCCTAGCAATTGAAACTCCATGAGTTTACTTGCTACTGCTGGTTGGACCTGGGTGCGAAAATGTTCGAATCTGTGACTATTATCCATTATGACTGCCTCCTTGGGAGCTCTCCCACCTGAATTGAACTTTTCAAAAAGCTTTTACTACTTGTCATGCTTTGTCCACCATTAGGCATATAGATAATTGTATATGAATTCTTCTTATTTGAGAAGGTGGGAATCCGCATGTCGAAGTTTTTAAAGGGGACTTTTATCCTATTAATCGCAGGTCTTGTTACAAGAGTCCTTGGTTTTATTAATCGGATTGTAATAGCAAGGAGTATTGGGGAAGAAGGTGTTGGCTTATACATGATGGCGTTTCCTACATTCATCCTTGTAGTGACGCTTACTCAGTTAGGGCTCCCTGTTGCTATTTCAAAAAATGTCGCAGAGGCAGAAGCAAAGGGAAATTTTGCAGAGATTAAAAAAATTCTTGTTGTATCCCTAGCGACGACTATTTCTTTATCACTTATATTTACGCCAGCGCTAATCTTACTTGCACCCATTCTATCAAAAACATTGTTTACTGACCCAAGAACCTTTTATCCTTTAATTGCAATAGCTCCAGTGGTTCCAGTAATTGCGATTTCATCTGTGCTTCGGGGCTACTTTCAAGGCAGACAAAACATGCGTCCCTCGGCAATCTCACAAATTTTAGAACAATTTGTGCGAATTACTTTGATTGCTGTGATGACAAAAGCGTTCCTTCCCTATGGAATTGAATATGCCGCCGCAGCAGCAATGGTTTCTTCTGTGATCGGCGAACTTGTCTCACTCATCTACTTAATGACTGCCTTTAAATTAAAAAAACGTTTTAGGCTTAGGAAAAATTTCTTTCAATTTGTCCACAGCGGGAAACAAACCTTCAAAGAACTCATGGATATCGCTTTACCGACAATGGGGAGCAGAATGATTGGATCTGTGGCATGGTTCTTTGAACCAATAGTTGTCGTCCATAGCTTAGCCCTTGCTGGTGTCATCACTGTAGAAGCTACCAAACAATACGGTGCCTTAACTGGTTTTGCGATGCCACTGTTAATGTTACCGTCTTTCATCACCTTTTCTTTAGCTACATCACTTGTGCCTGCGATTAGCGAAGCCAATACGCAGAACAACAAAAAATTGATTGAATACCGGTTACAGCAAGCATTGCGCTTTGCCTTTTTATCGGGTGGACTGGCCGTTGTCGTTCTATATGTGCTGGCTAACCCATTGATGGAACTCATGTATGGCTCAGCGAAGGGCTCTTATTTTATTAGATTGATGGCTCCCTTCTTTTTATTCTATTACTATCAAGGACCGTTACAAGCTGTGTTACAAGCATTGAATCTTGCACGAGCAGCTATGATTAATAGTCTTATTGGCGCCATTATTAAGACAGCTGTGATTTTTTTACTGGCTTCGCAAGCCTCATTTGGAATTAACGGGGTGGCATTAGGAATTATCGTTGGTTTTGTATTAGTCACTGTTCTTCACTTTGCAACGGTATTAAAAAAGATTTCCTTCTCATTTTACGTTCGCGATTATCTGAAGGGATTTCTAGTCATGGGAGCTACAGGTTGGTTAGGCTATTGGTTATTTGAGAACACCTTCCTAACTGAACCGTTAACCATTAAGGTAATATTTTCGTTAATGGCCATGTCCATTTCCTATTTGATCATGATTATTTTGTTAGGTCTTATTAAAAAGGAAGAGCTAAAACGTATTCCCTGGCTTCGAAACTTGTTTGCCTAATAACTTTCTATAAAAATAAGACACGCATGCTTAGCGTGTCTTTTGTTCATTCATCTTGTAGATCAATAAAGAATTTCCCATTTTCATAACTGCAAAAAGAAATCTTCTTCACATCGCGATAGCCCTGTTTTTTCAATTCCTGCCGAAGCCAGAGATTTGTTTTGTTAATTCTTTTCAAATTTTCTTCTTCAATGTTTCCATCTAGGATTAAAGGGATGGTAATATCGCCTAGCTCAGGTTCATTATTATTATTCTTTAATTTTTCAATGACAGACAAACTTCCAGAGGATTCTAATATTGCAAACTCCACGTCTGCAATACTGCGAATGTTCTTTTCTCGGAGCTGGGTCATTAAATCATCAAAATTGTACCGCTGCTTCCGCATTGCGTTCTCATCTATTTTCCCCCTATTAATAATAATGCTTGGCTGCCCATCAATGAGATTACGTATTCTTTTACTTTTTAAGGAAATAATTGCAAACAAAATTTGAATTAACATTAATAATACCATTGGGATTATTGTATGAAACAGTTGAGTTTTGGGTCTTTCAATTGCCACAACCGCCAGCTCACCAATCATAATGAAAACCACTAGATCTAGAATACTTAATTCACCGATTTCCCTTTTCCCCATAACACGAAAAATAATTAGGATTAGGGTATAGAACAATAGCGTTCGAAACACAATCGTTAGATAATCCTCCACAACCGTCGCCCCTTTTTTTACGTTCAACGGTATTATTTGCATTAGTGGCTAAAAAATTAGCGGAATAAAATACCAACCTACTCTTCAATAGAAAAATTCACGGAAACCTATTCTACTTTCCTCCTTCTACGAATACGCTTGTACTAGGAGTGAAACATGTATCTAGGGTCTGGCAGTACTATACATTTAGGCTTATTTGCCAGCCTGAAGGCACTGAAGGGGGAGAGTTAAAATCGAATCGAAAAGCTTTGGTACTTCAATTCTGTACGGATTAATTTTTATTCTTGTATTTGCCGTGATATGCAGCATTATATTTGCGTTTATTCTCAAGTTTACGTCTGCTCGTGAAGTATCACTACAATATGTCATCACGGCATTATCATTCATCGGGCTATTCGGAGGCGGTTTTCTATCTGGCGGGAAAAGAAAAGAAAAGGGTTGGCTTATTGGCGGATTAACTGGACTTATCTACTCGATCGTTGTCTTTTTATTCCAATACTTAGGATATGATCGCCTGTTTAATTCCGAACAAGTAATTTATCATACTTGCTATACCTTAATTGCGATGATGGGTGGAATTTTAGGGGTAAACATCTCAACCAACAATTCACGGAGATCCGCTTAGCATCGAAAAGAGGAAGGGCTGGGGCTGCTGGGCGCTGGAGCTAGACAATTAAAAAATTAAAGGAAGCCATACACGACGGCTTCCTTTTCGTTTGTTCCTATTTTGTTAGATTGACGCTTCCTTCACTTGCATCCGCAGTGACTTCACGAATGGCATTACGGTCAAATGTAAGACGGCTTCCGTCACCACATTTAATTACGGCTTTATTCTCATCAATTGAATCTATAAAACCATGTAATCCACCAATCGTGACTACTTTATCACCCTTTTTTAAATCACTTTGCATTTTCTGAACCGATTTCTGGCGCTTTTGCTGCGGGCGAATTAATAGGAAATAAAATAACACAAACATTAATATTAATGGAACAATGGTACCAATTCCTCCTGACATCTTGTTTCCCTCCTTTCAAAAATAATCTATTAGAAATTTTTCGCATTCGGTTTGTTAAAACCATATTGCTCAAAAAATTCTTCTCTAAAATCACCAAGCCTGTCTTCCATGATGGCTTGTCTGACTTTCTCCATTAATCTTAACAGAAAATAGAGATTATGGTAAGACGTTAAACGAATTCCAAATGTTTCGTCACATTTAATTAAGTGACGAATGTATGCACGGCTATAATTTCGGCAGGTATAGCAATCGCAATTTTCATCCAGCGGGCCAAAATCTCTAGTAAATTGTGCATTTTTTACAACAAGTCGGCCAGTGCTTGTCATCAATGTACCATTTCTGGCAATTCGTGTGGGCAGCACGCAGTCGAACATATCAATTCCGCGGATTGAGCCATCAATTAATGAATCAGGTGATCCTACACCCATTAAATACCTTGGTTTATTTGTAGGTAAAAGTGGTGTCGTGTGTTCAAGCATGCGATTCATAATGTCCTTTGGTTCACCCACTGACAACCCACCAACCGCATAGCCAGGGAAGTCTAACGAAACAAGATCTTTCGCACTCTGCTTGCGAAGCTCCTCATATTCTCCCCCTTGGACGATCCCAAATAAGCCTTGGTCATTGGGGCGGCTATGTGCATTTAAACAGCGCTCCGCCCATCGTGATGTTCTCTCGACAGACTTCTGCATATACTCATATGTTGCAGGGTATGGAGGGCATTCATCAAAGGCCATCATAATATCGGAACCAAGGGCATTTTGAATTTCCATCGCCTTTTCTGGTGATAAAAATAATTTTTCACCGCTCATATGGTTACGGAAATGGACTCCTTCTTCCTCAATTTTACGGAATTCACTTAAACTAAATACTTGGAATCCGCCCGAATCTGTAAGGATGGCTCGGTCCCAGTTCATAAATTTATGTAGTCCGCCTGCTTCTCTGATGATTTCGTGCCCCGGCCTGAGCCACAGGTGATAGGTATTACTTAAAATGATCCCCGCTCCCATTTCTTTTAAATCTTCGGGGGACATTGTTTTCACAGTTGCCAGCGTTCCTACCGGCATAAATGCAGGGGTATCAAACGAACCGTGCGGGGTATGGACTCTGCCAAGCCTGGCCCCTGTTTGTTTACATGTCTTGATTAATTCATAACGAATCGCAGTCAAATTTTTTTCTCCTTCCTTATGTACCTCTTAGATGATGAACATTGCATCGCCAAAGCTAAAAAAACGATACCGCTCTGTAACGGCAGTTTGATAAGCATGTAAAACATGCTCTCTGCCTGCTAACGCACTGACGAGCATAATCAGGGTTGATTTTGGCAAATGAAAGTTCGTTATCATGCCATCAATTCCTTTAAATTCGTACCCTGGGTAAATAAAAATATTGGTCCAGCCACTGCCCTCGATAAAACGTCCATCATTTGCGGATGCAATCGTTTCAAGGGTTCGTGTTGAGGTAGTCCCAACGGTAATAATTCTGCCTCCATTGCTGCGTACCTCGTTAAGCAGACGCGCTGTCCCCTCTGTGACGATATAAAATTCAGAGTGCATATCGTGTTCCAATACATCATCTACACTTACAGGACGGAAGGTTCCGAGCCCTACATGAAGGGTAATAAAGGCGATATGAACACCTTTTTCTTTAATCGCTTCTAATAAGCTGTCTGTAAAATGAAGCCCTGCCGTTGGTGCCGCGGCTGAACCAGGTTCACGGGCAAACACGGTCTGATACCTATCCCGGTCCTCGAGCTGCTCTTTTATGTAGGGAGGAAGCGGCATTTCACCTAATTGGTCAAGGACCTCATAAAAAATACCCTCATATTTAAAATCTAAAATTCTCCCGCCATGGTCCGAGGTCCCTGTGCAAACGGCCGTAAGAAGGCCATCACCGAAATCTATTTCCGTTCCTTCTTTTACTCTTTTTGCAGGCTTGATAAGTGTCTCCCATTGATCGCCTTCCAGCTGCTTCAAGAGTAAGACTTCGATTTTTGCACCTGTATCTTTTTTGACGCCAAAAAGACGTGCAGGAAGTACCTTGGTATCATTTAAAACAAGGCAATCTCCTTCACGCAAATAGTCGATAACATTCTTAAAAACTTCATGCTTTATTTCGCCTGATTCCTTATCTAGGACCATTAATCTGCTGTCCGTCCGATTTTGAAGCGGAACCTGTGCAATTAATTCCTCAGGCAAATGAAAATCAAACAAATCTACCTTCATATTATGACACCCTAATCTAAATTTAATGATCAATCAGTGGCAGGCGAATCCATCCCAAAATGGTGATAGACCAATGGGGTTACCACCCTGCCCCGTGGAGTTCTTTGCAAAAAGCCAATTTGTAATAAATATGGTTCATACACATCTTCAATCGTTTCGGCTTCTTCCCCAATCGATGCGGCAATCGTATCAAGGCCGACAGGGCCGCCGCGGAATCTCTCGATAATGCCCTTCAGCAGTTTATGGTCGATATGGTCTAAACCAAGTCGATCTACTTGGAGGAGTTCGAGTGCTTCTCGTGCTAGGGCCAGCTCAATCGTCCCATTCCCTCTTACTTGGGCAAAATCTCTAACCCGGCGAAGAAGACGATTCGCAATTCTCGGGGTCCCTCTTGATCTCCTGGCTATCTCTTGCGCTGAGAGGTCATCGATTTCGGTACCGAACACTTCCGCTGTTCGCAGGACAATATTTTTTAATTGATCTTCCTTATAATACTCGAGTCGGCTTAAAACTCCAAACCGGTCTCTTAGAGGGGCTGAAAGGGAGCCTGCCCTCGTAGTCGCTCCAACAAGCGTAAAGGGTGGGAGGTCGAGGCGGACTGATCTCGCACTTGGGCCTTTACCAATGACAATATCAAGACAAAAATCTTCCATCGCTGGGTAAAGTACCTCTTCAATCGTCCTTTGCAGGCGATGAATTTCATCAATAAATAAAACATCCCCAGGTTCGAGTGCGGTAAGAATTGCAGCTAAATCACCAGGCCTTTCAATCGCAGGTCCTGAAGTGGTGCGGATGTTCACGCCCATTTCATTGGCGATAATGACAGCGAGTGTTGTTTTCCCTAATCCGGGCGGACCATAAAGGAGCACATGGTCTAACGTTTCCTTACGCATTTTTGCTGCCTTAATATAAATATCAAGATTTTCCTTTACTTGATCCTGTCCGATGTATTGTCTTAAGGTTTGCGGCCTAAGGCTTTGTTCTATGCTGATTTCACTCTCATTGACTTCACTCGAAATAATTCGGTCATCCATGAATCATCACCTATTTTAAAAGCCGTTGAAGGGCTTTCTTAATGTATTGGTCCGTTGACATTTGTTCTTTTCTTAACTCAGGTGAAATCTTTTTGATTTCTTTTTCGGAATAACCCAATGCTTTCAGAGCAAGAATTGCTTCTTCCAAGTTCGAGTTGTTTGCTTGTGTATGTAAGTGAAGTTGGTCGGTATTAAATAAATTGGGGAAATAGTCGGGAACGATATCCTGCAATTTTCCTTTTAGGTCCAATATCATTTGCCGGGCTGTTTTTTTGCCAACCCCGGGGAATTTGACTAGGAAGCTTTCATCTTCGTTTTCAACGGCAGTAACCACCTGTTGTACTTCACCAGAAGCAAGGATGGCCAACGCCCCTTTTGGACCGATTCCTGATACATTTAGTAATTTTGTAAAAAGCTTTTTCTCTTCTCTTGTTTCGAAACCGTACAGGGCCATTACATCCTCACGAACGTAGTGGTAGGTATAGACGGTTACCATTGTTTCCATTTTACTAGCATAAATAAACGGATTGGGTGTAGATATTTGGTAGCCAATGCCGCTGTTCTCAACAACTATATATTCTGGTCCGACAAAATCAACGGTCCCTTTTATAAATTCGTACACTACATTCTCTCCCCTAGTTTTTCACTGTATTTCATTCTATCATACAATTTTAGGTTAGTTGTAGAAAATCGGCTGGTAGACGAAACATCAAACTATTCGGAATTCGGGATTCGTTGATAGAAGTCTGGGATTCGCTGATAGAACCATGGGATTCCGCTGATAGAGTTGGATTCGCTCATTGAATTACGGAATTCGCTCATAAAACCTCAATATTCGCCCATTGGACTGCGGAATTCACCCATTAATCCTCAAAATTCGCCCATTCAAGCCGATAAATCATTAAGATTCACAAAATTACGACTCGAACAAGGAGAATTCAAAAAAAACCAGGCTGAAGTGGCGGCATCAGTCTGATTCGGTGATATTACTATTCTTTTTTTAAAGAATAAGGCTTAAATGTCTCTAAAACTTCAACATATCGATCTTTTGTTTTGATTGGTATGCCTTGAAGAAGTTCTTCTTGCTTCGTACTTTCCAACTTCTTAATATCTATTTGAAAAAATGATTGAATAATTCTCAATTGGTCAGGTCTTCCATTAAAAATGCTCAAAACACCATCTTCCGTTATCCCAAAAAAGCCATTCGCTTTAAGCAATGGTGATATGTCATTGTCCTGTTTCCGAAATACCATTGTCGATTCATCGATATCAGTCAGCTGCCATTGGTCATATTTTGCCCAGAAATTCTCGGCAGACCAGCAAGTCTCGTGGACTACTTCTTGACTTATTTCCCCATCTAAATAGACCCTTTCCAAAATAACGGTCATGTGTAAAGGTTCAGTCTTTTTCTGGGTATCCATTTGTGAAGCAGCGGCGATAATGGTCATTCCTTTGGCATTAAAAATAAACATGAAGAGAAGAACAGCAAATCCGGCGAGACTATACCGATACCATGCCATCCACTTATACCTCATGCTACTCACCTCTTATTGTTAAAAATTGAACAATCTATCCAGTACTAGTTTAGCCTTATTTTGCCTTTTTATCCTTCATGCAATATTAAAAGGGCAAAGCTCGTAAGCTTTGCCCTCACCAGGAATTACCTTCCGCCCTTTTCGGGCTGACTATCTTTGTTGAAATTGCGGTCTCGGCCAAGGGTTCCTTCATCGGTTATGACCTTTACCGTTCTTCCGTTTGCGTAAGGCCTCACAGCTCTCTTAATTGCACTTTTTGTAGCAGAGGCTTTATCTTGATCATTTAACACCACTGAAACAATGACAGTATTTCCATAAGCGACGGATCTTACGGTCTGTACATTCGGAATCGCTTCTACTTTGTTTCTGACTTTATTAGTAAAATTATCCTGGAAGTCAGGATCCGTAACAACCCCGGCATTTCCAGTTTTTGCATTCAGATGACCGTGATAGTTCATATCGCTTGTACTAAAACGATTATCGTGTTGGAAAAAATTACGGTCCTTGGAAGCTAAAGGTGATGATGGATTTTTTGGATTTCCATTTTCGTCTCGTGATTGAAGCTGCCTTCTTCTGTTTTCATTTGTAACTTGATCCTCATCCCCAAGAGAATGGTCCATCATTTCCGTTATTGCCCCGTCATCATCCCTAAATAAATCGTTACCTGAAGTTGGGTGGTTTTCATTGGAATAATATCCAACCGGCCTTAACGAGTTGTTATTGTTTTTATTAACACCCGCACGATTATTATCATTTGCACATCCAGCCAGCCCCAACATCAATGCGGCTGAAAGAGGAATCATCCACTGTTTCTTGTTCAAGCGAAAAACCCCCTCCATTAACATCCTGAGCATGAGCTTAACATGCTCATTAATAGGGTGTTATTTTCGGGGGGATTTCATTCAGACGGAAAATTCCAAAGCTGCTCAGTCCAATAACTCCTTTAAGTGGTCAATAAACTTTTTTCTTGCATAAAACTGACTAATGGTTATGTCCATTACCTGTTTATATTTTGTATGATCTGTGTACGATTTTTCACGGATCATTCGATTCCATTCCCGAAAAATATCAGCGGGATAGGCTAAGGCAAATAAAAAAGCCTCTTCGTGTAAGTATTTCTTAATTTGTTTAAGGCTTGACAGTCTTTCAAATGACCAATCGATAAAAGGCAAAATCCGGTTTGCATATTGTAAATAATCAAATGATGCGGGTCCGATACTAATTAAATCAAAATCAATGAGATGTAACTGCCCCTCTGTATCCCTTAAAAAGTTATGATGGGCTACATCCCCATGCAATATGACGGTTGGTTCTTTTTGAAAAAAAACACGATTATTTTCCATACCTTCAAGTGACCATTTTGCCCAAGACAACATTTCCGAGATGAAGGGTTCATTGATAAAATACCCAAGATAGGGAAGATTATTGGAGAAAACATTTAACCTTTCTGTCCATTTTTCAATAAGGTGCCCTTTTGGCAGTAAGGTACGATAGCGTGATTCAAAAGAAGCTGTGGTTTGGTGAAATTGCTCTAATAACTCCATTCCTTCTTGGCGATTTTTATGAGTATGAAAAGAAAAGACGGTTTTATTCGGCGGAATGTACTCCATACATCCGAAGTAAGTTCCCTCAAAAAAAAGCTGGTCTCTCACCGGGGATGTTAAAAATAAATATGTCTTTTTGAATCCTTCTTTTTTCAATGTTGCTGTGAAGGCTTCTTGGAGTCTAAGTCTATTGTTGGTATGATACCCTTTTATGACATAATCAATTTTATCCGTTCTTAAAAAAATAACGGATTTTCGAATCGGAATCATCTGAAGGATTCTATCATAGAACTGTGATTGAAAATAAGAGAGGAGACGATCAAAATAATCATCGTCTCCCTTTTTATTATTTGCTGTATTAAAGGCTCTCATCTTGGTAACCCGGCATACCGTAAGGACTTGTTCCAACCGGACCCATACCATATGGATTCATATAAGGAGGCTGTGCAGCATTAACAGGTCCTGTATATGGTGCGCTATAGATTGGCGGCGTTGGCGGTACAAAGTTTGGTGGCATGGCTGCTGGCTGCGGTGTGGCTTCAGATCCAGGCATTCCAGCTGGTGCAGCTCCACAGCCGCAATCCCCCATCGATCCGGTTCCTACTGGTAACCCCTGTGTTGGATTTGGCTGCTGCATGAATAGACCTGGTCCCGCCATTTCTGGTGTTCCAAAGCCTGCAGGTGCACTCATTGGACCACCCATCTGCGGGTATCCGTATGGCATTTGGCCATATGGTGCTCCCATTCCATACGGATTAGCCATTGCTGGATTTCCGAACGGGTTTCCAGGCATTACTGGAGGTGGAGCAAAGTCAGTTGGGTTTTGTGGTGTCTCGAATCCAGAAGGGCTTTCCATTGGATAACCCGCTGGCATTTGACCATATCCTCCTGGCATTTGCTGGTCATAGCCCGCTGGCATTTGGCCATATCCTCCTGGCATTTGCTGGTCATAGCCCGCTGGCATTTGGCCGTATCCTGCTGGCATTTGCTGGTCATGACCCGCTGGCATTTGGCCGTATCCTGCTGGCATTTGCTGGCCATAACCCGCTGGCATTTGACCATATCCTCCTGGCATTTGCTGACCAATGCCCGCTGGCATTTGACCATATCCTCCTGGCATTTGCTGGTCATAGCCCGCTGGCATTTGACCATATCCTTCTGGCATTTGTTGGCCATAGTCCGCTGGCATTTGACCATATCCTGCTGGCGCTTGTTGGCCATAGCCTGCTGGCATTTGTTGGCCATAACCTTGTGGCATTTGACCATATCCGGCTGGCATTTGTTGGCCATAACCTTGTGGCATTTGACCATATCCGGCTGGCACTTGTTGGCCATAGCCTTGTGGCATTTGACCATATCCGGCTGGGGCCATTGAAGGGTAACCGATTGGCTGCTGTGGTGATTGCTCACCCATTACAGCGCCCGGATTATACGCTGGGTTCATAACAGGTAGCTGCGGCATAAAGGATGATGATTCATCATCGAACTGCGGCGCTACAAACGATGCACCTGCAACTGACGGTGCATTACCAGGATACCCACTTGGCTGCATTGGCATCGACATTCCACCATCTTGCATTTGTTGATAAGGCATTGGCATCGGCATACCACCATCTTGCATTTGTTGATAAGGCATTGGCATCGACATTCCACCATCTTGCATTTGCGGGTAAGGCATTGGCATCGGCATACCCCCACCTTGCATTTGCGGGTAAGGCATGAATGGGTTCGGGTTCATTTGCATCGGGAAACCAACTCCAAATGGTGGACAGAATCCAGGGCCAGGCATAACTGGCGTAACAGGTACACAATAATCTTGTTGCGGTGCCACTTCTACAGGTGCTTCCATGACTGGTGGTGGAGCAAAAACAATATTCTCTTTTATTGGAGTCTCTTTAATTGGTACTTCTTTGATAGGGACTTCTTTTTTTGGCACTTCTTTTATCTCAGGAAGTATATTGGCAGGTTTAGGCGGCTGTTGAACAGTCATATTTTGCATGTTCATCATGTAATAATTGTTGATATCTATTTCTGGGACTATTTGTAGAGGCATTTTTGGAGTATAAGGTGCTTTTGGTGCTTCTTTAATAATTGGTGCTTCCTTAATTGGAGCTTCCTTGATCGGTGCCTCCTTGATTGGCGCTTCTTTTATCGGTGCTTCCTTGATTGGTGCCTCTTTGATTGGAGCCTCTTTGATTGGAGCCTCTTTAATCGGTGCTTCTTTCGCAATTGGCGCTTCCTTAATCGGTGCTTCTTTTACGGGTTTCTCTTTGACTAACGGTTGCTCAGCAAGCGGCATTTCTTTTTTTACTCCTAAGTTGATTGTAGTACCAGGTTTGGTCCCCATCGGTGCTTCTTTTTTTATCGTTCCACCTGAAGTTGGGACTTTTATTTTCATACCGGGCATAATCATATCAGGGTTGCTGAGCTGTGAATTCATCTTTTTCAGCTCTTCAAAATTCACGCCGTACTTCTTGGCAATCTTCCAAAGAGTATCCCCTTTCTGTACGATATGGATCTTCACTCTGATTTCCCCTCCTATGGCATAAGTCCATATAGTCTATGTGAAAATGGGCAAAGTGCTATCCTTCTTCACAAAAACTTATGCTATTTTTCAAAAGAATATGAATCCCCCCTAAAATATAAAAAAGATGCAATCAGGTAAATTGCATCTTTTTTAATATTAATTATGAATTTAATAACATCCGTTCAAGCGCTAATTTTGCATTTTCAGCAATCTCAGGACTTACTTTAATAATATTATTTGTCTCTTCTAGTGTATCTAGGCTCCAAACTAAATGCGGTAGATCGATTCGGTTCATGGTTAGACACGGACACATATGCGGATTTAACGAGATGATCTTTTTATCAGGGTTATTTTTTATTAAGCGATTGACAAGATTCATCTCCGTTCCAATCGCCCAAGCTGTTCCGGGCTCAGCACTTTCAATCGCTTTGATAATATAACTTGTTGATCCGGCCATATCCGCTAACTCCACTATTTCACGGCGGCATTCCGGATGAACGATGATTTTCATATTAGGATATTTATAGCGTGTATCGATCACATTTTGGACAGTGAAATTCTCATGAACCGAGCAATGCCCTTTCCAAAGGATCACTTTAATTTTTGAAAAATCACCTTCGTATTCCAGGACATGATTAATTGGATTCCAAATCGCCATTTCGTCTAAACCTACGCCTAAATCAGCGGCAGTATTTCTTCCTAAATGCTGATCTGGTAAAAATAAAATACGTTCTTTCATTTCAAATGCCCACTTAACCATCGTCTCGGCATTGGATGAAGTGACCGTAGCCCCGCCATTTGCACCAACAAATGATTTAATTGCTGCGGTTGAATTGACATATGTTAATGGAAGAATCGTGTCTCCGAATATTTCCTGGAGCGTTTCCCATGCTCTTTCTGTTTGCTGGATATCCGCCATATCAGCCATCGAACAACCTGCGCGCATATCAGGCAAGATTACCTTTTGCTTTTCACTTGTTAATATATCTGCTGTTTCTGCCATGAAATGTACACCACAGAAAACAATAAATTCAGCTTCTGTATTTTCAGCTGATAATTGTGCAAGTTGCAGGGAATCACCTGTCGCATCAGCAAACTGAACGACTTCGTCTTTTTGATAATGATGACCTGGAATAAACAGACGTGAACCCAACTGTTTCTTTACCTCAATCACACGGTTTTCAAGTTCTTCTCTCGTCATTTGCTTGTATTTTTCAGGAATCATGATATTTTTTTGTAATGTAGCCAAAATATTCATTTTACTCATCTCCCTTATTCCAAAGTACTTTTACACTGATGTCGAGTGCTTTATATGAATGAGTTAAGTACCCAAGTGAGATATAATCTACACCTGTATCCCGAAAATCAGCAATATTGGCTAATTGGATTCCGCCTGAAGCTTCGGTAATGATGTTAGCTGGAACTAATTTTATCAATTCCTTAATTTCATCAGGGGTACGATTATCAAACATGATGACATCCGCCCCTGCATTTACGGCTTCAATTACTTGTGCTTCCGTCTCAGTTTCCACTTCAACCTTCACCATATGACCGGCATTTTTGCGAATCGCTTCTACCGCCTTGGTAATCGAGCCGGCAAACGAAATGTGGTTGTCTTTAATCATGACCCCATCGTATAATCCAAAACGGTGATTAAAACCGCCCCCAGTGCGAACAGCGTATTTTTCAAGCATCCGGAGTCCTGGCGTAGTTTTCCGTGTATCACAAACTTTTGTATGTCCACTATCAAGGGTGTGAACTGTTTGACGCGTTAAGGTAGCAATCCCGCTCATCCGTTGAATAAGATTAAGGATGACTCTTTCCCCTTTTAATAAATCAGCTATTTTTCCAGAGACATGTGCTAACTTGTCGCCGTATTTGATTGACTGACCATCCTTCACAAACACTTGAGTTGAAATTTCGTTATTTAACAGCTGAAATCCGGTTTTGATAATTTCTTCTCCACAAAAAACACCATCATCTTTTGAAAGAAAAACAATTTCCCCATTTGTGCTATCACCAAAGATTAGATCGGTCGTAATATCCTGTTCCCCGATATCTTCCATAAAAAATTTCTCAAGTTGCGAGCGCAGTTTCAATGTGTTCATTGGACTTCTCCATTCCCTGATTATAGTTATGAATAATTGATTTCCTTAACCAACTGTGATTTTCTTCTTTCGGATAATCACTTCTGAAGTGACCGCCCCGACTCTCTGTCCGCTTCAATGCAGATTCTGTGATTAGATTGGCGATGATCAGCATAAAAACCTTGGTCATGTCTTGTGTTGAACAAGTATCTAAATGGATCTTTTCAGCCTTATATTGAGATACCCAAACTTGCTGCTTTTTCAGATTTGCTTTATTTCGGACAATTCCAACCCGTTCCATCATTAATGCTTTAATTTTTTCAATGGTTGGCAAATTCATTTTTTCTTCCTTCGTTGGATAATAAAAATAATCCTGCACGAAAACCTGTGTTTCTTTACCCGCTTCATTGATCCATTTCGACAACTGTTCCCCTTGAAATAATCCCTCTAATAAGGAATTACTAGCTAAACGATTTGCACCGTGCAATCCAGTGCAGGAGGCTTCCCCGATCGCATAAAGCCCATCAATCGAAGATCGTCCAATTAAATCGGTTTTAATTCCTCCCATTAGGAAATGACTTCCGGGTGCGACAGGGATTTTCCCATCCGAGATACGGATTCCATTGTCCTCACAAATAGAAGTAATCGAAGGAAATCTTTTACTAAATTCTTCAATTTTACTTATATCCAAATAAATTTGTTTGCCTTTTTTTATAAATTCATAGATCCGTTGCGAGACCACATGCCTCGGGCCAAGATCTTTTAAGGGGTGGACACCCTCCATAATAAGAGTACCATCCTCGGTAACTAGGGTCGCCCCTTCCCCCCTAACGGCTTCAGAAATTAATCCCTTTGTTTCACCGTTTATAGATAAAAGCGTAGGGTGAAATTGAATAAATTCCATATCAACGATATCTGCACCGGCTAAATAGGCCATCGCAATTCCATCGCCGCTGACTGTTTTAGCGTTGGAAGTGTAGGTATATAGTTGTCCGCAGCCGCCTGTCGCAATAATGACATGATTGCCGTAAAACCTTTGAATCGCACCTGTTGATGTTTTGGCTTTAACACCTACACAACGTTTCTGTTCGGAATTTAGCAGTAATTCATAGGCGAAGACATTCTCTTCGACCGTGATATTTTTCTTACGCTTGAGCTGACTGATCAGAAACTCCATGACGTTTTTGCCAGTGGCATCGCCACCGCCATGTACAATTCTCTTTTCGCTGTGAGCCCCTTCCATCCCAAGAAACAATTCCCCCGTTTGATCTTTATCAAATATATCCCCTTGGCGAGCAATGTTCTTGATCAGATCCGGTGCGGCATTAATGACTTGCTGAACAGCCTCTTGATTGTTGTGAAATCTTCCCGCTTCCAGCGTATCGACAATATGTTTAGAAGGATGGTCATTTGCACCCAACGCTGCCGCAATCCCACCTTGGGCCAGATACGAATTTGCCGTTCGTAATTTCCCCTTTGTGAGAATTCTCACATTCAATTCATTATTTAATTGTACAGCCAGCTGTAAAGCGGCTATTCCACTTCCAATAATTAATATATCGTCATTTGTCATCTAAAAATCCTCCTGACCTAACAGGTGTCTTGACATATATATTTACATAGATTTAAACTAAAAACAAGTACTTTTATAGAAAAGTAGAAATGCACAGTGTTAAACATGGCTGTTGATTTCCGCTCCGGGCGCTTCGATCAACGTAGGCTTTAAAATAAACAATGACCTTTACCACAACCAAAAAAATTCGAGTATTGGAGATGGATGATGAAATATTTTGATTTTGCAGCGACAACTCCATTAAACCCTGAAGCAGCAGAAGTGTATTTGAAAGTTGCCACTGAATTCTTTGGCAATTCCAGCAGCCTCCATGATATCGGAGGACAATCAGCTGCCTTACTTGAAAATTGCCGCGAAGAACTGGCTAATCTAGTTGGGGTTGATAAAAATGGGATATTCTTCACTAGTGGAGGATCGGAGGGGAATTTTTTAGCAATAGAAGCCTTGTTGTCCTCCCCAAAAAAGAAAGGAAACCATATTATCGCGGGTATGGCGGAACATTCATCCGTCCATGGGGCCCTTAACAGACTAAAGGAAGCTGGCTATGACATCACATTGCTTCCGTTACATTCAAATGGTTTGATCAATCTTGAACAACTTGTAAAGTCGATTACACCAGAAACCATACTAATGACCCTGCAGCATGTTAATTCTGAGATTGGGACGATCCAGCCAATCGCTGAAATCGCTAAAATTTGCAAGGACCACAATATTCATCTGCACAGCGATTTTGTTCAATCTTTTGGAAAAATAGATCTAAAATCAATAGCTCCGCATGTCAGCAGTTTTTCTTTTTCCGGGCATAAAATATATGGACCCAAAGGGATTGGGGGCGTCTATGTTGATCCCCGTATTAAATGGCAGTCGTTTTTTCCAGGAACCTCTCATGAAAAAGGATTCCGTCCAGGCACGGTCAATGTCCCTGCAATTGCCGCGATGACAGTTGCCGCACAGAAAATAACCGGAAGCTTGCAAGCGGATCATAATAAATATCGATTGTTGCGGAAGGCTTTTATGGATACGCTTGAGCCCATTAAGGAACAAGTAAAGATTTATCAAGGTGAAGAAGATTCGCAGCTCGCTAGTATTATCGGGCTTCGGATTTCCGGAATTGAGGGCCAATGGATGATGCTGGAATGCAATCGATTAGGGTTTGCGATTTCAACGGGCAGCGCCTGTCAAATTGGCATGCAGTCCCCAGCCAAAGTCACGCAGGCATTAGGATTATCGACTGAGGAAGCAAAAGAGTTTATCCGCATCTCTTTTGGCCATTCCACTAGCTTGGAGGATGTTATTCAACTAGGGGAAAGTATCGTTAAAATCGTGAATGCATTCAATGCCGTTTCCGTTATATAAAAAATTTAAACTGTGCTAGAATAGGTAATCAGCAATAGAAATAGGAGGAATTTTATGGTCGAGCAAAAAAAAATATTGGGAGAGGAAAGGAGGTCTTTAATTCTACAACAGTTAAAAGATAGCCCTGTCCCGCTGACAGGAAGTGAACTTGCCAATCGAACCAATGTAAGCAGACAGGTGATCGTCGGGGATATCACTCTTCTTAAGGCTAAAAATGAACCCATTATTGCAACCAGCCAAGGTTATATTTATTTAAGGCAAAACTCCAGCACTTATTCCTTTGAAAGAACGATTGCATGCAGACATTTACCGGAAGACACAGAAAGGGAGCTAAATCTGCTAGTTGACCATGGTGTGTTAGTGAAAGATGTAAAAATTGAACACACGGTTTACGGAGATTTGACCGCATCGATTATGGTTTCAAATCGCCAAGAGGTTAAACAATTCATGGAAAACATGCAAAAAACCAAAGCTTCTTTATTATCTGAGTTAACGGAGGGAATCCACCTTCATACCATTTCAGCCTCAAGCACCCAAGTCTTAGATAAAGCCGAAGCAGCCCTTAAGGCAGAAGGTTTTATGATTGAATAGCGCCTTGATAGACAGAACAATAAAAGGACCCGGGTGTACGGGTCCTTTCTTTATTAATCCAATTTCACCATAACGGATGGATAGCTTCCTAATAATTTAACACTACAGCCTAATGCCTCTAGCTCAGCCATTGCTCCAGGTATCAATACCTCATCAAATTCCATTTCGATATCAATAATGAAAAAGTAATTGCCAATTCCAGTTTTCATCGGCCGAGATTCAATTTTTGATAGGTTTAACTTTCTCCAGGCGAACGCTGATAACACCTGATGAAGGGCTCCCGCTTGGTCGTCCTCAGGCAGTGTAACCATCAGTGTCGTTTTGTAATGGGATGAACCACTCATGGCCTGAAAATCAAAATTCTCTTTTGTTAGGACCACAAACCGCGTGTGATTATAGTCAAAATCATGGATGTTTCTTTGGACTATCGTCAACCCATATTCTTTCGCCGCTAATTCATTCGCAATCGCGGCCGCTTTTAAGGCAGGCTGTTCCATTACCATTTGCGCTGCTGCTGCAGTGGAAGACACACTCTCAAACGGTATTCCTTTTAATTGATTATGTAAAAATTTATGGCACTGGGCAATCGCATGGGAGTGGCTGTATACCTTACTCACATCACGCCAATTGTCCATATTATCAGGATGAACCATCAAATGCTGCTTAATAGGTAACGTAATTTCACCAATAATCGGAATCTGAACAACATGTGTTAAATAATCCAGCGTAATATTGACTGAGCCTTCCAAAGCGTTCTCAATTGGAACGACTGCAAGATCCACTTCTTTATCAACGATGGCATCGACACTTGCAGGAATCGTCTGATAGGGCACAAGTTCAAATCCTTGAAAAACCTTTTTCACTGCTAACTCTGTGAATGTAGCCTTTGGTCCTAAATATCCAACCTTCACTATTTCCCCACTCCTTATTTTTTTAAAAAGAAAGCTGAGAGCCGGTTGTAGATTTTTCCTACACACCTGTTCCCAGCACTTCTACCTTCTCTACAAATTCGAGTTTCCTTAGTTCTTTAAGTAACTCATCTATTTCCATCGTAATGTTTGAAGTGTTTAATGAGAGTGTCACATTCGCCCTGCTTTGCAACGGAATCGTTTGGTGAAGGGTAACAATATTGCAGCCTGAATTGGCCACAACACTGAGCAATTTTGATAGCGTGCCTGAACGATCTTCTAGGTGAAAGAAAAGCGAGATAATCTTTTCCTTTTTAATGGACGAGAAAGGAAAAACAGTATCTCTATATTTATAAAAGGCACTTCTGCTTAAATCCGCTTTATGAACTGCATCTGCAATTGATTCCGCCTTACCTCTTTCAAGCATTTCCTTGACATCAAGCGTTTTTTTCATCGCTTCTGGCAACACATCTTCACGCACTAAGTAAAATTTTTTATCAGCGTTTTCCATTTTCATCACCCTACCTTGATCTCTTCAGGGCCTTTCCTTCTACTCAATAAACTCGAATTCAAACTCCATTAATTTCACAATATCCCCGTCTTTTGCTCCTCTTTCCCTTAACGCTGCATCAACACCAAGTCCACGAAGTTGACGTGCAAAACGGCGGACGGATTCTTCTCTTGAGAAGTCTGTCATCTTAAAGAGTTTATCTGTTTTTTCACCAGAGACGACAAATGACCCATCAGGTTCTCTCGTAATTCTAAATGCTTCCGGCTCTGCTTCATGCTTATAAAGAACACGATGGACACCCGTTGTTTCCTCTTCTTCATGTTCAAGTGGAAATTCTGGTGTTTCCTCGATTTTATCAGCTACAGCAAACAATAGCTCACGCAGTCCTTTTCTAGTTACGGCTGAAATAGGGAAGATTGGATAATCCTCTTCCAGCTGCTCCTTAAACTTTTTCAAGTTTTCCTCAGCTTCAGGCATATCCATCTTATTAGCAACGATAACTTGTGGCCGTTCTGTCAAGCGCAGGTTATACTCTTTTAATTCCTTGTTGATTGTAAGGTAGTCCTCATATGGGTCTCTGCCTTCCATCGCCGCCATATCAATGACATGGACAATAACCCTTGTCCGTTCAATATGACGTAAGAATTGATGGCCGAGGCCAACACCTTCACTTGCCCCTTCAATCAAACCTGGAAGGTCTGCCATAACAAAGCTTCTGCCGTCTTCCGTTTCTACCATACCAAGATTCGGAACAATTGTGGTAAAATGGTACTCGGCGATTTTCGGTCTTGCCGATGATACAACCGATAATAATGTCGACTTACCAACACTTGGAAAACCAACTAATCCGACATCAGCAAGCAGCTTCAATTCAAGAATGACTTCACGTTCTTGGCCTGGTTCTCCATTTTCAGATAGCTCTGGTGCTGGATTGGCCGGGGTTGCAAATCGTGAATTTCCTCGCCCGCCACGGCCGCCTCGAGCAATAATCGCCTGCTGTCCATTCTCGACTAAATCAGCAATAACTTCCTTCGTTTTTTCATCAATGACCACTGTTCCTGGCGGTACCTTAACAATCATATCCTTTGCACCGGCTCCGTGCTGGTTTTTGGACATGCCATGCTCGCCGCGCGGTGCTTTAAAGTGACGCTGATAACGGAAATCCATCAAGGTGCGCAAGCCTTCATTTACTTCAAAAACAACATTGGCACCTTTACCGCCATCACCACCGGCTGGACCGCCTTTTGGTATATATTTTTCCTTACGAAACGCAACCATACCATTTCCGCCATCTCCAGCTTTTACATAAATCTTCGTTTGATCAACAAACATCTTATTCCTCCAGTCTGCATATCGAATTAACTTTTGTCACGAAAAATATCTCAGCTTTAGCCTATTTTTTTTGAATAGGGATAAAAACTTCTACTGTGAGTTCGCTTTCTGAAAATTCCTTGACCACTACATCCAGTAGAATTTTGGAGTCTGCAAGGAATGCTTCAATTAATTCACTTTTTATTATTATCCCGCTAAAATCAAAAAAGAAACGAACTCCCTCTGATTGCGGATCAATTGATATTGATAAATGATTTTCTTGGAATGCTTCAATTGCCTCATTTAAACACTCAAAAAAAAGGCAAGTCCACTTTGTGATCTGTTCTTCATTAATTTGAAAGGATTCCGAATCTTGAAGGACTTCATATTCAAGCTTAAAGGAAGGATTCTCCCAATTAGCTTTTAACAGCAGTGAGGCAAATAAAGGCATTTTTAAATTCGTTAGCCGTGACTCATGCTGTGCTTCAATAATAATTTCGTCAATAACCGCTTTTGCCCGGTCGATTCGATTTAAATCCAAGTTCCCCTTAATTAACTGAAGCCTATTTAACCAATCATGTCGAGAGTGCCGGAGCACCTCAACAATATCCCATTCTTTCTCCATACGTACACTCCCACATTAAGTGTCACAACACTATTTTGCTGATAGTATATCAAAAAAATAACCCTGAGTAAGCAATTTTATGTGATGAAAGATCATTAGAGGCAAAAAGAAGCATCTACGAAGTCGTTTTCCTGAAGAATAGATGGAAGGAAAAATTCGTTAGCAAAAAGAAAACTCTAACCAAACAGGTTAGAGTTTTCGCTAGTTACCTTAAGCTTCTTGAGCTACTGGATAAACGCTCACTTTTTTGCGATCACGTCCGAAACGTTCAAATTTCACAACGCCGTCAACTTTTGCAAAAAGAGTATCGTCTCCTCCACGGCCAACGTTTTCACCTGGGTAAATCTTTGTACCGCGTTGACGGTATAGGATTGAACCACCAGATACAAATTGTCCGTCTGCACGCTTAGCACCAAGACGCTTAGCGTGTGAGTCACGACCGTTCCTTGTAGAACCTACACCTTTTTTAGATGCAAACAACTGAAGATCTAATTTTAATAACATTTATTCCACCTCCTACTTTTTGAAGGTAATCTTTATGTGCTTTCCGTATTCTTCTTCAATCGTACGCAATGAAACAGTCATACCTTCTAGAAGAAGTTGTACTTTCTCATAAATGTCTTCCGAAAGATGTTCCGGTACAACACAGCGGAGAAAGCCGCCCTCATGCTCAATCTCGGGCGTGACACCTGTTAGGGCGTGCACAGCGTTGATTGCTCCAATTGATACTGCAGATACGCCTGCACAGACGATATCCTTGCCTCGATTGGCGAAAAATGCATGACCACTTATTTCGAATGATTGAATAAATCCGGACTCTGTACGATTAATCGTAATTTGAATCATCTATGATTCAACACCTTACGCGTTGATTTTTTCGATGACTACTTTAGTGTAAGGTTGACGATGACCTTGCTTCTTGTGGTAGTTTTTCTTCGCTTTGTACTTGAAAACAGTAATTTTCTTTTGACGACCTTGCTTTTCAATTTTAGCTGTAACCGTAGCGCCTGCAACAACAGGGCTTCCTACTTTTACGTTTTCACCGCCAACGAAAAGAACTTTGTCAAAAGTAACTGTTTCACCAGCTTCTGCATTAAGTTTTTCAATGTAGATAGCTTGGCCTTCTTCGACTTTCACTTGTTTACCACCAGTTTCAATAATTGCGTACATGAACTGCACCTCCTTATAAACTCAGACTCGCCATATACAGGCGCTTATGCTTTCACACAAATCTTACTACCTGTTCTGTGCGGTTGTAGCACGGGTGCTACAAACATAACATTAAAATCCTAACATAAAATAGGCAAAAGTGTCAATAGAAATTTAGGAACTTGATTAGGAATCAAATACTTTTTGTGAGATCTCACTCACATTGCCGAACTGCTTCAAAAGATAATAATGGCGGGCTGAGGGCTGAACTGAAAAATATAGTTTGATATGTATTAGCTCCTCTAATGCTTCCCGGTGGGCTTCATTCGGTCCTAACAGTTCCTCTTTCACCTCTTTAGTTGTTTCGACCAATACTGCCTCAAATTCAGAATTTCGGTGCTCTAGCAGCTCCCGTTCAAGCCTAAAGCCAACCGTTTCAGGACTAAGGATTCGGCCCGTCCCATCACAAACAGGACACTTCACCTCAAGTGCCTCAGAAAGAGCAACCTTTGTCTTCTTCCTAGTCAGTTGGAGAATGCCTAGCGGTGTAAAGCCAATCATTTTTGTTCTTTTTTGATCCTTGGTTAATTCCGTTTCAATCAGCGTGAGAATCGATTGCTTGTCCTCAGCGCGTGTCATGTCAATGAAATCAATGAGAACAATTCCGCCAATATCGCGCAGACGCAGTTGCCTTACCACTTCTTTTGCGGCCAACTGGTTTGTTTTTAATACCGTGTCTTGATAATTGGTCTTTCCGGAAAATTTCCCGGTATTCACATCAATAATCGTTAACGCTTCAGTTTCGTCAAAAATAAGGTAAGCACCATTATCAAGCCAGACAATACGCTTGAGGGCTTTATCAATTTCATGTTCCACTTTATGTACAGAAAAAATATTCTCTTTTCCATTGTAGTAAATGGATTTGAGTTGATCATTTTTTTCTTCAGCTAGCTTTTTTAGCGCTAAATCATCGGCGATTACTTCCCCGCTAATCATTCTAGCTACTTGGTCCAAAATCATTTCGATAAAGGTATCTTTTTGAAAAATGATTCCTGGTTTTTTCATCGTGGCCACTTTTTGTAACAGTTCTTGATAGTTCTCGCGCAGGGTCATTAGTTCTGCAAGGATTTCATCTTCTGTACTCGTTATCGATGAGGTCCGGAAAATGATCCCCTCTTCCTCTTTTTTCAAACGACTGCCGCTCCGGCGAAGTTTTGCTTTTTGACCTTCGTCAGCGATTTTTTTAGACACCGCCACATAGCGGCCTTTTGGCATGTAGATGAGATTGGGCCCTTGTATTTCAATAATTCCCGTCACGCGAGCACCTTTCGTCCCCGTTGCATCCTTATCGACCTGAACCAGCATTTTTTCACCTTGGTGGGCAAATGAGGTGACAGACTTTTGTTTTTCGGCAGATAAAAGATAGGAAGGAAGTACATCACGGTGTAAATACGCATTTTTCTCTTCGCCAATATCAATGAATACGGCATTCATCCCCGGCAATACTTTTGTCACAGTCCCAAAATAAATATTACCGACCAGTGATCGATGTTCTGGTCGGTCAAAAACGATATTTTCAACGCGGTTATCTTTCAGATAAGCAAATCGCTTTTCGCGTGAATTGTAATTAATAATTAGTGTTTCCAATCAAGCGACCTCACTTTTTTCTTCTAATTATACCTTTTTAGTTAGGCTATGTGAAACATGCATGTTGATTTCCGCTCCAGGCGCTTCGCTTTCCGCTCCAATCAACATAGGGTTTAATAAGAAAAAAGAAGATCGCTGATTTTATCGGTTAAACGTTTTTCGGTAAAATAGGCATGCAATAGTTCATTTTCATCTAACATCCCTTTTTCTTTGCCGTCTGCTTCGACGATGATTGGATGTTTACAGCCACGTTGGAATTTTTCTAAGACGTGAATAAGTAGCTCCTGTTCATTGGCCTCAATTGGTTTCAAGGTCTGAAGACTGGATTTTTTCCCATAATAACGCTCCAGCAAGAATCTCATGAAAATATAACGCCGCTGCTTCCATTCATGGTAAAGCGAGAAATAAAGGAAGGCGATGATGACCCAGACATTGATATGTGTCGGGGCAGCGATCACAATCACCAGCGAAAAGATGGAAAGACTGACCAACGAAAGGATGAGCGTTTGGCGATGGGCGATCGGGAAGGAACTTTTTAATGAGAGCAGTAAGAATACAAGTTTCCCGCCATCCAGCGGCCAAACTGGAAAAAAATTAAAAACAAAAATCATGAGATTATAGCTTAAGAATAGCTGAAAAAGGTCTTCAGGCATTAAGTTGACGGTAACCAACCCATAGGCTAGGGCTACCATCCACACATGCTGAAGCGGCCCTGCAAGGATGACTATCGTCTCTTCCCTTAACGGCCGATTGCCATGCTCATCCATTTCGGCAACCCCGCCAAACGGGAGCAGGGTAATTTTCCTGATTCTCCATGAAAAAAAAGAAGCTGCAGCAGCATGCCCCATTTCATGAATAAAAATGATTCCAAGCAACAAGCAAACCTCAAGGAAATGAGCGGTCACAATTGAAAGTCCAATCACAATCCACAATAAGGGATGGATAGAGATAAGTTGGAATAAATTCATGGCTCTATTCAAAGCGTATCACCTGAATTGGGTCGATAAAATCATCGCCTTTTTTTATTGCAAAGTAATATTTTCCTTTGGTTTTATCTTCTCCTGCCGACACTGAGACCGTGCCAACTACTTTTCTTTTATCGATATATTCATATAAGTTAACCTTGATTTGGTCCAAATTACCGTACCATGTTTCGGTCGCATCGGAATGCTGAATAATGACAGTTTTCCCCAACCCTTCCTTCACCCCTGCGAAGGTAACGATGCCATCATTAATGGTTTGGACGGACGCCCCTTTTCCTGTTTCAATCATGATACCTTGGCCATTTTTTTCAAAGTTTTCAAGGATTTTTCCCATTGCTGGTACGGAAAATTCTTTTTCAACTACTTCTTTTTTCCCAGTTTGATCTTTTTCAGAAAATGGCAGTAGGGCCAATGGTTTCCCAAACTTGCTTTCGTACCAGTTTGAAACAGTCGCAAATTTAAAATCCTTGTCCATTGTTTTCATGACCACGTCTCTAGCTGGCTCAAAAGTAGCGGAATGGTTCCTAAATAGTATCGCTATCACTAAAAACAGGAGGACAGAGGACAATATTTTGAAAAAAAATACTTCCTTCTTAAACAATGGATGCCCATCATCGCCATTACTGCTTCCTGATGAAGTAAACTGATTGAATCCATATTTTTCATCGTCACTTGGCCAAGCAATTTGGCGGTCGGGACTTTTTACAGTTGTTGCTCCAGTATCATTTTTTCGCTTTGCGATTCGTCGCCTAATTTCTTCCGGTGTAGACCGCGCCATCCCCATCACCCCTTTTCCAACTAATTTGTACAAGTCTATGAGGGAAAATGGAAGAGTATGTCTGAAAAATATAAACAGCCTGTCCACAAGTTAGTGGGCAGGCTGTTAGAAAATTACTTTGAATTTAGGTTAATGGACTAGCCACTTTTTTCTGCAGATTCCACGTGCATGGATCACTACTTAATCATCACACTAATTCCTTATATATAGAGATCAGACGAATATTAATCGTCTAAGCGACCAATCTCTACTTGAAGAAGCGAGATTGAGCAAGAGATTTTATCCATCATAAGCGGGATGATGGACAAAAATCGCTTCAGGTTCAAGAGTTTTGTCCTTCATAAGCAGTATGATGGACAAATCTCTCCTCAGGTTCAAGAGTTTTGTCCTTCATAAGCAGTATGATGGACAAAACTCTCCTCAGGTTCAAGAGTTTTGTCCTTCATAAGCAGTATGATGGACAAATCTCTCCTCAGGTTCAAGAGATTTGTCTTTCATGTCTGTAAAAACAACAAAGTTTACGTAAACGGCATAAAAACAGCCTGTCCACAAGTTAGTGGGCAGGCTGTTTGAAAAAAGTAGGCGCTTCCGCTACTCTAATTAACGAACTCCGAAGAATTTTTTAATCTTTTTGAAGACACCTTTGTCTGCGTCTTCGAGTGACTGGAGCGGGATGGATTCCCCGAGAATCCGTCTGGCAATATTTCGGTAAGCAATCGATGCTTTGTTATTCGGATTCAGGGCAATCGGTTCACCGTGGTTAGAAGCTTTAATTACCTCGTCATCATCCGCTACAATTCCGATGAGCTCGATGGAAAGATGCTGGGTAACTTCATCAATCTCAAGCATATCACCTGTCTTCACCATATGATTTCGAATCCGGTTGATCACTAATTTGGGCGCCTCCATATCGGGTTGTTTTTCGAGCAAGCCAATAATTCGGTCTGCATCGCGTACAGCAGATGCCTCTGGCGTTGTAACAACAATCGCTTTATCTGCTCCAGCAATGGCGTTATGAAAACCCTGCTCAATTCCGGCAGGACAATCAATAATGATATAATCGTAGTCTTGCTTTAATTCTAAAATCAAATCTTTCATCTGTTCTGGCTTCACAGCGGATTTATCCACCGTTTGCGCAGCTGGCAGTAAGTATAATAACCCGTCAAATCGTTTGTCCTTCACAAGGGCTTGATGGATTTTGCATCTTTTCTCGACAACATCGACCAGATCATAAATGATTCTGTTTTCCAGTCCCATTACAACGTCCAAGTTCCGAAGACCGATGTCTGTATCTACTAAACATACTTTTTTTCCTTGAAGGGCTAATGATGTGCCGATATTAGCAGAAGTTGTTGTTTTTCCTACTCCACCCTTACCGGATGTAATTACTATTGCTTCTCCCACTTTAATGTCCCCCTTCTAATCTCGTTAAATTAGGTCTTAATTGGATTAAAACTTGCAATCTATCAATAATGATTTGACGGTCATCATCTATATAAGCACATTCCATTTCCCGTTTTTCATTGCTTTGGACGCTGTCTGGTGCTCTATTTAAACAATCACTAATTCTAAGCTGGGATGGTTTCATATTTGACGCAGCAATGACTGCTTGCTCATTGCCATAGCAGCCGGCGTGGGCCATACCTTTTAATGTCCCCATGATAAAAATGTTACCGCCGGCCATCACCGTTCCACCTGGATTGACATCGCCAATTAATAGCAGATCCCCAGGCACTTCGAGGACTTGTCCTGAACGAATGATTCTAGAAACCGTCATGACCTCTGTTTCGGCAATTAGACGCTCTGCTTCTTCCTTCGTGATTACGTTTGATACAATCTCATCAACCACAAAATTCTTCTTTTTGAGAATTAAGTTTTTTAGCTCTTCCCGCTGCGATTCCGTAATATAGCGGTTGCCGATTGCCACTTTGACAGAGGTTAAATGACGCTCATCCTGTGTCCTGGAGTTCGCCGAAAGCTTATGATCGAGTTCCCTTTTTAGTTCTTCATAGGAACAGGTATCATCAAGATGAAGGACGAGACCTTCCTTCGTTCCTTTTATTGTAACATTTTGCCGTTTTTTCATGGAGAAATTTTCACCTCATAATAAGAAAGCAATTTCGAAACAAGCAAAATTCGTTGTTTCAATGGGATTTGCAAGCCCTCATGCTTATTCCGAATCAAAAGTACATACTATCTTAATAAAAATTCGACACGATGCGTCCATTCTCCTCTTTTTATAAAAAAATCATTCATCCCTTAATGCTTCCGAATGTTTTTCAAATAGCCACTTTAATGGATAGGCGATAATCAGAGTAATAGCTGCATTTAATAAAAGGGTAGGGTAAAAACGTAAATTAATAAAGCCGATAAAATCAAGGTCTGTTACATGGATTAAATAATTCATTTCATAAACACCCATCTCTAATAACGAGATCCCGAGAAGGGCAGCAAGAAAAGCAGTGATAATATTTGATTGAAAAACCTGCAATAATTTATAAATGAGATAGGAGATAAATGGATATAGAAAAAAGTAAATACCGATAATTTCAACATAAACAATGTCAAATAAAAGCCCAAAAATGGCCGCATAAATAATTCCGTGTTTTTTTCCGACAAAAATCGTTAAAAACAAAAGGGTTGTAAACAGAAAGTGCGGGACAAATATTCGCTCAAAACCAAAAATCTTTGCCGGTAAAAACTCGACAAAAAGACTTTCTACGATAAAAAGGAAAAGAAATAAAAGAGGAAGAAGGAATTTCCTCACAACTCCCCCCCCTTTTCATTAGATAGTTCACTTTTAACTGGCTGAGTCATTAATCTTTTAATGACAATGACATTTTCAATATCGTAAAAGTTCGCCCCAGGTTTCACTAAGGCCGTTTGATTCAAGCCATACTGATCGGGTTTAACATCAACCACTTTTCCAATCATCAGCCCTTTTGGAAAAACACCACCTAAACCGGAAGTAATCACGGTTTGGCCTTTTTCAATTTTTGAGCCAGATGGAATCGCCTTAATTAATAGTAATTTTTGTTTGTCATCAAAACCCTGTACAAATCCATAAACATCTTTTTTGCCTTGTACGACAGCAGAAATTCGATTCTTAGGATCCATTGCACTTAAAAGTTGTACAGTAGAACTGAATTGTGTCACATTTTTTACTTTTCCAATGAGACCGGTTGCCGTAACGACAGCCATATTTTTTTCGATGCCGTTTAGTTTGCCTTTGTCGATAATAATCATTTCATGCCAACGATCAGGGTTTCTGCCAATGACGGTAGCTGGTAATGGTTTGAAGTCTCTCAGGGTCTTTTTTTCACCGAGAATGTCACGCAATTCTTCATTGTCATTTTTCAACTCTTGGACTTGTGCTTCAAGATTGACAAGATTTTCGATCCGCGATTTTAATTCTTTATTCTCATTGTATGTATTTTGCAAATCCTGGAGATTTTCAAAAAAGCCTGCAACAAAATGGGTAGGCTTTGAAACCAGGGATTGAACCCAGCCGGTAGTATCTTTGACAAATTGCTCCGGCCAGGATAGTTTACTTCTCTCCCTTAATGAAAACCCAATCAATGCCACGAGAACAATGATGCTGACAAGCAAAATAATCAGACGTTTATTCAGAAAGAACTGTGGCATGATTATACACCTCTATTTTCCTAGATAAAAAGTATAGTTTTTAAGCTTTGATAGTTATCTTGCTCCAGCGGCTAACGGGCGCTGCCGCTATTCTTAGCGTGAATCTCTCGTTTTGTTTTTAAATAAATGAATATGATCGAGAGCTTTTCCTGTTCCAATCGCTACGCAATCGAGTGGATTCTCGGCAATCAGAACAGGCATTTTCGTTTCTTCACTAATCACTTTGTCTAAATTGCGGAGCAGTGCTCCCCCACCTGTTAGGACAATCCCGCGATCCATAATATCGGCCGCGAGTTCAGGCGGTGTTTTTTCTAACGTATTCTTGACCGCTTCTACAATCGCAGAAACCGTATCGCGTAATGCTCCAGCAATTTCTTTTGCGGAGATTTCGATTGTCTTTGGCAGACCCGTTAATAAATCCCGGCCGCGAATCTCCATATTGTCGACACCTTCAGGATCCCCTGCTGAGCCAATTTCCATTTTAATCGCTTCAGAAGTCCGGTCCCCGATCATCAAGTTATAATTTTTTCGAATATAAGAAACAATCGACTCGTCCATTTCATCGCCAGCAACACGGATTGAAATGCTTGTAACAATTCCACCTAACGAAATAATCGCCACTTCGGTCGTTCCCCCGCCAATATCGACGACCATGCTGCCAGTTGGTTCCCAAACAGGCAAATTGGCGCCAATCGCCGCAGCAAATGGCTCTTCAATGGTATAGGCATCCTTTGCCCCTGCTTGTCTAGTGGCATCGATCACCGCTCTTTCCTCGACCGCTGTAATCCCAGAAGGCACACAAACCATCACGTATGGATTTCCCGTAAATACGTTCTTCCCTTTCTGTGCTTGACGAATATGGTACTTCATCATTGCCGCTGTGGTTTCAAAATCAGCGATGACTCCATCCTTCATCGGTCTTAAAGCGACGATATTCCCCGGTGTCCGTCCAATCATATTTTTCGCGTCGTTACCAACTGCGACAATATTCTTCGTATCTGTCTGCATTGCCACAACGGATGGCTCGCGTAAGACAATTCCTTTTCCTTTTACATAAACAAGGGTATTTGCAGTCCCCAAGTCAATCCCAAGATCTCTAGCTCTTATTCCAAACATAATTTTGTAGCTCCCTTTCTGATACATAATGCAAAAACTCTAATAGGTAGGTAATCACTTTAATATCATGTCTTTTTTCCCAATATTTATCTAGTTAAATCTTAAGTAGTCCTAAAAAATCATAAGCATTATTATAACTTAACGTCAAACAAAATCATAGTTATAAATACCCTTTATCCTTGAGACTCACAAACTTGTTTTCTCCGATGATCAAATGATCGAGTAAATCGATGCCAATAATTTTTCCGCATTCGACCAGTCGCTTGGTTACCTCAATGTCCTCGCGGCTTGGTGCCGGGTCACCGCTCGGGTGATTATGCGCTGCAATAACGGAAGCAGCTGACCGCTTTAACGCCTCGCGGAACACCTCCCTTGGATGAACAATCGAGGCGTTTAAGCTGCCAATAAAAATGGTTTGTTTATGGATTACTTGATTCTTAGTGTTTAAATACATACAAACAAAATGCTCTTGTGATAAAAAGCTCATATCATTCATCAAATACTTCGCACCGTCTTCCGGTGAGCGGATGACATATCGGTCCTTGTAATCCAGGTTGGTAATCCTTCTGCCAATTTCGACAGCAGCAAGGATTTGAATGGCCTTCGCCGAACCAATCCCTTTTATCTCAGTCATTTCTTCTAACGTAGCTGCTTTTAAAAGTCGTAACCCTTCAAAATGGGTCAGCAGTCGATTCGATAGTTGCAGGACCGATTCGTCCTTTGTTCCGGTTCGAAGTAAGATGGCAATCAATTCATGATTGGATAAGCTTTGTGGTCCATGCTGAATAAAGCGTTCTCTAGGCCTTTCATCTTGAGGGAAATCACGGATCATTAATGTATTGGTGGACACTTTTTTTCCTCCCTTTTTTAAGGGAGTTAATGAACTAAAAAAGTTTAATACGGCAACTGGTAGCCAGCCTTTTTCAATTCTCTAATCGTTCTTGAAACAGGCAGACCGACAACCGCAAAATAGTCTCCATTTATTTTTTTGACAAGCATACTTCCGAGCTGCTGAATGCCATATGCACCTGCTTTATCAAGCGGTTCACCACTTTTTACATACGCCCGTATTGAGTCGTCAGTTAACTCCCAAAACCAAACTTCTGTTCTTTCATAAAACGTTGTTGTACCTGTTGGAGACACAATCGAAACTCCAGTAAAGACATCATGCTGCTTTCCTGACAAGCTTTTTAACATCGTAAATGCTTCTGCTTCATCTGCAGGCTTTCCTAAAATTTGATTATCCGCCACAACTATTGTGTCCGAGCCAATCACAAAGGCGTTCTGGTTTTCTTTAAAAACCGCCTGGGCCTTTCGGTCGGCTAACTCCATCACTACTTCTTTAGGAGAGAGAGCTGGGTCAAAACTTTCATCAACTTCACTACTTGAAATCGCGAATGTTAAACGGAGAGTTTCTAGAAGTTCTTTTCGCCGTGGAGAAGAAGAGGCTAAAATGAGGTTCTGCATTCGATCACCTTACCTTTTGGTACGTATTAGGGAGATACAATTCAATCGTATCAGAAATTGTAGTTGCAAACAATTTTTATACGAAAAAAATTTTGATGGAATTTGTAAAATTATGCGGAATAATTCTTTTTATGACATAATAAAAAGCCTATCCAGTTTCGATAGGCCTTATTTCCCGGAAAATATCGAGCTTTGTCAGATATTGATTACTTTGAAAAATACAATGACATGAAGTTTAGCAAGTGCTGTTGGGCATCACTAAGATTCTTTTCGGATTTTGATTCTTGAAATGCTTTTAGTTTCTCGTTCGCACTAACTAATTCTGCTTTTAGATCTTTTAATTTTTTGTTTTTAACACTACTCTTTAATTGTTCTTCAATCTCTATGAGGGCTTTGCTTGAATCCTCAGAAAGCGACTTGGTCAGGAGAGCACTCGAAGATGTAAGAGATAGCGTTTGATAAATGGTTGGTACAGCTTTTAAAAAGGTCTTTTCTTTTTCAGTAACACCGGTAAACTTCTTTTCATCTAATAACAGCGGCTTGGCAAACACATCTTCAATTCCATTTTCTTTATATTGACCCCCAAGAGCTTTAGCGGCTTCGATGGAATCCGCAACACCAAGGAATAAAAAGTACTTGCCATCCATTTCAACTGTTTGGGATGGTATGCCTTTCGAGTCTAAACTGGAAGATGTCTCCTTGGCACCAGCTTCCGATGAAAAAACTCCGCCCTGAATGACGTAAGCAGTTACTTGGGATATAGCTGCTGACGAGTTCTTGCCCTCCGTAGTTTTGGTTTCGGTGGTGCTAGCAGGCTTTTCAGTGACTACAGTAGGTTCAGTTACAACAGTCTTGTCAGTTGGTGTAGTTATCACTAACTTTAGCATCACAACCCCGATCGTTGTTCCGATAAGGATCGCGAAGACGGCAGAAATTAAAATGGTTCCTAACGGCCGGCCATTTTTCTTTTTAGTATTAGATGAAAAGGTTGTTATTTTGGGAAGGGCAGATTTTTTGCCACTTTGACTTGGTACAATTTTAAACTCCTCTATGTCATTTTCGGAGGATTCAGGAATAATCCAATCAAAACTTTCGTCGACAGACTCTTGTGCTGCCGCTGTCTCCATGAAGTTATCCGATTCCGAGAGATTCGAATTTATTTTTATCACTTTAGGAATGGGGTCGATGCTGGCTTCGACTTCTTTTGGAGGAACATCCAATTGGGGCGGGGTTTCTCCATTTAATTTGATCTTGATTGTATTGCCTTTATTAGGCTTGTCCACTAAACCGTACTCCTCTCTCTTCCATTGGTAATTGGTTTCATCCTATCATAAAGGCAAAAAAAAATAACAAGACTTTTGTCGTCTTGTTATCGTAGACTTTCGCCAAAATATTTACTAGTTGCGTTGGTGTTAATTATGGCTGCGTCCCGGTCGTGGCAGAGAACTGACTTAGTGGATTATCTTTACCAGCTGGTGCAGGTGCGTCGATTTTTGGAAGCTCTGCGGCTAGGTCTGTTAAACTCGGCATGTAGAAAGCAGAAATTGTCAGACTGTAGGATAATGGCTCATCTTCTTGGTCTAAACTGGTGATCTCTTGCCCGCCTGAATAACTGATCGATTCAACCACGACAATGCGGTTTAAAGATTCTAATGTATCAATAAACTTCTCTAAATCTTCATAGCTTGGTGATTCCACACTCAACGAAACGGTCAGCTTCTTCAAACCCGCAATTTGGACAGAAACGGTTTGTTGTGCCGCTGTGTCCTGATTGGCTGTGGCTTGACTCGTGTCAGTTTGATTCGTTGTAGCTTGTTGACCAGTAGCATCCAGTTGCTTGTTCAGCGGCAGTATTTACATCCGCATCTTTTGAAAAGCTCATTGAACTAATCTTACTTTTTGAAAGGTTTTCTGCTTTTTCTAAGTCTAATATCAATTGTTCCTGTAACGGCTTTACAGGTAATTTCTTCTGTAATTCCCGAGTATCTTCAGAAGTCTTTTTCGTATCCTCGGCCTTTTTTTGACTTACGATTTCCAATAGTTTTTGTTCGGACTCAAGTGACTGCTGTTTGTTCGCTAAATCTGATTTTAAAGGTGAGAGTTTAAAGAACTGAGCATAAACAAGGAATAATACCACTAAAAGAGTTACGATCCCAATTATTAGGCTTTGTCTTTTTGAGAAACGGAGCTTCATGAACCAGTCACTCCTTCCTCATTTTTGTTGCTCTTTTTAATATTCTTTTTAACAACTTCTTTATCGAGTTTTATTTCAAATTGACCTGTATAGCGAGGAAGGATATTATCGCTTACTGTCTTACTTTCGGTATTACTTGAAGGTGTCGTTGAATTGTTGACAGTACTTGTAGTTGTTGACGCGTTCGCCGTATTAGCTTGACCGCCAGTTCCAGTTGTTCCAGTTGTTCCTGCAGCTGAATTCGTTTGACTATTAGGATTTGAAGTTGAACTCTGATTAGTAACCGTTTGATCCGAATTAGCTGGATTGGTTTGGTTCGTTGTGGCTCGTTATTTGAGTCGTTGAATTTGTTGCGTTTGTTTGGTTAGTCGACGTTGTAGTATTAGTATTATCAACTGTTGATTCTGCGGTTGAGGCTGCTGCTAATGAGCTTAAACTTGCTTCCTCGATCCATTTGGATTCATTTAGGTTATCTAAAAAGTAGGCAGCTTCTCTAGCACTATCAAATTGAACGGTTAACGAGATCGTCCCTGCTTCTGTATAGGCAAAGCTTTGGATAAAGCCACGCTCAGGTAATAATGATGTCAAATGACGCATGACAGGAATCGTCTGTATCGGATAATCATTTGCCCACTCGATTGCCGTCTTTAATTGACTAACTGAGCTAGTAGTTTCAACTGTTTCTGTACTTTTATTTTCTTTGTCAGCAATCTTCTTTGTCATTGTGATTTGTCGATCTAATGAGGCGATTTCACTTTTGGTGGAATTGGTCTGCCAGAGGTAATATGAACCCACAAGGACAAATAGTACAACTAAACAAGACAAAGTGATAATAAAGCCGATCTTCTTCGGTTCCTTTTGGGGAAGCAGGTTAATTTCTACTAACATTATTGCACCCCTTTTAATGCGAGACCTAAAGGTAGTAATAAACTAGGAGGTACTCTTTCTATTTTTCCTTTTGAATTGGATTCAAGAGAAATCATATCGACAGGGACTTCAAATCTCTCTTTCATTTCATCGAAGATTGCTTGAAGCATTGGATGATCACCGTTCAGTAAAAACTTGGTGATATCACTTCTATCATTACTTAGTGAATAGCGGTAAAAGTCACTTAATTTATTAATCTCTCTGAATATATCCTCAAACTGAATCACTAACTCTTCTGTATCGCCCGTATACTTAAAAGCCAATTGACCATCCATTTCAACCTTAACATCCCATAGATCAACATTAAATGGTAGAGCAAATTGACGCATAACAAGCGGCACATTTTGTTCAAAGATAGATAAATTAACGCTCGTCAAGTCAAATTGAACCGAAAATATTACTTCATTTGCACTTGGTTGTTCCAGTTGATGATACAACCGGTACAGTGCAAGCGGGGAAATATCTGCTACAATCGGGTCAAGTTTGAGCTTGGCCAATAAACTCGAATACTCCATTACCTGCTGCTCAGGTGCTACAAATAAAAGTAAATCCCTTGTTTTCCCGTCACTTTTTAATGAATAAAAATCAAAGACTGGTTCTTCAAACGGTAAATGGATACTAGAATCAAGTTCTAAATATAGGTATCCCTGAATTTCATCCTCCTGAATTTCAGCAGGAACGGAAACTTTCCGGATGATGACCAGCGGATCTGGCACTAGAAAGCGAACTTGACGTCTTTGAATCTTCCATTCACCGATACATTCTTCTAGGATGTTTGCCAAAGAATCGATATCGATTATTTTCCCATCACTAATGATTCCAGGTGGGAGGAAGCGTTCGCACCATCTTTGATCAACAGGTGGATTCGCCTGTTTTAACTCAAGCAGACGAATCGAATGATCATTCAAAACGAGATTAATTATTAGGTTTTTAGATGTAAACAGGGAAAAAGCCATATAAAAAACCCCTTAGTTATAATCCTTGATTAAGGAAATGAATATACAAATTAATTAAATCCGATCCCCAATAATAAGCTGTTAATGTTCCAGCAGCGATAAATGGCCCAAATGGAATTGGCTGTCGTCTTTTAACAATTTTAAAAATTAAAGCAAGACCGCCAATAACGGCTCCGAACAATGTCGAAAGAAAGAAGGACAAAAGTACTAGTTTAAACCCTAGGACCAGTCCAAGTAAGGCATACAGTTTAACATCCCCACCACCCATTCCGCCTTTACTAATAATAGCAATGACCATCAGGAGGATGAAACCAGTTACTGCACCAAGAATACTGTCCCACCATGGGTTTAGCGGCCAAATAATCCGCTCCAATAAAAAAATCCCTGCAAACCAGATCAGAATTTTATCAGGGATGAGCATATAGTGAATATCTGAAACAATTATAATCATAAACATTGAGATTAGTGTTAGTGCCACTACTAATTCTCCAGACCAGCCAATAACTAATGGCGCTGTCATAAATAGTAATCCAGTAAGCAATTCAAAGATTGGATAGATAGGAGAAATCTGCGACTGACAGCCGCGGCATTTTCCTCCTTGTAATAAATATGAAATTACTGGAATAAGTTCATATGGTTTTAATTGATGCCCGCATGTTGTGCAAGCTGATCTTGGTTTGATAATTGATTGGTTTAATGGGACTCGAAGGCCGACTACATTAAAGAATGAGCCTAAGGCACAACTATATATGAATAGAATTATATAAGGAAAACAGGACATTTCCATTTAACTATCATTCTCCCTAATTAAATACTTTTTATTGGGCCAAATCACGAATATTGGGAGGATAAGCCATATAGGTGAACCAGGTTCCTGCAGGGACCAACAAAATCCAGGCAAGGAAAACAGAATTCCTGACGTGAGGTTTTACTTTCATGCTTATCCTCCTCTCGATCTTATTTAGATATAATTATTTTGCTATCATAAAAATAACTTGTCATAAAGAAATTATCTTATTTTTCAAATAGTTAGCCAAAAATGGTTTTACCTCTGAAATAAAATAGAGTGAACCCGTTATGACTAACATGCTGTTGTTATCAATATTTTGAATCTCTTCTATAAGAAAAGGACCCCAGTCATCGACTGCCAATTTGTTGGGTGATTGGCTAATTTTAAGTAATTCTTCTGCTTTAGCGGCACGTGGAAAATCGAAGCTGACAAAGACAATTTGGGAAGCCAGTTGGTCCAATTTGGCAATCATTTGATCAAGCTTTTTATCCGATAGCGCGGCAAACACGATCTGAATACTGCGATTTTGATATCTAGTACTTAATTCATGGGTTAGAGCAGATATTCCCTCTTCATTATGGGCCCCATCAATAATTACAAGTGGACTTTCAGAAAGGATTTCAAATCTCCCTGGCCAGTAAGCCCTTTTTAAGCCCGTACGAATAGCTTGCTCTGTAATCAGGAATGAACCTTTTTGATTTAAAAATTGGGCGGCCATGACAGCAAGTGCGGCATTTTCCGTTTGATGCTGACCGATCATTCTGATTTCTAATTGGTCGATGGTTTGAAGTTGAGTGATTACATCAAACACTTCACCATTTGAAAGGGATTTATGAGCACTAATCGAAAATTCCTGATTCAAGCGGTAAAGAGGTGCTTCTTTCTTATCTGCTTGTTCCTCAATTACCTTTATCGCCCCTGGATGTTTGACAGCCGTAAAAATAGAGGTGTTTTCTTTGATAATCCCTGCTTTTTCAAAAGCGATTTCCTCATAGGTGTTACCGAGGATGTTAGTGTGATCAAGACCAATATTGGTAATGATCGAGGCTAATGGCTGGATGATATTTGTTGAATCAAATCGACCGCCTAAACCGACTTCAAAAATGACAACGTCAACCTTGTTCATGGTTGCGAAATAATGGAACGCCATCGCGGTGATGACTTCAAACTCAGTCGGCCCGCCAAGCTCTGTTTCTTCTAATTCGTCCGCCAATGGGCGAATGATATTTGCTAATTGGAGCAGCTCCGCATCTGATATGGCTTTCCCATTCACACTGATCCGCTCATTGAACTGTTCAATATAGGGCGAGGTAAAGGTACCCACTGAATACCCTCCTGCTTCAAGAATCGAACGGAGAAAAGTAACGGTGGAGCCTTTACCATTGGTACCGCCAATATGAACGGTCTTCATTTTTGTTTCTGGATTGCCGAGTCTGTCCATCATCCATTCTATCCGCTTTAAGCCTGGCTTGATTCCCAGCCTTAACCGCGCATGAATCCATTCTAGGGCTTCTTTATATGTAGCAAACATTCGTGACACCCCATCTATATTTTAATGTTTGATTAATATTTACTTCTAAAGTGCAATCTATTTTTTGATTCGCTGATAAAAGTGGAATTTCCGCTGATAAAATCCAAAATCCGCTGATAAACTAGACGGATTCGCTGATATACTGCCGAAAACCGCTGATAAATTGTTTTTTTCTGTAAAGTTGCATCATTAAAACTGGTTTTTGATTGTGTTTTCAATGTTTAAGTAATAAGGCGAGACGAATCCTCAGAGAATTCGCCTCGCCAAACTAATTATTACCCTCTTAATTCTTTAATTCGTGCTTCGACAATCGCTCTTTTTTCGCGATAATCGTTTTCCTTTGCACGCTCTTCGGCTACAACACTCTCAGGTGCTTTTTTCATGAAGCCTTCATTGCTTAATTTCTTCTGAACTCTGTCGACTTCTTTATTTAAGCGGTCAAATTCTTTTTCGAGACGAGCGATTTCTTCATCGATGTTAATCAAGCCTTCAAGCGGCAGGATGATTTCTAAACCAGTAATCACGGCTGTCATTGCTTTTTCAGGCGTTTCAAGGTCAACGCCCATTTGTAATTCTTCTGGATTACAGAAGCGTTCAATATAGCCGCGGTTATTCTCGATTGCTTTGAGAACCGTTTCATCCTTTGCTTTGACAAGCATTTTGATTTTCTTACTCATTGGAGTATTTACTTCAGCACGAATATTCCGAACCGCGCGAATCATCTCGACGAGCAGTTTCATTTCTTGTGCTGCTTGGTCATCAGAATGAGCTGGATTTACTTCAGGCCAAGCTGCTGTCGTAATCGATTCTCCTTGGTGAGGAAGGTTCTGCCAAATTTCCTCGGTGATAAATGGCATGAATGGATGCAATAAACGCATCGTTTGATCTAATACATGCGCCAGAATCGAACGAGTTGTTTTCTTCGCTGCTTCATCTTCACCATATAGCGGCAATTTCGCCATTTCAATATACCAATCACAGAAGTCATCCCAGATAAAGTTGTAAAGCGCACGGCCAACTTCACCAAATTCATAACGGTCAGAAAGTCTTGTCACATGTTCAATCGTTTCATTTAAGCGTGTTAAAATCCACTTGTCCGCAACGGATTTTTCTCCGCTAAAATCAATTTCTTCGTAGGTCATACCATCCATATTCATTAACGCGAAACGGGAAGCATTCCAAATCTTATTGGCAAAGTTCCAAGTTGACTCTACTTTTTCAAAGCTAAAGCGTAAATCTTGACCTGGTGAACTTCCTGTTGACAGGAAGTATCGTAGTGCATCGGCACCGTATTTTTCGATGACATCCATTGGATCGACGCCGTTTCCAAGTGACTTACTCATTTTCCGTCCCTGTTCGTCACGAACGAGGCCGTGGATAAGCACATCTTTAAATGGACGCTCGCCTGTAAACTCAATGCTTTGGAAAATCATTCTGGATACCCAGAAGAAGATAATATCATAGCCTGTTACTAACACGTCGGTTGGGAAGTAACGCTTGAAATCAGACGCTTCTGTATCAGGCCAGCCCATGGTTGAAAAAGGCCATAGAGCAGAGCTGAACCATGTATCGAGTACGTCTTTATCCTGTTCCCAGTTCTCAGCGTCGGCCGGTGCTTCTGTACCTACATATACCTCACCCGTTTGCTTGTGATACCAAGCAGGAATGCGGTGACCCCACCAAAGCTGTCTTGAAATACACCAGTCGCGGATATTTTCCATCCAACGTAGGTAGGTTTTTTCAAACCGGTCCGGGACAAAGTTTACTTTTTCTTCTTTGTTTTGCAGTTCAATCGCTTCATCTGCGAGCGGCTGCATTTTAACAAACCACTGGGTGGAAAGATACGGTTCAACAACGGCTCCGCTTCGTTCCGAATGACCTACGGAATGCGGATGCTCTTCAATTTTGAAAAGAACGCCTTGTTCCTGCAAGTCCTTAACGATTTGCTTACGGCATTCAAAACGGTCGAGTCCTTTATACTTGCCAGCTCTATCATTCATCGAGCCATCTTCGTTCATTACGAGAACTCGCTCTAGATTATGACGATTACCCACTTCAAAATCGTTCGGGTCGTGGGCTGGCGTAATTTTTACCGCACCAGATCCGAATTCCATATCCACATAGTCATCACCAACGATTGGAATTTCACGGCCAACGATTGGGAGGATAACAGTTTTGCCAATGAGGTGCTTGTAGCGGTCGTCTTCTGGATGTACAGCAACCGCAGTATCACCCAGCATCGTTTCTGGACGAGTTGTAGCCACTTCAATCTGTCCAGAACCATCGGCAAGCGGATAACTCATATGATAAAAAGCACCTTGAACATCTTTATAAATTACTTCAATGTCGGATAGAGCTGTTTTGGTGGACGGATCCCAGTTAATAATATATTCCCCGCGGTAAATGAGACCTTTTTTATAAAGGGTAACAAAAACCTCTTTAACGGCATCAGATAAGCCAGCATCCAGCGTGAAACGCTCGCGGCTGTAATCAAGTCCTAGGCCAAGTTTCGACCACTGCTGGCGGATATGGGACGCATACTCTTCCTTCCACTTCCATGTTTCCTCGACGAATTTTTCTCTTCCTAGATCGTAACGGCTTTTGCCTTCATTGCGAAGTTTTTCTTCTACTTTTGCCTGGGTCGCAATCCCGGCGTGGTCCATACCTGGTAGCCAAAGAACATCATACCCCTGCATCCTCTTCATCCGGGTCACAATGTCTTGTAGGGTCGTGTCCCAGGCATGACCTAAATGAAGTTTCCCGGTAACGTTTGGCGGCGGGATAACAACCGTGTACGGCTCTTTGCCCTCATCGTTTTTTGCTTCGAAAAACTTACCGTTTAACCACCATTCATAACGCCCTTTTTCAATCGTTTGTGGGTCGTATTTGGTAGGCATTGTTAGTTCCTTTGTTTCCATTGTAAAATTCCTCCTTTGATTCCTGTTCCATACAAAAAACCCCATTCGTCATAAAAGGACGAATGGAGTTTGCTTCGCGGTACCACCTTTTTTCCAATCCAAAAAACTGATTGGCACTTATGTAGATAACGGATTTAGTCCGTCTTCAACTAATAGGATTTGGTCATCCGTTCGCAGAAGAAGCTCGTGGGCGACCTTCCGACTTTCTGCTTAGGAAATCTTCCAGCTAATGATTTCCCTCTCTTGAAGCAGGTTTGTATCGTACTCTTCCCTGTCGTTGCTTATATAATTAAATTATATAGTAATACTACCGAAAAAAAGGGTTTGACGTCAATAATGATAACCACTTTTTTTATTTTTTATACTATATGCCGTTTTTTTGGAGAGTTCTCCGCACTTGTGGAATATACATAAAGAAAAATATATGCCAGATTTGTAAAGGGGGGGTTGTCGGTGAAAAGAAATTTCCATAAATTTAAATACCAACCCTGGTTTAGAACCTGTCGGAGAGTTTGCGCACAGTTAATTATTCCGTTTGTGATCTTCCAATTTATTCGAACACTCATCATTCCAACGTTTTTCGATATCTTATTATTAACGGTTTTTGTTGCCATAGCCGTGTCACTATATTTTGAAATCGTTTAAGGAGCCCTTTTGCAGATGATTACTGCGGCTGGGCTCCTTCTTTTGCTGCTGCGGCGGCGGCTGCCTGCGCATCCATTTCGGTCATTCTCATGACGACATATTCGGAATTTTTCAAATGCCAGTAGCGGTGCTGCAGCTGACGGACATATTTTAATTCATTCTTTGGGCGCGACTTTCGATAATAGCTTTCTGCCACTTGGATGATTGGAATCGGAAGCGCTAAATAGCTGTAGAATAATAGTTTTTCATCTGCTTTAAATGGAAAGTATTTAAAGTAGTGGTATACCCAGTCAACGGCTGTGTCGCTGCGCTTCGGATTGGTATTTAAGGCACGTGATAAATAGGGAAGGAGATCGTGAATCGGTGAGCCGTAGTGAGCATTCTCAAAATTAATAAAAAAGCCGTACCCTTTATCATCATACAAGAAATGCTCGGGTGACAATTTTCCGTGCGTAATAACCATGCGGGCCTTTTCATTGTCTTTCGTTTTTTCATACCATTCTTCAAATTTCGTTTTCGAAAATCGGAGCGCCTGGCTGATTTCATTGTAATAGAGGCAATATAACAATTCAAACGGCGACATATAGGTCTTTTTTTCACATTCGTCGATGAAGCCATCGAGAAATGCCTGTTGTTTTTCATGCTGCTGAATCGTCTTTTCATAATGCTCGGTCCGCTCTTCTTTGTTCAAGGTAATTTCTTTGGCTGACAGGGTATGAAGACGAGCGAGTTCACGAAAGAGCTGATGATCCTTTTGCTGCCGGTCTTCCTTGTGTTCATTCGACATCCACGGCATTAAGTAATAAAGATTATTCTCGTGTAAGACCGCATACCTGCCGTCCATCGTAGGGTAAATGGGAACGATGCGATTATACCCTTTTTGGTAGAGGAGATGAACATGGCGAATGAAGTCGGTCCCGGTCGCAGGGTCGATTTTTTTTAAGGCAAACGTCCCTTTATTTGAATAAATCTTCTGAACGCTGCCGAAATCCTCTACAAAATGAGGCTCAACAAGGTAATTTTTTAAGATGGTAGCAAATGTGTTTAGTTGATTCGGGTTACTCAAGCGTACTCAACTCACTTTCATTTTAAAAGCGGAAGCGCCCGTTTAGCGGCGTATGGACTGGAGCACTTTGACTGTGTATGAAAAGAAGGTGAGCAGGTCAAAGTAACCCGCTCATCTTTTAATAATTATTTTTTTGTAAGGCTGCCGGGAATATATAATACTTGACCTTCAAATATATCTTGGCTGAGTTCAAGATTGTTGATGCGCATGAGGTTTTGTACCGAAACATCATATCGATCTGCCACGCTGTTAACGGTATCCCCTTTTTGGACGATACAAACTTTTACTTTCGCCTGGGCAGAACTTTCATCCTTCCGAGCAAAAAATTCAGTTAATGTCATGCTTTTCTTTTTTGGTGCTTTTTTCTTTTTAATATTCTTTGGTGGTGCTTCTTCATGTGCGGAAGAGCTTTCCTCTGCTGGATTAACTTCTTCTTCAAACTGGACGGTTGGAGGTGGCACTGGCTCTACTTCAACCACTTCTGGCTGGATGGTCTCAGCTGGCTGGCTAGCTTCGCTTCTTGCTTCTTGGAAATTCCATGAAGGTTTACTGGATTCACTTCTTGTTTCTTCGAATTCCCAGGCTGGTTTGCTGGCTTCACTCCTTGCCTCTACGAAATCCAAGGATGGTTGGTTAGCTTCTTCCTCAACGTCTTCCTGTGGTTGATAATTGAAGGTCGGAAACTTCGGTAAAATCTCCACACTCTCGTCTTCTTCTTGTGGTTTTCTTGCCTCAGCTTCAAACAAGAAGTTATCTTGGTAACTGCTCTGAACTGATGCAAGTTCGACTTCAATTTCTTCGGCATCTTCCTCAAAGAACTCAATTTCAGAGCGAGGGATAAGCTCAAGTTCAACTACTTCTTCCTGCGGTTGTTGCTGTTGCTTCTGTTGTTGCTCAGTTCCGTATAAGCCGCTAATAGTCAGTTCAGCTGCTAGCTTGAGGCAGCTGCGCTCAGGAATCGAATAATCAAAGGATTCGACGAGGACATCGATATCATAGATACTTTGAATTCGATTATTGGGGATCGTGATATCGACAGGGAATCGATGTGAAAACTCACAGTTTCCTCCCCCTCGTGCATCGACCCTCTCTACAAACTTTTGCGATGTTACATCTTCATCTTCGTTTTCATTGGTAGGTTCGTAACTTTTATATTCGCCTGTGAGTTCTAGCGAACCTCTTATGGTTACGTACTGATCGTTTTCTTGGATGGTAATGTCTGGGTCTAGAGAAATGGAAACAAGCTCTTCGACTTCCTGTCCTTTTCTAAACCACAATGACTCCTCCAAAGAAAATCGTAGGCACGATTGATTCTCCTGAGACAAAGCGACTCCTCCTTTCGTTTCCTTCACTCAAAATCACTATGTCACTTACACTCTATGAACCAAGGCTTTTATTTATGATAAAAAAGAGAGTTTCGTCTGGAAAAGAATCGTATTATTTGGGAATGGGGGTTTGATTGAAGTTTTTTTGAGGGGTGGGAGCTGGTTTCTAATTAAGTTTCTAACCTCACAAAAAACACCCACCAAAAAAGTGGGTGCCGGGAACCATCTTATTTAAGCTTCGAGAATGCAATCTCTGCTGCACGGATTGTCTTTTCAATATCCTCATCGGAGTGCTCCGTAGATAAGAACAATCCTTCAAATTGTGAAGGCGGCAAGAAGATCCCTTGAAGAGCCATCTCGCGATAATACGCTGCGAAGAATTCCAAATTGGATGATCTTGCTACCTCATAATTAATGACGGCTTCATTGGTAAAGAAGAAGCCAATCATCGAACCTGCACGGTTAAATGTTATTGGAATATCATATTTTTCAGCAGCAGCCTTAAAGCCTTTTTCCAGTAAGTCACCCTTACGGATAAACTCCTCATAATGTGCTGGTGTTAATTGGCTTAACGTTTCATAGCCAGCTGTCATTGCAAGTGGGTTACCAGACAGTGTTCCTGCTTGATAAATCGGGCCGCTTGGAGCAATCTGCTGCATGATTTCCGCCTTACCGCCGTAAGCACCAACAGGAAGACCGCCGCCGATTACTTTTCCAAGACATGTAATATCAGGAGTGATATTGAAATAGCCTTGTGCACAATTGTAGCCTACACGGAAGCCAGTCATTACTTCATCAAAAATAAGCAATGCGCCGTTTGCTGAAGTAACTTCACGCAGACCTTCTAAGAATCCTGGCAGTGGTGGAACTAGTCCCATATTTCCGGCCACAGGTTCAACGATAATACACGCGATATCGTCGCCAAATTGTTCGAACGCAAACTTCACGCTCTCAAGGTCATTGTAAGGCACTGTGATGGTATTTTTCGCTACACCTTCTGGAACTCCAGGGCTGTCAGGTAAACCAAGTGTGGCCACGCCTGAGCCAGCCTTAATCAAAAGGGAGTCCCCATGACCATGGTAACAGCCTTCAAATTTCAAAATCTTATTCCGGCCCGTATAGCCTCTGGCTAAACGAAGCGCACTCATCGTTGCTTCTGTTCCTGAAGATACCATCCGAATAACTTCGATCGATGGTACCCGTTCAATGGCAAGATTAGCTAGTTTATTTTCCATTAAAGTAGGTGCACCGAAACTTGTCCCAAGTTCAGCAACCTTTTTTAAGCCTTCTACCACACGGTCATTCGTATGGCCGAGGATAAGCGGCCCCCATGAAAGAACATAGTCAATGTACTCATTGCCATCTATATCATAGATTTTAGAACCCTTTCCTCTTTCCATAAAAATCGGGTCCATATTCACGGATTTAAAGGCACGAACCGGGCTATTCACTCCGCCTGGCATGATGGTTTGGGCTTCTTTAAATGCTTCAATCGACTTCGTATAAGAACGCATTCTGTTCCCTCTTTTCAAATTATTGGTCTTCTTTTAACCAGCGAACTGCATCTTTGGCAGCATAAGTAATAATAAGGTCAGCGCCTGCACGTTTCATACCCATTAACATTTCAAGAACCGTGTTTTTCTCATCAATCCAGCCGTTTTGGGCAGCGGCTTTAACCATTGCATATTCTCCGCTTACGTTGTAAATAACAATCGGTAAATTAAAGGTATTTTTCATATCACGAACAATGTCAAGGTATGGCATACCTGGCTTCACGATTAAGAAATCGGCACCTTCCTCGACATCAGATTCTGCTTCTCTAAAGGCTTCCATTCGGTTAGCAGGGTCCATTTGATAGGTCTTGCGATCACCGAATTGCGGCGCACCTTCCGCAGCTTCACGGAAAGGTCCGTAGAATGCCGATGCATATTTTACGGCATAAGACATGATCGGAATCTCTGTAAAGCCTGCTTCGTCCAATCCCGCACGAATCGCCGCAACAAAGCCGTCCATCATGTTAGATGGCGCAATAATGTCTGCACCTGCTTTCGCTTGAGCTACCGCAGTTTTTACAAGCAATTCAAGTGATTGATCGTTTAGAACCTTCTCCCCTTCAACTACTCCACAGTGCCCATGGCTTGTATACTCACAAAGACATGTATCAGCAACGACAATGATTTCTGGGAATTTTCCTTTGATAAAACGGGTGGCCACCTGGACAATCCCATGGTCATGAAATGCTTGCTCACCGCATGCATCTTTCGTTTTTGGAATCCCAAATAGGAGAACGGATTTAATTCCATGGGCAACGATATCTTCCATTTCTGCTTCCAAATAATCCATAGATACTTGGTATACTCCAGGCATGGATGAGACTTCATTGCGAATATTCTCACCTTCATAAATAAACAACGGATAAATAAAGTCCTCCGCTTTTAAGTGATTTTCTCTAACAAGTGAGCGCATGCTCGCACTTGAGCGTAAGCGGCGATGACGTTTAAATTGAAGTTCCATTTATTATTCCTCCATATCTAAATAGGCAATCGTACTGTTAATCATTTCTTTTACGGTGTACTCTTTTGGTGAGGCATGGACCATTAATCCATAAGCACGTAATTTTTTCTCGGTAACGGGACCGATACAGCCAATGATACAATTTTTCAGCTGCTCATCCAATCGATACTCCTTCACGACATCCATTAGATGGTCAACCGTTGAAGGGCTCGTAAACGTGAGGATATCCAGTTGGTTATCTGCTAGCATATTAGCCAGCCTCAGGCGGCTTTCATCGGGCATATAGGTTTCGTAGATCACAACCTCATCGACCACGGCACCGGCCCCTGTTAAGGATCTGGCGATATATTCTCGGGCAAGGTTTCCTTTTGGAACGAGCACCCGTGAATCCTTATCAATCATGGGGATAAATTCCTCTACAAACGTTTCCGCCACATAAGCTGTCGGGACGAACGCTGGAGATAGTCCTCTTTCCATCAAAACCTCTGCTGTCTTTTTGCCAATAACAGCGATTTTCGGAAACGCTTCGCTAACCCCTTCCTCTTTTAAAAAAGAAAAGAAGGTTTCAACAGTTACGTTACTCGTAAAAATAATCCAGTCATATGTATCAAGAACCAGCAAAGCTTCGTGAAGGCGCTGATTTTTTTCTATCGGACGAAAGGCAATAAGAGGGATTTCGATTGGAATCCCTCCATACCTTTCTACAAGTTGTGAAAAGGATTTTGCTTGATTTTCTCCTCTTGGGATAAGAACGGTTTTATCAAGCAAAGGTAACGATTGGATCATTGACCTTCGAGCTCCCGCTTTACCTTATCAATTAGGTCTTTCCCGCCTTTTTGAATTAATAAGTCAGCTGCCTGAACACCAAGCTCTTCTGGATTTTGTCCTCTAACTTCTTCTTTAATGATTTCATGTCCTTCTGGTGAAGCCACTAAAACATTTAGGACAATTTCATCATTTTCAGCTACATAGGCGAAGCCGGCAATTGGTACCTGACACCCGCCTTCCATTTTTTGAAGGAAGGCACGCTCTGCACGAACCGCTCTTTCCGTTTTTTTGCAGGTGAATTTTTCAAAAAGTTCGAGAAGTTCTTTATCATCTTCACGGCATTCGATCGACAATGCCCCTTGACCGACGGCAGGAATACATAGATCTGCATCGAGGAATTCGGTGACCACGTCAGAAGCCCAGCCAAGACGGTTAAGGCCAGCTGCGGCTAAAATAATTGCATCGTATTCCTCTGTTTCTAATTTTGCTAATCTTGTATCCACATTACCTCGGATCCATTTAATCTCTAAATCTGGGCGGGCTGCTAATAGCTGTGCACTGCGGCGTAGGCTGCTTGTGCCTATAACTGCACCTGGTTTTAAGTCTTTTAACTTCACATGCCCTCTTGAAATTAGCGCATCACGGTAGTCCTCACGAAAAGGAATGCATCCAATTGTAAGTCCTTCTGGTAAGACAGCTGGCATATCTTTCATACTATGAACGGCTATATCAATCTCTTTATCAAGCATTGCTTGCTCAATTTCTTTTACAAAAAGTCCTTTACCGCCAACTTTCGAAAGGGTAACGTCAAGGATTTGATCCCCTTTTGTGACGATTTCTTTTACTTCAAAATCAAAGCGAGGGTCCAACTTTTTTAGCTGATCGATCACCCAATTGGTTTGTGTTAATGCCAATTTGCTTCGTCTAGAACCTACAATTATTTTTCTCATGATTGCGACCTCCTGAGGTTATGCGCTACGCATACCATAAATGAAAAGATGATAATTGACCAAATAAGAAAAAGTTAATTAAAACAATTAAAAAGGCAGCTGTATTCCAAATCGCTAATTTTCTTCCCGATAGATTTTTCACAATGCGAAGATATAAAAGAATACTATAGACGGTTAATAACAGAAATGAGCCGATGATTTTCATATCGTACCATGGCATCCCGGGTACCTTAAGAAAGGCCCACTGCAATCCTAAGATGAGACTGAGCAGAAGCATCGGAACACCGATTACGGCCAATATGTAGGATGATTTTTCAAGTTTATCTAAGTCGGCCAGTCGTAAGAGTCTAGTTCCCCATTTTTTCCTTTTTAATAAATCATATTGAAGCAGATATAATGTTGAAAAAACGAATGATAATGAAAAGGCCCCGTATGAGAGGATCGCCATCGTAATATGAATCAAAAGCAGTTCAGAAACAAGCTGCTTCGCCATGATATGCGAACCATATTGCATCGGGGCAAATGTATGAATCGCCATGACCGTAAAGCCAAGTATATTCGTGAAAAAGACGATAAAATCGACTCGTAATAAATGATTTATACCAATTGACAATGTGACTAATATCCAGGCATAAAAATAGAGTCCCTCGAAAATAGTTAACACAGGGAATCTGCCTGTTTTATACATATAGATTCCGAGAAAAACGGTTTGCAAAACCCATACAAATGCAAGTAACCAGAAAGCAATACGGTTTGCCTTCCGGTTATGATGTAGAAAATCGAAAAAATATAACAACACACTGAAGGCATATAGAACAACGGTTAATTCATGAAGCCTTGTCATAAAGACATTAAACATAGAACGTACCCCTTATGACTGAAAGGAAGCCTGCGGTGTTGTAACCGTTATTTGGTTGGTTTCGGCTGCTTTCGAATGTTGTTCCTTAACAAGCTCTTCAATATTAAAGATCTTCATAAAAAGATCCATTGCTTGATTTGCATCAGGTCGCGCAGCCAATTCTTTCGCTTGTAAAATAGGGTCTTTTAAGAGCTGGTTGATGATACTTTTTGTATGTTTATTTAACACTTTTAGATCACGCTCTGATAAATTTGGCAGCTTTCTCTCCAAACTAACCATGGTTTCCGATTGGATTACATGTGCTTTTTCTCTAAGAGCCGAGATAACTGGAATTACCCCTAGCATTCCAAGCCATTGCTTGAACTCAACGATTTCTTTTTCAATCATGAGCATGATTTTTTCAGCTGCCTTCTTACGCTCTTGCAGGTTGGCCTCAACAATCCCCTCTAAATCGTCAATATCGTATAAAAAGACATTTTCAAGCTCAGCAATTCTTGGATCCAAGTCGCGAGGTACAGCAATGTCCACCATAAATAGCGGCTTACCCTTGCGTTTTTTCTCGACCTTGACCATCATTTCTTTTGAAATAACAAAGTCTTTTGCACCGGTTGAACTGATCAGGATATCAGCTTCTGCTAATGATTTCTCTAATTCAGCTAAGGTTCTCGCTTTACCGCTGAACCGGTTAGCTAAGTCTTGCGCTTTTTCATAGGTCCGATTAATAACAGTAACTTTCTTCACACCATTACCGTGCAGGTTTTGGGCAGCCAATTCACCCATTTTTCCTGCGCCAAAAATTAACACATGTTTATTAGCAAGTGAACCAAAGATCTTCTTCGCCAATTCCACTGCTGCATAACTGACAGATATGGCATTAGCACCAATATCCGTTTCTGAATGCGCGCGTTTGGCAACGGTAATTGCTTGTTTAAACAATTGGTTGAACACGGTACCCGTAGTTCCTACTTCCTGGGCTAACATGAAGCTCGTACGAACTTGGCCTAGGATTTGTGTTTCTCCTAAAACCATGGAATTAAGTCCACAGGTAACGTTAAATAAATGATCCACTGCGCCATCGTCTTCATATACAAATAAAAAAGGAGAAAATTCTTTTTGTTCTATACCGAACCATTCTGACAGAAATTCTTTAATATAATAGCGGCCTGTATGTAATTGATCCACAACCGCATAAATTTCCGTACGATTACATGTAGACAAGATGATATTTTCTAGGATACTTTTTTTGGTATTTAACTTTTTTATGGCCTCCGCAAGATCGGCTTCATTAAATGACAACCGCTCACGAATTTCCACGGGGGCAGTTTTATAGTTAATACCGATCACTAATGTATGCATTTGAAAGGACACCCCCAATAGATATTACAACTTAACTAGTATGATTATATCATGAGCAATTTCGACTTTTGCTCGAAAAATGTGAACAGAAAACGAAACTATATGTTAATATATTTAAGTAAAGTCGAGTAAAGATAATCCCGATAGGGACACTTTAGCAAAGTTTCCTTTAGACTTTCTTAATACCAATAACTATTTTTTTAAAATACTTCCTTATGTACAGTACCAAAAAAATGGACAAGATTCAAGTGAACCTTACTGGAAGCGGTGTTTTTGATGAAGAATCAACGAATTTTTCCTGGGATCATTCTTATAGGCTTTGGAGCTTACTTCCTATTGCAGCAAACTGGGATCACTATTTTCCAACAATTTTTCACATGGCCGACCTTACTTATGATTGTTGGAATTGCCTTTTTAGGTCAAGGGTATTCTGCTAAAGAGTCTGAGGCAATACTTCCTGGGGTCATTATGGCTGGATTTGGACTTCACTTCCATCTTGTCGGTAAGGTGTCCTTTTGGCCTAGTAACAATATTGGTATGTTAATTTTAATTATTTCTATCGGATTTTTTCTACGGTTTCAAAAGACGAATTCAGGATTATTCCAAGCATTCCTCTTTCTAATTTTAGCAATCCTTCTGTTATTTTATGATAAAATTACTGCCTATTTTGATTTACTTCAAAACGGGATGAGCTTTGTGTGGAAATTTTGGCCTGCTCTTCTCATTGTGGTTGGTATTTATTTTCTCCTAAAGAAGAAAAAATAACGCCTGGCGCTTATGCCCAGGCGTTTATTTTTTACATAAAACTCTGTAGAACAGACCAAGCCTCGTCTTTTCCTAAACCAGTTTCGGAGGAGAATAGAACCATTTGATCATTTTTATCAAGCTCTAAGGTTTCTCTAACTATTTTTAAATGCTTCTGCCATTTCCCTTTGGGGATTTTATCTGCCTTGGTGGCAATGATGACACAAGGAATTTCGTGATGCTTTAAGAAATCATACATCATGACATCATCCTTTGATGGTGGATGTCTAAGATCAACGATTTGAACCGCCGCTTTTAATTGCTCCCGCGATGTAAAATACGTTTCAATCATTCTTCCCCATGCGGCCCGCTCAGATTTTGAAACCTTTGCGTATCCATAACCAGGAACATCGACAAAATGCAGCATTTCGTTAATTAAATAGAAATTAAGCGTTTGTGTTTTTCCTGGCTTGGAGGATATTCTCGCCAAACCTTTTCGGTTCAGCATTTTATTGATAAAAGAAGATTTACCGACATTGGAACGACCTGCAAGCGCAAATTCAGGTAAATCTGTTTCCGGGTATTGTTCTGGCTTTACTGCACTGATGACTATCTCTGAGCTGACTACCTTCATTTCACTTCACCTTCCAACAGGGCATGCTTCAAGACTTCGTCCACATGGGAAACAAGGACAAAATCCAGTTCATTCCTAACGCTTTCAGGAATATCATCAATATCTTTTTCATTATCCTTTGGAAGAATAATTTTTGTTAAGCCCGCTCGATGGGCACTAAGTGTTTTTTCTTTTAAGCCGCCAATTGGAAGAACTCTGCCTCTTAAAGTAATCTCTCCGGTCATTCCTACTTCTCGGCGAATGGCTCTGCCCGACAAGGCTGATACAAGCGCCGTTGCCATGGTAATACCGGCCGATGGTCCATCTTTAGGAACTGCACCTTCAGGAACGTGAATGTGGATATCATATTTTTCATGGAAATTCTCATCAATCCCTAGTTCCTTGGCTTTGGATCGGATATAGCTAAACGCAGCTTGTGCTGATTCCTTCATGACGTCGCCAAGCTTTCCAGTTAACACAAGTTTCCCTTTACCTGGCGCTAAAGAAACTTCAATCTGGAGAGTGTCTCCACCCACCGTTGTATAGGCTAACCCGGTTGCTACTCCAACTTGATCTTCTGACTCGGCCATCCCATAGTGGAATCTTGTTTTTCCTAAAAACTCTTCGATATTCTTTTCGGTAATGATGACACGCTTCTTTTCGCCTGAAACAATGATTTTTGCCGTTTTCCGGCATAGAGTTGCCATCTGACGCTCTAAACTTCGAACGCCTGCTTCACGTGTGTAGTAACGAACCACTTTTAGAATGGCATCATCGCGGACCTTAAGAATTCCTTTAGAAAGACCATTTTCTTTAATCTGTTTTGGTAGTAAATGATCTCGGCAAATATGGACTTTTTCAAGTTCCGTGTAGCCGGCAATCGTGATTATTTCCATTCTGTCCAAAAGCGGACCAGGAATTGTTGATAAGTTATTGGCTGTCGCTATAAACATAACCTTGGAAAGATCATAGGTTTCTTCTATATAATGGTCGCTAAAGTTACTATTTTGTTCAGGATCGAGTACTTCAAGCATGGCGCTTGATGGATCTCCACGGAAATCACTAGACATTTTATCGATTTCATCGAGTAAAAAGACAGGGTTAATGGTACTAGCTTTTTTCATTCCTTGGATGATTCGACCTGGCATCGCCCCAACATAGGTTCTGCGATGTCCACGAATTTCTGATTCATCGCGGACGCCGCCAAGTGAAATGCGGACAAAATTTCGATTGAGTGAAGTCGCAATCGAACGTGCAAGGCTTGTTTTCCCAACCCCAGGAGGTCCAGCAAGACAAAGGATTGGCCCTTTTAACGAATTCGTCAGCTTCTGAACAGCTAAATATTCGAGGACGCGTTCCTTAACTTTTTCAAGTCCGTAATGGTCCTGATTTAAAATCTTTTCAGCCCGGAGAATATCAATGTCATCCTCTGTTTTTTTCGACCAAGGGATGGAAATAAGCCAGTCGATATAGTTGCGAATAACTGCACTTTCTGCTGAACTGGCCGGCACCTTTTCATAACGTTCAATTTCTTTTTGTGCGGCTTGAAGAACATGTTCTGGCATACCTGATTGCTCAATTTTTTTGGTAAGTTCAGCAATTTCGCCAGTTTTGCCTTCCTTATCGCCTAATTCCTTTTGGATCGCCTTCATTTGCTCACGCAAATAATACTCTTTTTGCGTCCTTTCCATGGAACGCTTAACACGCTGACCAATCTTTTTTTCTAAATTCAGGACTTCTTTTTCGTTATGAATGGTATCAATTACTTTGTTTACTCTTTCTTTAATATCTGTCATTTCAAGGATTTCTTGCTTTTCCTTCAATTTGATTGGTAAATGGGATGAGATGATATCCGCCATTCTGCCAGGTTCTTCAATATCTGCAACTGAAGCATAGGTTTCTGCAGAGATCTTTTTCGATAATTTTATGTATTGCTCGAAATAATCAAGCATCGTTCTCATTAAGGCTTGGTCTTCGACATCTTTCGTATCCGGGTCTTCGTGGGTAATAATCGTAACAGCATAGTGGTCTTCTTCATCGTGAAATGAAATGATTTCCCCGCGATTTAATCCTTCAACCAATACTCTTATCGTACCGTTTGGCAGTTTAAGCATTTGTTTAACTTTCGTTAACGTTCCAATCGTGTATAAATCCTCCTCAGAAGGGTCATCAATCGAAACTTCCTTTTGAGTGGTTAAGAATATTAAATGGTCATCTACCATTGCTTTTTCAAGTGCTTGTACTGATCGTTCACGTCCTACATCTAAATGAAGGACCATAGTCGGATAGACGAGCAATCCTCGAAGCGGCAGGAGGGGGACGATCAATTCGTTCTTTTTCGTCAAAATACTGCACCTCCACATGCAAATCTTTTTTTACTGTAAAATCAGAATGGTCTTTGTACAATTCTATCCTATTTATTTTTAAGTGTCTATTTTTAGAGAAGGTGTATGAAACCTCATTTTCAGCATGACTTTATTTTCCCCAAACATAAAGAATTCTTTCTCTGTTCTTTTAGAATTCTCACATGAAATAATATGCAATAAAAAACTTCGGTTTGCCTATTGAACCACAAACCGAAGTTTTTCGTTAGATACTTTCTTTTTTTGATAGTTCAATCGATGCAGGGATCGCATCCATTTTCTGATAGTCATTTACTAGGGCAATCTCAAATACTTCGTGCAGATGGGTAACGGTAACAATATTGATCCCGTCAATTTCTTTAAGGATTGTCTGCATGTTTTCTTCTGGGATGATCACCGTTTTTACTCCTGCTTTTTTCGCTGCCTTCACCTTTGGATAGACACCGCCAATCGGCTTTACATTTCCATGGATGCTTATTTCTCCTGTCATTGCCACGGTGTTATCGATTGGAATTTTATAAATAGCGGAATAAATCCCCGTCGCCATTGCGATTCCGGCGGATGGTCCGTCAATGGGAACACCACCTGGGAAATTCACATGGATATCATAGTCATTTGCTGGTACACCCATTGATCGTAAAACAGTGATAACGTTTTCAATCGAACCGCGCGCCATACTCTTCCGACGAATCGATTTCCCTTGTCCGCCAATACTTTCTTCATCTACGATTCCAGTAATATTGATCGATCCTTTATCTTTTGCTGGGATCACAGTCACTTCGATTTCTAGTAATGCACCTGAATTCGGACCATAAACTGCCAGTCCATTGATAAGCCCGACATGAGAAATATCATTAATCTTTCTTTCCATTCTTGGTGACATTTGACTAGCATGAATGACCCACTCGATATCTTCATCCTTGATAAAATTACGGTCTTCCGTAATCGCTAATCCTGCCGCAATTTGAATCAAATTGACTGTTTCACGGCCATTTCTTGCATAGTTTGCGATGGTATTCACACCAAGTTCGCTTATTTGAAGGTTAACTTTTTTCGCGGCATTATTGGCAATTTCCACAATTTCTTCCTGATTTAAGTCCCTAAAGAAAACCTCCATACAGCGCGATCGAATCGCAGGCGGGATCTCACTCGGCGTTCTTGTTGTCGCGCCGATTAAACGAAAATCAGCTGGAAGTCCATTTTTAAAAATATCATGGATATGCGTTGGGATTTGGTTATTTTCCTCGTGGTAATACGCACTTTCCAGGAAGACCTTGCGATCCTCTAATACTTTTAACAGCTTATTCATTTGAATCGGATGTAATTCGCCGATTTCATCGATAAACAAGACTCCGCCATGGGCGTTGGTAACTGCCCCTTGCTTCGGCTGTGGAATTCCTGCTTGTCCCATCGCTCCGGCACCTTGATAGATTGGGTCATGAACGGAACCAATTAAGGGGTCGGCTATACCTCTTTCATCAAATCGTGCCGTTGTTGCGTCTAGTTCGATAAACACAGATTCAGGTTTAAATGGTGATTTACGATTTTTTTTCGCTTCTTCTAATACGAGGCGTGCAGCTGCAGTTTTTCCAATTCCTGGCGGTCCATAAATGATCACATGCTGCGGATTTGGTCCACATAGTGCTGCTTTTAATGATTTGATTCCATCTTCTTGACCGACAATGTCTTGAAAGCTTGTAGGCCGAACTTTTTCAGCTAATGGTTCTGTAAGTGAAATGGATCTCATTTTGCGAAGCTGTTCCATTTCCTTCCGGGATTCCCGATCAATGGATACTTTTTGTGTCCGCTGATTCCTCAGCAAATTCCAAAAATACAGCCCAATGATGATTCCGAAAAATAGCTGTATAAATAAGGCAATCCCCGTCCAACTCATACATTTCCCTCCTGCATTTCAACTTATTACTAAATATATATTAATAAGTATTTCCTGCAGTGGGGTGGAATAAACACAAATTGTAAGAAACTGTTCAGAGGGTGGTGGAAAATCAGATTTGCCCATTGAATCGGAGGATTCGCTCATTGAATCGAGAAATTCGCCCATTGAATCTAGAAATTCGCTCATTGATTCTAGAAATTCGCTGATTGAATATGAAAATTCGCTGATAGAACATAAAAAGCACATAAAATATACGAAAAATCACCTATTGGAAAGAAAAAGACCCGGCTTAAGCCGGGTCTTCGTCAATTATTATGCAGATTTTTCTTCAGCAACAACAGTTCCATCTTCCAAAAGAAGTTTTGGAACACTATTGTTAATGACCGTTTCTTTAGTAATGACACACTTAGTAATGTCATCACGTGAAGGTAGGTCAAACATGACATCAAGCATAATTCCTTCAATAATCGAACGTAAACCACGGGCGCCGGTTTTGCGTTCAATTGCCTTTTTGGCAATTTCAGTCAATGCGCCTTCTTCAAATTGAAGTTCCACCTCGTCGATTTCAAGCATTTTTTGATATTGTTTAACAAGCGCATTTTTTGGCTTAGTTAAAATTTCAATCAATGCTGCTTCGTCCAATTGCTCAAGACTTGCGATTACAGGAAGACGCCCAATAAATTCAGGAATTAATCCAAAACGTAATAAGTCTTCAGGTAATACTTTTGAAAGAAGTTCTTTTTGTCCCACTTCCTGCTGCTTAATATCTGAACCAAAACCAATTACTTTTTGGCCTAAACGACGCTTAATAATCGGTTCGATCCCGTCAAATGCTCCGCCGCAGATAAATAGAATATTTGTTGTATCGATTTGGATAAATTCTTGATGCGGGTGTTTTCTTCCCCCTTGTGGTGGAACACTTGCAACCGTACCTTCAAGAATTTTTAATAATGCTTGTTGAACACCTTCACCAGAAACATCCCTTGTAATCGAAGGATTTTCGGATTTACGTGCGATTTTATCAATTTCATCAATATAAATAATTCCTTTTTCTGCCTTTTCAACATCATAATCAGCAGATTGAATTAATTTTAATAAAATGTTCTCAACATCTTCCCCAACATATCCAGCTTCGGTAAGGGAAGTTGCATCTGCAATCGCAAAAGGTACATTCAGAATACGTGCCAGTGTTTGGGCTAGTAAAGTTTTACCGCTTCCTGTTGGTCCAATCATACAAATATTACTTTTTGCAAGCTCAACATCATCAATTTTGCTATTGGAATTGATGCGCTTATAGTGATTGTAAACCGCAACAGAAAGAGACTTCTTTGCTTGATCTTGGCCAATTACATATTCATCAAGAATTTCACAAATTTCTTTCGGCTTTGGTACATCTTTAAATTCTACTTCTTCTTCTGTTCCAAGTTCTTCCTCAACGATTTCGGTACAAAGTTCAATACATTCGTCACATATGTAAACTCCTGGCCCGGCAACCAGTTTACGAACTTGGTCCTGCGTTTTACCACAGAAGGAACACTTTAATTGTCCTTTTTCATCATTAAATTTAAACAATCCTTTCACCCCTTAAAACGTGTTAAAATCCTATTGGAACCTGCGAATCACACAACCAAAATTCGAGTCCTTTTCTAATAATTGAATAGTATGTATGTTGCATTGTAACACATAAAGCCAATGGACTGGAAATAAAAAGCTTAGGGTAAATATGTTTTTCTGAACTCTCATTTTGTTAGGTGTGATTCATTTTAAAAACTTATGTACTCATTAATCTTAACCATTATGAGGAAAATAAATCTCAAACCTGTCTGGAAATTATTTATTGTTTATTCGCTATGTCTAACTTGTTTTCCTGCCCATTGTTAAAAATGTTCCCACTTCTTATTATAATATGTAATTGAAAAAATGTATAAAACAAGGCACGATTTGAATCGTGCCCTGCATTATTTTAAAAATTATTTTTTGTTTTCAACAATAAAGTCAACTGCTTTTTTAAGTTTAAGGTCTGATTTGATACCTTCAAGTCCGCCTAATGCTTGTTTAATGCTATCAACGGTCATGTTGTACATTCCAGCCATGTTCTCAAGTTCTGCATCTACTTCTTCGTCAGTTACTTCAAGGTTTTCAGCCTTAGCAATTGCTTCTAATGTTAAGTTCGTACGAACGCGAATTACAGCTTCTTCCTTCATTTGCTCACGTAAAGCATTTTCGTCTTGACCTGAGAATTGGAAGTAAAGTTCAAGGTTCATACCTTGCATTTGTAAGCGTTGTTCGAATTCTTGAAGCATACGGTTTACTTCGCTGTTGACCATTACATCTGGAATTTCTACTTCTGCATTGGCAGCAGCTTTTTCAACAACTGTATCACGTAAATGATGCTCTGCTTCGTGCTTTTTGCTGTTTTCTAAACGAGTTTTGATTTTTTCTTTAAGTGCGTCTAATGTTTCAACTTCATCATCCACATCTTTAGCAAACTCGTCATCTAATGCAGGAAGTTCTTTACCTTTAATCTCATGAATCGTTACTTTGAATACTGCAGGTTTACCAGCAAGCTCAGCTGCATGATATTCTTCAGGGAATGTAACTTCCACGTCTTTAGATTCGCCAGTAGCTAAACCTACTAATTGCTCTTCAAAGCCAGGGATGAATGATCCTGAACCAATTTCAAGTGAATGGTTTTCAGCTTTTCCACCTTCGAACGCTTCGCCATCAACGAATCCTTCGAAATCTAGAACTACAGTATCACCATTTTCAATTGTGCCTTCTTCTTTAACTACAAGCTCAGCTTGACGCTCTTGAAGAGTTTTTAGTTCGTTAGCAACGTCTTCGTCAGTAACGTTTGTATCGAGTGCTTCTACTTCTAAGCCTTTGTATTCGCCTAATGTTACTTCAGGCTTAACTGTAACAGTAGCTTTGAAGATAAGTTCTTTGCCTTTTTCCATTTGCTCGATGTCGATATCTGGACGGTCGATTGGCTCGATGCCTGTTTCGTCAATTGCACTTCCGTATGCTTCTGGAAGAAGAATATCTAATGCATCTTGATAAAGTGATTCTACACCAAAACGCTTTTCAAACATTGGACGAGGCATTTTTCCTTTACGGAAGCCAGGAACATTTACTTGCTTAACAACTTTGTTAAAAGCCGCAGTTAGTCCTTCATTTACTTTTTCCGCACTTACTTCAACCGTAAGAACGCCGCGGTTACCTTCTAATTTTTCCCATTTCGCTGTTGTCATACCTTTTCCCTCCAACAATCTATTCTCATATCATTCGTAACGAATTTGAGTTTGGAAATAACTTGTCCATCAAGCTATTATCCTTCTTTTAAATGTGTTTTTTACACAATGCAACCACTACATTATAACATAGGTTTATTTTCTTTCAACAGCGAAGCTTATATATTAGGATAAGAAATTTTCTCAATTACCTCAATCATCGCGATAGCTTCTTCTATTTCCTCCACTGGAACTTCATATTCTCCGGACAAGTGATGTATCTTTATGTCCATACCTAGGTAATATTCGGCCAAGTGGTGAAAGGCTGCAGCCCAAGCAGCAGTGCTTTTCGGCTGCAATTCGAAAGGATAGCTAATAAAAAAATTTCGTTCTGCCATTCTGAAGCTGTTTTCAAAAAGAACGGGGTCTTCACTTTCCAATCGAGCCTCTAATAAAGCCTTTACCTCTTTCAATCTTGGTTCTTCCCTAACTTCTGGAAGATGTGTGGGAATAACTTTTTTCTCCATCTCAAATTTCATGACAGATAATTCTGTATCAATTTCCTGTTCTTTTAAAAAAGATAACAGGATTGTTTTAAGGAATGGATGACCTGCTTCTGCTGCTAAATATTCGGCAATCTCAGGAAGGTAGGGGCGAATGTTTTTCTCAGCCAAGCTCGAAACGAGGAGCATTTGTTCGTTTAGATTATCAATCGAAAAAAGGTTTAGTTCATGAACGTTTGTTTCCTCAGGGGTGATGTCATATGTATTTGATTCTGTGTCTGGGTCTGGGTCTGGTTGACGGTTTTCTGCCATTCTCCTGCTGAATTGCAGGATGGTTAAAAAGTGGTCATGTTTTTCAGGCGGAATCTCTTTTTCTTCTAATAAGACTTCAATTGTTGCTACAATTTCCTGGTATTCATGAAGCTGGATCAGGACCGTCAAATAGAGATCGACCATTTGCAAATAGTCCCCAATTCCTTTATGAAGCATTTCTTTGGCAAGTGCTTTTGCTTTTTGAAAAGAAGATGCTTCAAAATAAGCCAGAACCAAACCAATCAATATTTCGTCATTGTCAGGATCATGTTCTCTGGCTTCTTCCAAAAGGTTTATCGCTTCGTTGAATTTTTTCTTTTCAAGGTTTTCCAGACCTTTGTCAGTTAATCTTTTTTCAAGTCCGGGAAAAAAGATCACATTATCTATTCTTTTCACAGGTTCCCGTTTTTTCATAAAATCCGTCCTTATGATAGTCTTGGAACATAGTTTAGCATAAATAGAAGGCAAAAAAAACTCACCAGCAATGGTGACTGATTTCTATTCGTTGAATTTGATTATACGTGACCTTAAACTTGGTCTCATCACCTTTACGGTCACATAGAACCTCTTTATATGACCGTAACCTTCGCTGCATCACCTTTACAGTCATATAGAACTATAAATATTGTTTTGACAACTAATAAACAGAAAAAAACTCACTTATAAAAGTGAGTTTTTTTCTACCATGTAGTATAGCGTCCCAGGAGAGATTCGAACTCCCGACCCACGCCTTAGAAGGGCGTTGCTCTATCCAGCTGAGCTACTGGGACATATAAGTTGTTTAAGACAAGATTTATTATATTACCGTAATATCAAAAAGTCAACAGACTTTCTATTATTTTTTTTAAAAAATAAAAGGGAGAGGAAATCTCCCTCGCATTTATCGAAGGGCAAATTCACGGGCAAGCTCTGAAATTTCCCGTCCATCCGCTTCAAACACTGACATTTTAACTTTCTCATCCTGCAAATCAAGAATAACATAGGTTTTTTCTAAGCGTTCCCTCGGCAAGCGAATGCTGCCTGGATTTAAAAATAAGGTACCATCTATCACTTCCGCACCAAGGACATGCGAGTGGCCAAAACAGACGATATCGGCGTTTACTTCCTGTGCTTTATATTTAATATTCATCAAAGAAGATTTTACTGAATAAAGATGCCCATGGGTAATGAAGAATTTCTTCCCCACCGCCTCAGCCATCGTCTCCAACGGATATCCGCTGCCGAAATCACAATTTCCCCTTACCGTTATATAACCAGAAATCGCTTGATCATCAGGCATCAATTCCGAATCGCCACAATGAATCATTAAATCAACATCTTCAGAATGCCTTTCTCTTAAAACATTGAGTTCTTTCGTCAACCCATGGCTATCACTAACCACTAAAATCTTGCTCATTACTTTTCCGCTCTTTCTAAAATAGAATCCAAGACCACATCGAGCTTCTTCAATGCATTCGCACGGTGGCTGATTTTATTTTTTTCATCCGATGATAATTCGGCCATGGCTAGACTTTTCTCAGGTACATAAAAAACAGGATCATAGCCAAATCCATTGGTACCTCTTTGTTCTTCAAGAATACGACCTTCACAGGTACCTGACACCGTTATGGTTTCTTGACCTGGAACGGCGACAGCTAAAGCACAGTAGAATCGTGCGGATCGCTTTTCATCTGGAAGTCCTTTTAATTCTGACAGGACTTTATCTGTATTGTTTTGGTCATTTTTTGGTTCCCCAGCATAGCGTGCTGAATAGATTCCTGGTCTTCCTTCAAGCGCGTCCACCATCAAGCCAGAATCGTCGCCAATCACCATTTTCCCAAGTGCTTGGGAGACAGCCTCCGCCTTCAAGATCGCATTTTCTTCAAACGTCGAGCCCGTTTCGTCTACGTCGGGTATTTCAGGAAAATCAAGCAAGGTTCGGACTTCGATCCCTCTTGACGCAAAGATATGCTCAAATTCCCTCGCCTTTCCGGGATTTTTCGTCGCAATAATAACTTCTTTCATTCACAGTCGCCCCTTGTTTTGTCTTCGTGATTCTATTTTTCGGGTAATCTCTTCACCGAGTACCGCTTTTTGTTGTTCAAATAGTTCCATAAGCCCAGTTTGAGCAGCACTAAGCAGACCTTGAAGCTGCTCGTAGGAGAATGTTGATTCCTCGCCCGTTCCCTGCAGTTCAACAAATTCGCCATTTCCAGTCATGACTACATTCATATCGACCTGTGCCTTAGAATCCTCGGCATAATTTAAGTCAAGAGCAGTTTGGTTATTTTGTAAAATCCCCACACTTGTTGCAGCTAAATAATCCGTAATCGGAAACCTTGCAAACGACTTTTTCTCTGCTAAAGAATTTAAAGCGAGGGTCATCGCCACAAATGCACCGGTGATCGAGGCTGTTCGTGTCCCGCCATCCGCTTGGATCACGTCACAATCGATCCAAACGGTTTTTTCACCTAACGCCCCTAAATCGACAACTGCTCTAAGGGCACGCCCGATTAACCGTTGAATTTCCATTGTCCGGCCAGAGACCTTCCCTTTTGACGATTCGCGAATGTTTCTTGTTTCTGTCGCCCTTGGCAGCATCGAATACTCGGCAGTAATCCAGCCTTTGCCTTCCCCTCTCATAAAATGAGGAACTCTCTCTTCAATACTTGCAGCACAAATCACTTTCGTATTCCCAACAGAAATAAGGACAGAACCTTCAGGGTGCATTAAATAATTTGGTTCAATATGTATGGGCCTTAGTTGGAGCGGCTCTCTTCCATCAACACGCACAAATACTACCTCCTTCAACTTTGTAAAGCATTTTTAAATTGGTACATGAATTTTACTTATACCAAATAAAGAAGAGGCGGGCTTAAAGCCAACCTCTTTCTTGGTCACTATATAGTATAACAAATAATTTTTTTTAAAAACTACCTGTATTGACTTTTTCTGGTCGAGTTACTGGTTCAGTTAATTTTTTGCCATTGTCATTTTTGATGTCTGCCTTGCCATTTACTTGAACAGCCACTTTTTCAACACCCTCTTGTTCCGTTAAGGAAAGCACGAGTGCATCTAGTAAATGTTGTGAAATTTCCTTTTCTTCAAAGCTGCCAAAAATATTCTCATTAAAGTTCAAGGTTACTTGTCCGTCCTCGTACTTTGGTGCCTCTAGGAGCTTAACATCTGACATAAATTCAGATACGAGTGGTGATTTCCCACTAGGTCCTTTTATTAATTCATTGACGACTGCTACATAAGTATCTTTCTCAGTGTTGCTAACCCGGCGCGTCACAGGTACATAATAGTAGGAGCCTTCTTCACCGCCAATATAATAGACAGTAACTGGCTTGGTATTAGTGATATCAGTTACATCTGCTGTATCATAGTTGATACCGGTGACTCTTGAAAGATTTTCACTTATTGGTGTTCCATTAACAGGCATTTCCGTTAAATCATGACCGTTCATTTTTAGCTTAACGGTTTTAACATTATCAAACTGAGTCAGCGTCCAAGTGACCGATTGGAGGATCTTCATCTCATCTTCAGCTTGGTAATTCTTAAACTCTTTTGAAAAGTTAACCGTGGCAACGCCATCTTTATCAATATTCACAGACAGATCCGTGTCCTCTGGGAGGACTGCTCGAAAATCATTAGGTAGTTGATCTGTAACAGGTCCATTCGCCACTAAATATTCAAGGGCCTGTTTAGCAACTGATGTTGTTTTCGGTAGGTCCAATGTTTGCGGTACAACATAGCCATCTTTATCAACCAGATAAAGCTCCGTTTTGACTGTGTTTTCTTGCTTAGCCGTTTCTTTAGCCGTCGGTTCCTTACTTGTTGTTTTTTCTGCAATCGTCGTACTCTTTGGTGGATCAATTTTCTTTTGTGTTTCCGACCCTAATAATCCACAACCTGACAGTAGAACTGTTGAAGTAAGCACAGTCGACATAAGGATCTTTGCTTTATTTTTAGACATAACTATTTCCCCCTAAGACAGTTTGTACTAACATGTATACGAGCCTAGAGAGAAATTAGACCGACTTACACAAGAAAAATAGAACAATATTTTAAAAAATAATATAAATAGTAAAAATAGTAACAATGGTGTCAGGCACCACTCGTGTACAAATGTCTACGAGCGGTGGACATTATCGTTTTTTCAGCAAAATAAAAACGAGCCTCTTATTTAAAGAAGGCTCGACTTATAGCTTGATCTTTTGCACATTGTTAATTGGATTCCCCAGCCATTGTGAGGCGATTTTTGAAAATATCCGCCTTGAACCGGTTGTGTAAAATTCATGCTCTGGTTCTTCTTCACACGAATCAAGTAACCCATTATATTGGAGGATTGCACTTATTTCTCGAGCGGTCTCATCACCAGAGCTAATTACGCTTACAGACTCACCCATGACATTTTTTATGACGGGCTCAAGCAATGGGTAATGGGTGCAGCCTAAAATAAGGGTATCCAGGTTCTGATTCTGCATCGGCTTTAAGGCCTCGTCGACAATTCTTTTCGCAATCGGCCCACCAAATTCATCACTCTCTACAAGAGGGACAAATTTTGGACAAGCATGCGCTTTGACAAAAAGCCGGCTATTTAATGATTTCAAGGCTCTTTCATAAGCACCACTTTTTACTGTACCCTCTGTGCCGATAATTCCGACACGGTAGTTTTTTGTCTTTTTGATTGCCGCCCGTGCTCCAGGATTAATTACCCCTAAGACTGGGATGGACAATTCCTTACGAATCTCGTCTAGTGCCGCTGCTGTTGCCGTATTGCAGGCAATAACGAGCATCTTAATCTTCTTTTCTAATAAAAAAGAGGTCATTTCCCAAGTGAACCTCTTTACTTCCTTTGTTGTTCTCGGACCATATGGGCAACGTGCGGTATCCCCCAAATAGATGATTTTCTCATTTGGAAGCTGTCTGATTACCTCTTTGGCAACAGTTAATCCGCCAACGCCGGAATCAATAACACCAATTGCTTGTTTCAAACTTATCGCCTCTTTTAACGCATTTCCTGATGCAATTTCGTTAAACTTTTTTGAAGAAGTTGAATTTCTTCAGATGAGAAATCGACCAACACTTCTTCTAAATAGACTTGACGCTTTTTAATCACTTCATCAATGATTCGCTTGCCCTCTTCAAGTAGATGGATTCTGACAACACGACGATCGTTTGGATTTTTTACCCGTTCTACGAGTAAATTTTTCTCCATTCGATCAACAAGATCTGTCGTCGTACTGCATGCCAAATACATCTTATTAGAGAGCTCCCCGATTGTCATATCACCATCTTCAAAGAGCCATTGCAATGCAATGAATTGCGGTGGAGTAATCGTATAATTACTTAGCATTTCTCTTCCTTTTTGCTTGATGATCCCAGAGATGTAGCGTAAATCCTTCTCAATATTGGCAACAATGTCACCATTTGCTTCTTGATTTTCGTGTTTCATCTCATAACACTCCTATAAAAGCTTCTCTTCTCCTCAAGACCATATCTATTTAAACATATTGTTCAAAAATTAAATATCTAAATACTTACCTTATTTTCTACTTTTTTCGCTAAAAATTCAAGTTGAAACTATTAGAAATATTAGTTTGAGACTCTTTGGAGTATAATAAAATGGAAATTAGAATAATCAACCAAAGGTGAGATAAGAATGGAAATTGTAATCAGCAAGACAGCACTAAAGTGGTTTAAAGACGAAGTAGAGTTAAAAACAGGAGATAAGGTGAAGTTTTATCCAAAGGTTTATGGAAACAGCCCTGTGCAAGAAGGTTTTTCGCTCGGTTTCACAGTAGATAACGAGCCAATCGATATGATAACTAAATTCGAATCAGAGGGCATGTGGTTTTATGTTGAAGAAAGGGACTTGTGGTTTTTTAATGGACATGATTTACAGGTAAATTACAATGAAAAAACAGATGAATTAGAATATAGTTATACCAAGTCAGCGGAATAATAGAATACTCAATAAAAATAGGAAGGTTGTTCTCAACCCTCCTATTTTAGTCTTTATTAAAACTCCTGCCTATTTTATTTATCATTTTTTCGAAAAACCCCTCCCCCTCTGTTTAGACCTTTCAATCTTATCTCCATTAATTGGCAGTATCACTTCGATTAGCGTTCCTTTTTCATCGCTCCAAAAATGAACGGTCCCATGGTGATTTTCAACAATTTGTTTGGAATTCATAATTCCTAATCCAGTGCCGCTCTCTTTTGTTGTAAAAAATGGTTCCCCGACTCGTTTTAATACATGTTGCGGCATTCCACTTCCTGTATCCTTAATTAGCATCTTTACTTGATTAAAACCGTGCTTCTTCAGCTCAATAGTGATCACCCCGCCATTCGGCATCGCTTCGATCGCATTTTTCAAAAAATTTATAACCACTTGTTTTAGTTGATTTTTATCGCCGTTGATGATTAAATTTCCACAATCATTAACAAATTCAATCTGCACATTATTCATAATTGCCTGGGTATCAATCAGCGTTTTCACATCTTCAATCAATGCTTGTAAAAGCACAGGCTCAAACTTTAGATCTTGTGGTTTTGCGAGTATCAATAACTCACTGAGAATGAGTTCTATTCTATCAATTTCCGATTGGATAATATCAAAGTAAGATTTATGGTCATTTAGCTTTGTTTCTATTAATTGAAGAAACCCTTTAATCGCAGTGAGAGGATTTCGTACTTCATGGGCAATCCCTGCTGCCAGTTGGCCAGCTACATTTAATTTCTCAGCATTTAGTAATAGTTCTAGTGTTTTTTTTCGATCAGTTACATCCCTGATAATTACATGCCTTGCTGGTTTATTTTGAAATATCGTGGGAATTCCTTTTACTTCCGCCTCAAACACAGTGCCATCCAACCTGATCAATTTATATTCAAAAAAGTCTGTTGCATCCCCACGCGTAACTATTTCCACCCGTTCTTTAATACGCCCATGATAATCAGGATGGATGAGATCGACTATTTTCTTTTGTTGAATTTCTTCTTTGTTTGATGCTCCAAATAACCTTGCACCCGTTTCATTTATAAAAAGAATGTCATCTTCACAGGCAATGATTACGGCGTCAGGTGAATTGTCAATTAAATCCCGATAGGATTCTTCACGTTTTTCTAATTCTTCTTCTATATTCGTTTTAATTGATCCATTATAAGCTGCTTTTATTGAACTGCCCATCTCTTTTTATCTATTCCTTCCCCCATAAAATAAAAGCCAAGATAGGAGTCATCCCATCTTGGCTTATGTCTAGCTCAATTGAAATTGTCTAGTTCACTTCCGCCTTTATGCAGTTGGTGATAATATTAGTACGATTACACTTTTATCGCGATAAAAATCCCAATCCACAAATATATCATTCACCTTCGTTTGTAGAATGGATTCAAAATTACCGCTATTATGTAATAATCGCTTCTCTAGATTCCGTTTCGCAATCCTTAATATCTCAAAGTTCCCTAAACGAATTAACTCCTTCTCAATTGGCACAAGAATTCCATTTCGAATAACTACCAGCGTTCTTTCATTTAATAAATAGGAAACGACCTCTTCAGGCGTTTTTTCCGCTTGAAGGCTTATTCTATTAATTTCTTGGTGAAGAGATTCTTGACCATGATAATTACAGGTTTTTTCATTATTAATTTCGATTTCGGTCGAGGTAGAGCCAATACAAACAAATAATCCACTTTTATTATGTAAACCCCAATCATAATAAAACTCATTAACTTCCATACTTGTCAGAATTTTAATATAGGCTTTAAACTCAGGGATTAATTTTTGCATCAACAAATCTCTTGTTGTTTGGATCATTGCTTCTTGTTGCTGCCCTAACAAAACACTTTCAGAAGGCGAAATAAAGTTCCGTAAATAAACAGTCAGTATCGTGTGATTATAGGAAACATAAACAGATTCGGGACCTTTCCCGAAGTTTTCACGAAGTGTTCTCCCAATATACCCCGCCAGTTCTGTTTGCACTTGTTTGTATTCCAAGAAAAACATCCTTTTATGAGATAAAAGCATTATTTCTTTTATCCTAGGTTTATTTTAAATGTCTATAACTAGATTATCAATTTATTTATGAAGATTTATTCGCAATTTTTGTAACAAATTTACTTTTCGTTGAAAATTTCGCACTGAATTTGTAGTTGTTATCACACACATCCCGAATAAAATTATTTCCTAGATTAACAATAATCTTAGTGTTACTTTTTAACACGAATCTTCAATGTGGAGGGATATGCTTTGAATATTCTCTTTAGCTTATTCTCAACCTTAATTATTATGGGGATTAGAGCAGCATTCTTATTTAGTCATACCACTTTTCGGCTAAAATGGTGGTTTAGAATGCCTGCTTTCAAGTAAGCATAAAAGTATTTTTCAAGTATCGCTGATCTGCATTGTAGACAAAAGGGTAAGCATTTCGTTTGCTTACCTTTTTTATGGCTATCTATTCAAAATTAAACCGGCCTCCCCAAAAGGATGCCGGTCATAATTAAAGTTCTAGCTCTCCCATTCGAAGGAGCTCTACAACTGCTTGTGAACGCCCCTTTACACCAAGCTTTTGCATGGCATTTGAAATGTGATTCCGAACCGTTTTTTCGCTTATAAATAATTCACCAGCGATTTCTTTCGTTGTTTTGTCTTGTACTAATAACTCGAATACTTCTCTTTCTCGTTTGGTGAGTAACGGCTTGTGATTATAAACATTCTCCTTCAAGTACTGTAACCCTCCTTGCCTTCGCCAGTATGAACACGGGGTGGGTATATATTTAGTCAACATATCTTATGTGAACAGTACGAATGTAGTGACTATATTTACAAACAGATGATTCGTTTTTATAAAAAAAACTCCTAGTGATTAGGAGTTTTTGGGCTTTGCATAAATAATGTATCGTTTTGGGGCATTTCCTATATAACTAAACGGGTAACAGGTTGTTAAGATTAATTCCTCTTTATTATGTTGGAGCGTAATAATGCTCGTATCATCAGACTTAACAATTTTGGTATCAATTATTTCATAAGTATAGGATCCATACGGCATTTCCATCTTCAGTGAATCGCCAATCTCAAGTTCCCCTAATTTACGAAACACGGTGTCTCGATGTCCTGAAAGAACAATTTGTCTTTGATCACCAGGGTAATAGGCTCCTTTATAATGGCCGACACCTTTTTCGAGATCGTCGGGGTCGGTTCCTTCGATGATTGCTAACTCTGCTTTGATTTTTGGAATGGCTAAAAGACCGACTGTCTCCCCCATTTCTGGCGGCTTGCTGTTTACTTCCCTCTTTTTAGGGGCATCGTCAGGCTGGTCTGCAATTAGTTCCTTAGCCTGCTTGAGTGAAGCATGTGTTTGCGTTTTCACATCTATAAATTGCCAGAGCCCAATACCTACTAGAATTAGTCCTGTAAGAATAATTAATAGCGGAAATTTAGATTTCACCTGTATGTACCTTCCTTTTTCAACGAACTAACGTTATTAATAAGAGTATAACAAATCACTACTGAAAGAACCATTGCAATTATAGCCCATAGACGACAAAAAACCTTCTTTTCGATGATAGAAAAGAAGGTTTTTTGAATCATAATTAAATTAAACGAAAAGTCTTCCGCAATTCTATGCGTGGTCACTACCAAAGAAGCTTCTGAAGGCTTGAATGGTTGTATCACGATTTAAAGCAGCAATCGAGGTAGTCAACGGAATACCTTTCGGACAAGATTGAACACAGTTCTGTGAGTTCCCACAGTTTGCAAGTCCGCCGTCGCCCATAATCGCTTCAAGTCTTTCTGCCTTATTCATTGCACCAGTTGGATGGGCATTGAAAAGACGAACCTGAGAAAGCGGCTGTGCCCCAATAAAGTTTGATTTGCTGTTTACGTTCGGGCATGCCTCAAGGCAAACACCACATGTCATACATTTTGAAAGCTCATAAGCCCATTGACGCTTTGTCTCAGGCATACGTGGTCCTGGGCCCAAATCATAGGTACCATCGATTGGGATCCATGCTTTCACTTTCTTTAAGGCATCAAACATTCTACTCCGGTCAACCTGCAAGTCACGAACTACAGGGAAAGTTTTCATCGGAGCTAATCGAATCGGCTGCTCCAATTGGTCGACAAGTGCTGAACAAGCTTGACGAGGCTTCCCGTTGATGACCATGGAACATGCACCGCATACTTCTTCAAGACAGTTCATATCCCAGGTAACGGGGCTAGAGTCTTGACCTTTTGAATTTAATGGGTTCTTACGGATTTCCATTAACGCCGAGATGACATTCATATTCGGACGGTAAGGAACCTCAAATTCCTCCTCGTAAGGAGTAGTATTTTCGTTATCCTGACGTGAAATAATAAATTTAACCATTTTTGTTTCAGACATTCTTCCTACTCCCCCTTAACTTTTTGCGTAATTGCGTTCGCGTGGCTTGATCAATGAAACATCAACATCTTCATAATGGAAAGCCGGTGCTGATGAACTGTCAACAAATTTCGCCATTGTTGTTTTTAAGAATTCCTCATCATTACGTGTAGGGAAGTCAGGCTTATAATGAGCACCACGGCTCTCATTCCGGTTGTATGCACCAATTGTAATAACACGTGCCAATTGCAGCATGTTTTGAAGTTGACGAGTAAAGGCTGCCCCTTGGTTGCTCCATTTGGATGTATCATTAATATTGATGTTTTGGTAACGTTCTAGAAGTTCCTGAATTTTCTCATCTGTCTTTAATAGCCTGTCGTTATGACGAACAACCGTTACATTATCTGTCATCCATTCCCCAAGCTCTTTATGAAGAACATAAGCATTTTCATTTCCATTTAGGGACATAATTGAATTCCACTTATCCTCTTGTTCTTTAACATGTCGGTCAAATACGCTAGAAGAAACTGCATCGGAACTCTTCTCCAAGCCTTTGATATATTTAACTACGTTTGGTCCTACAACCATTCCGCCATAAATGGCTGAAAGCAAGGAATTGGCACCTAAACGGTTCGCACCATGCTGAGAATAATCACATTCACCCGCTGCAAATAGACCAGGGATGCTTGTCATTTGGTCATAATCAACCCAAAGTCCACCCATTGAATAGTGAACAGCAGGGAAGATTTTCATTGGAACTTTACGAGGATCATCACCCATGAATTTTTCATAAATTTCAATAATCCCGCCAAGTTTAATATCTAATTCATGTGGATCCTTATGAGAAAGATCGAGGTATACCATGTTTTCGCCATTGACTCCGAGTTTTTGATTAACACAAACGTCAAAAATTTCGCGAGTGGCGATATCACGTGGTACCAGGTTTCCGTAAGCAGGATATTTCTCCTCTAAGAAATACCATGGTTTTCCATCTTTATATGTCCAGATACGGCCACCTTCACCACGAGCCGATTCACTCATGAGGCGAAGCTTATCGTCACCAGGAATGGCCGTTGGATGGATTTGGATCATTTCACCGTTAGCATAATAAGCACCTTGCTGATACACAATCGATGCTGCTGAACCTGTATTAATAACTGAGTTTGTAGATTTTCCAAAGATAATACCAGGGCCGCCGGTTGCCATGATGACGGCATCTCCTGAGAATGACTTAATTTCCATTGTTTTTAAATTTTGAGCCACAATTCCACGGCACACACCATCGTCATCAACGACAGCGCCCAGGAATTCCCAGCCTTCGTATTTCGTAACCAGACCAGCTACTTCTTCGCGACGAACTTGTTCGTCTAAAGCATAAAGCAACTGTTGACCAGTCGTTGCGCCTGCAAATGCTGTCCGGTGATACTGTGTTCCCCCGAAACGGCGGAAGTCCAATAGTCCTTCTGGTGTACGGTTAAACATAACGCCCATACGGTCCATTAAGTGAATAATACCTGGTGCTGCATCACACATCGCCTTTACTGGCGGCTGGTTAGCCAAGAAGTCTCCGCCATAAACGGTGTCATCAAAGTGAATCCATGTTGAATCGCCTTCACCTTTGGTATTTACTGCTCCATTAATACCACCTTGGGCACAAACCGAGTGAGAGCGTTTAACTGGAACAAGAGAAAATAACTCTACAGGTGTTCCTGTTTCTGCAACCTTTATCGTTGCCATTAAGCCAGCTAAACCGCCGCCGACAATAATTACCTTACCTTTACTCATTCGTGACTCACTCCCTTAATCCAAAATCCAATATTTTTCCGATCAATCATGAATTTGTTATACAAAAGCTAATAAAGTCGTTACTCCAACATAGGATAGAGCTAAGAAAATAACGATTGTCACGTATGTAGAAATAACTTGAGAACGTGGAGATACTGTGATGCCCCAGCTAACTAAGAATGACCACAATCCGTTTGCAAAGTGGAAAATTGCTGAAATAATCCCAATGACATAAAACGCAAACATAAACGGTGAGGAAAGAATATCTTGCATCATTTGAAAGTTAACTTCATTTCCAAACGCCGCTGCTACCCGAGTTTCCCATACATGCCATGTGATAAAAATAAGTGTAATCACACCAGACACACGTTGAAGCATAAACATCCAATTTCTAAAGAATCCATATTGGCTTGCATTGTTTTTGGCTGTAAAAGCAATATACAGCCCGTAGATTGCATGGAATAAAATTGGTAAATAAATAATTACAGTTTCTAACACATAGCGAAAAGGAAGATTTCCCATAAAATTCGCAGCTTTGTTGAAGGATTCTACCCCAACTGTCGCATAGTGGTTCACAATCAGATGCTGGATTACAAAGATCCCGATTGGAATAACCCCTAGCAACGAATGCAATCTCCGATAAACAAACTCTCGATTACCTGCCATAAATTTACCCCCCTATAATGTTTAAAAAAAATGATGTTCAGTTTCTAGCATTGAAATCCCCTTATATGAAACCTAACATCAGTGTGACAATAATGTGACATGTCCATTTTACTCCCATCATGTTAGAGCGTCAAGAAAACGGATACACAATTCTATCATAAATAATAAAATTTTTAAAATATATTGAAATTATAATAGATTGATTATTTTCACCAATAATTTGGATCTATATTAAAATAAATAGATAATTACAATTAATTACCAAGATATAACGGTTGTTATTTTTACCATATCGGGAATTATAATTATCATGGAAAACAAGGCAAGATATTGCAAAATAACAAAAAAACTAATGTAATTTGATTCGTTTTATCTAAAAAAACTGTACTGACACCTAACAAAAAGCGTATATAATAGAATGATAGAAAGAGGGGAAGCTTGTGAACGATAGTACAGTTGTTGTTGAGAATATAGATACCGATGAACCAAAATCCATATCTCTATTCGGGTATGAATTAATCAGAGAAATTCTTTTACCTGAGATTTTAGGAAAAGATACACCTGAAATTTTATATTGGGCCGGAAAACGTCTCGCACGTAAATTTCCACTAACTGATATTGCTCAGATTATGGATTTTTTCACCAAAGCCTCTTGGGGCCAACTTGAAATTAAAAAAGAAAATAAAACTGAGATCCAATTTGAACTAATGAGTCCTGTTATTGTCCCGCGTGTGAAATCAAAAGCTGAGCACTTTTTCCAACTCGAAGCCGGCTTCCTTGCCCAACAAATTGAACTACAAAAAGAAGCCAATGCAGAAACCTTTGAACATCCTGTAAAGAAATCAAATAAAGTCCTTTTCACTGTTAAATGGGAAAAGAACTAAACGTGAGAATAGGGTGTCAGGCACCGCTTGGTGCCTGACACCATTTTTTTATTTGTTTGCCAGTTCGAAGGCTTCGTGTAAGACTTCTACTGCTTTTAACATACTTTTTTCTTCTACTACTGCTGATACTTTGATTTCGGATGTGCTGACCATTTTAATTTGGATGTTGTTTGCAGCGAGTACCTCAAACATTTTTGCTGCTACGCCAGGATTAGAAATCATTCCTGAGCCAACAATTGACACCTTCGCTAATTTATTTTCCGCATCAATCTGCTCATAAGCAAGCACTGCTTTATTGTCTTCTAATACCTTTAATGTTTCTAATAAATCATTAGTATGGATAGAGAAAGACAAATTAGCCGTATCGCCCTCTGTAGTACTTTGAATAATAATGTCAACATTCAGGTGATTTTCCGCTAGTGTTGAAAAGATGGTAGAAAGACTAGTTAATGAATTCGCCAATCCTAATACTGTTACTTTTGTAATTTCGTCTTCAAATGCGACACCGCGGACTACTAAGTTTTGTTCCATTGCTGCTTCCTCCTCAATAACTGTTCCTTCTACTCTCTCCATGCTCGAGCGAACCTCAAGCCGAACCTGATAGTTTTTAGCAAATTCTACTGCTCTTGGATGGAGCACGCCAGCACCTAAATTAGCTAACTCTAGCATTTCATCGTACGATACAGATAATAATTTGCGAGCATTCTTGATATATCTTGGATCCGTGGTGAAAACCCCAGTAACATCGGTATAAATATCGCATTTATCTGCCTTTAAGGCTGCCGCTAATGCCACAGCTGTTGTGTCAGAACCACCACGACCGAGCGTCGTAATTGCGCCTTCTTCCGTGATTCCTTGGAATCCTGCCACAATGACAACCTTACCCGTTGCGAGTTCCGTTTCAATTGCAGACGTTTTAATATTCGAAATGCGGGCATTTCCATGGACAGGTTCTGTGATGATTCCTGCCTGCCAGCCTGTAAAAGAAACGGCGTAAAGCCCTTGCTGATTTAAAGCCATTGACAATAACGCAATGGTTACCTGTTCTCCTGTTGATAACAACATGTCCATTTCCCGCTTATTTGGCTGTGCGGAAATTTCTTTTGCTAATCCGACCAATGTATCCGTTGATTTTCCCATCGCAGAAACAACAACGACTACATTATTGCCACGGTCTGTCTCCTCTTTTACACAGGATGCAACATTTAGTATTCTTTCTACATTCGCAACGGAGGTGCCTCCGAATTTTTGCACAATAATCCCCATATTTGTTTCTCCTTCTTTCAAGTGAATACCTTATTTATCCCCCAAAAAACAAAAAAAGCAATGAGAAGGGCATCTCATTGCTTTAGAACACGAAAAAATATTCTCGCACCTACAATGTAAGATAGCTCTCCAAGACATTCGTCCTGACAATCCGGCATTTATTCAATACAGGACCAGCAAAGAAAGAAATGAGACTTTCTTTACTTCGGCGAACATTCCCTTTCATGATCCGTCTTAGAAGCTCATCCTTCTCAGAACCATTACTCTTGAAGCTCGCACCTCTACCTTCACTTTAATACGTAAAAGTGATAGTAAATTAAATTTTCACTTATTATAGCATGTTCTATTTTTTCTTACAATCACTAGGATTGAAGTTTTTTAATTAATTCTTCGGCTACATTCATAGGAATTCCGATATTTGTAAATTCCTCCATACTAGCCTCTTTCATTTTTTTCACAGAGCCAAATTGTTTTAGCAATAGCTTTTTCCGTTTCTCACCGATTCCAGGAATATCGTCGAGCAAGGATTGAAAGGCACTTTTTCCACGAAGCTGACGATGAAACGTAATGGCAAAGCGATGGACCTCGTCTTGAATTCTTTGCAGTAAATAAAACTCCTGGCTGTTTCGGCCTAATGGAACAATTCCCAAAGGATTGCCGTACAGCAATTGGGAAGTTTTGTGTTTATCATCTTTGACGAGTCCCGAGAGAGGAATATCCAGTCCTAACTCATTTTCCAACACATCTCTTACGGCTTCAACATGGCCTTTACCACCATCGATGATGATTAAATCTGGGAGGGGAAGTTCTTCTTTTAAGGCGCGTGAATACCTTCTTCTTGTCACTTCACGCATGGATTCATAATCATCAGGTCCTTGAACGGTTTTGATCTTATATTTCCGGTATTCCCGATGATTTGCCTTTCCATCAATGAAAACGACCATGGCTGATACTGGGTCTGTTCCTTGGATGTTGGAGTTATCGAATGCTTCGATTCGGTGCGGCGTATAAATTCCCAGTAACTCTCCCAAGTTCTCGACAGCCTTAATGGTGCGGTCTTCATCCTTCTCGATCAAGGAAAACTTTTCATTTAAGGCTATTTTTGCATTTTTGATCGCCAATTGGACAATATCCTTTTTCTGCCCTCGTTGTGGCTGGAGCACCTTTACTTCAAGTAGTTGTTCCGCCAAACTTAAATCGACTTCATCTTGAATCAGAATTTCCTTCGGCTTGAAGTGATTAGCTTTCGAATAAAATTGTCCGAGGAAAGTTAGTATTTCTTCCTCTGGTTCATTATAGAAGGGGAACATGGAGACGTCCCGCTCAATTAATTTCCCTTGGCGGACAAAAAAAACTTGCACACACATCCAGCCTTTATCGACGGCATAGCCAAATACATCACGGTCCGTAAAATCGTTCATGGAAATTTTCTGTTTTTCCATGATGGTTTCGATATGGATGATTTTATCACGGAACTCTTTCGCTCGTTCGAAGTCCAACTCTTCAGCAGCTGCTGACATTTTTGCTTGAAGCTCTTTTTTTATTTCTTTATAACCACCATTCAAAAAGCGAGTAATTTCATCCGTCATTTGCTTATACTGTTGTTCCTGAATTTCATTGACACATGGTGCCAGGCACTGCCCTAAATGGTAGTACAAGCATACTCGGTCAGGCAGGGTTGAGCATTTTCGCAGCGGATATATTCGGTCAAGAAGCTTTTTGGTTTCATTGGCAGCAGTCGCATTTGGGTACGGACCAAAGTATTTACCTTTGTCCTTCTTTACTTTTCTTGTAATGATGAGTTTCGGATGCTTTTCAGCTGTCAGCTTAATAAATGGATAGGTTTTATCATCCTTCAGCATGATATTGTATTTCGGATCGTATTTTTTTATTAGGTTGAGTTCAAGTAGAAGTGCTTCAATATTTGAAGAGGTTACAATATATTCAAAGTCCTCAATCTCATTGACTAGTCTAAGCGTCTTTCCATCGTGTGACCCAGAGAAATAAGAACGTACGCGATTCTTTAATACTTTTGCCTTCCCCACATAAATAATCGTACCCTGACGGTCTTTCATTAAGTAGCAGCCAGGTTGATCCGGCAGCAGCGTCAGTTTTTGCTTGATTATTTCATTCATTCCGGCCACTCCACTCCCGTCTCTATATATAGTGCCTGTTAAAATTTTAAAGGAAAAGGCTCATAAATGAAAGTGGTAGTCATTTGCAAAAAAGAAAAACCTTAGCTGGATTGGTTCCAGCTAAGGTTTTGTCTTTCTATACTTACACGTGTTTTTCTAAAACACTTGCTAATGCATCTTTTGGTTGGAAGCCGACTACTTTGTCTACCACTTCGCCATTTTTCATTACTAATAATGTTGGAATGCTCATAACACCGAAATTTGCTGCAGTTTGCGGGTTATCATCCACATCAAGTTTAGTGATTTTAACTTTTTCGCCCATTTCTAAGTCAAGTTCTTCAAGAACTGGAGCTATCATTTTACAAGGTCCGCACCATGGTGCCCAAAAATCTACGAGAACAAGGCCTGAACCTGTTTCAGCAGAAAAGTTTTGATCTGTTAAGTGTGAAATTGCCATTTATATTGCCCTCCTAATGATTACTGAATTACTTACCGAAAGTATAACATCGTTTGGAAAATCAAGCTAATAAATTGCTTCATCGATCATTTTACCCTGTTATTAACCTAAGTATCCCCTAAAAAAACGAGCGGAAGCCTCCGCTCGCTCTTCTTATTATGAGTGCACTTTCAGTTTTTTAAACTCTTCTGTTAGTAATGGCACCACTTCAAACAAGTCGCCTACGATTCCGTAATCAGCTACTTTGAAGATATTAGCCTCAGGATCTTTGTTAATGGCCACAATTACTTTTGAGTTAGACATGCCGGCTAAGTGCTGGATTGCTCCAGAAATACCACAAGCAATGTAAAGGTCTGGTGTCACTACCTTGCCAGTTTGACCAATTTGTAAAGAGTAATCGCAATAGTCGGCATCACAGGCACCACGTGAAGCTCCTACCGCTCCGCCAAGGACATTCGCAAGTTCTTTAAGCGGTTCAAAACCATCCGCACTCTTAACCCCGCGTCCTCCTGAGATAACCACTTTTGCTTCACTTAGGTCTACACCTTCGCTTGCTTTTCTAACGACTTCTTTAATTATGGCACGTAAGTCTTTGATGTTTACAGAAAGGGTAGAAACCTCGCCGCTTCTGCTTTCATCTTTTTCCAATGGCGCAATATTATTTGGACGGACCGTTGCAAAAATTAAGCCATCCGTTACAATTTTCTTTTCAAATGCTTTCCCAGAATAGATGGGTCTTGTGAACACGACATTTCCACCTGCAACCTCAACAGCAGTCGCATCTGATATTAAACCTGATGCTAATTTTCCAGCAATTCTTGGAGATAGGTCTTTGCCTAGTGAGGTATGACCTAACACTAACCCTTCTGGTTTTTCCTGGTCAAGCACTGCTAAAAGCGCCTGAGCGTATCCATCTGAAGTATATAGATTTAATTTTTCATCTTCAACAACTACTACGCGGTCTGCTCCGTTGTGGATCAACTCCGTACCTAAAGCGCTTACAGAAGTACCTACTAAAACACCAACCACTTCTCCGCCTTCAGCAACCGTTTTTGCTGCTGCAATCGCTTCGAAAGAAACATTACGTAATGAACCGTCACGAACTTCTCCTAATACTAATACTTTTCTTGACATTCCATATACCTCCTGAAAACATATTTGTAAAAAATCGATTAAATTACTTTTGCTTCGGTATGAAGTAGCTGAACCAGTTCTTTTACTTGATCATTCAAATCGCCGGCTAATACTCTGCCTGCTTCTTTTTTAGGCGGCAAATAAATTTCGATTGTTTTTGTTTTTGCTTCCACATCGTCTTCTTCAAGATCAAGGTCGTCTAATTCTAATTCCTCAAGCGGCTTTTTCTTTGCCTTCATGATCCCAGGTAATGAAGGATAGCGCGGCTCATTTAGACCTTGTTGTGCAGTTACTAATAGAGGAAGGCTCGTTTCTATAACTTCGGAATCGCCTTCAACGTCTCTGGTAACGGTTACATTTGTACCGTCGATTTCTAACTTTGTGATCGTTGTTACGTAAGGGATGTTAAGTAGTTCCGCGACACGTGGTCCGACCTGACCTGTACCACCGTCAATCGCCACATTTCCGCCAATGATTAAATCAGCATCTTTATCCTTTAAATATTCAGCAAGGATTTTTGCTGTAGTAAATTGATCCCCATTTTCCACATCATCTTCTGTATTAATAAGGACCGCTTTGTCAGCGCCCATCGCAAGTGCTGTACGTAATTGCTTTTCAGACTCTTCCGTACCTACAGTAATGACAGTTACTTCTCCGCCCTTAGCATCGCGAACTTGGATGGCTTCTTCAATCGCATATTCGTCATAAGGATTGATAATAAATTCAGCACCGTCCTCATTGATTTTTCCGCCGCTAATCGTAATTTTTTCTTCAGTATCAAAGGTTCTTTTCAGTAATACATAAATATTCATGGTTTCCCTCCTAATAAAATTTCGAGCATTCGCTCAGTTTGAAAGATTAAGAAAATTTCCTAGAAAAAAAAAGGGCTTCCTTTTCAATTATACTACAAAGATAAGTTTATTCACCTTTAAATTGTGGTTCCCTTTTTTCAATAAAAGCCTGAATGCCTTCTTTACCATCGCTAGAGACAAAAACTTGACCAAATAACTCAGATTCTCTTTTCGAACCTTCATAGAACTCTTCTGTTTTTGCATAATTTAATAATTCGATGGCTGCTTTAATAGAGCCTGGACTTTTCTTAGCAATTTTTCCAGCGAGCTTATACGCCTGCTCTAATACTTCTGCCTCTACATAGGCATGATTCGCTAAGCCATATTTTACGGCCTCAATACCTGTAATTGGCTCGGATGTGAACAGCATTTCAGCAGCTCTTGCCACACCTACATATTTCGGCAGACGCTGCGAACCGGCAAATCCAGGAATTAAGCCGAGTTGCAGCTCCGGAAGACCGAGTTTTGAGGTTTCACTGACAAGGCGAATGTGACAAGCCATGGCAAGTTCGAGACCACCGCCAAGCGCCGCACCATGGATTGCCGCAATGATCGGTTTTGGAAATTTTTCCATCCGGTCAAATAAATTCTGTCCAAACTTACCAAGATTAGAAAAACCTTCAGATGAAGAAACCGTTGTAAATTCTTTAATATCTGCCCCAGCCGAGAAGAACCGCCCTTCCCCGTGAATGACAAGGACTCTAATTTCACGGTTTGGTTCGATTTCATCAAGCACTGTCGACAATTCCCTTAAAAGACCTGAAGAAAGGGCATTTGCCGGTGGACGAGCAATTGTGATCGTGGCAATACTGTCTTGATAGGACCATTTTAAGTATTCCAAAAAAACTCCCCCCTATTTTAAATTCTACCGGCTTCCGCAGCCATTGATCAAGAGGCGATGGACTGGAGACGCCAGTGCAAGCAAATCATACTTTTCCTCATTCATCACCCACGATGTAACGGTTTCATCAATTGTACCGAATATCATTTGCCGGGCGAGACGAATATCGAGGTCGATTGAAAACTCCCCTGTTTCTTTGCCTTCAATAACAATCTTTTCGATTACCTTTAGGTAACCTTTTAGAACATCATTAATTCGGAGTCGCAATTCCTTATTGGATTGCCGTAACTCCAATTGCGTTACGATCGCCATGTGATGGTCGTCAGAAAGCATACTAAAGTGAGCTTCTATCATCATTAATAATTTCTCTGCCGCCGTCCCTTTTCCTGCTATCATTGTATCTATTTTTTCAATAAAACTTCCCATTTTTTCTTCAAAGAGAGAGATAAGGATGTCTTCCTTGTTTTTAAAATATAGATAAATGGTTCCATCAGCCACTCCTGCCTGTTTGGCAATTTTTGAAACCTGGGCTTGGTGATAGCCATTTTCTGCGATCACAATCACCGCAGCATCAATAATTTGCATATATTTTGGTTTATTTTTTTTCAACTATATCCCTCCTTTGAAGAAAATTCTGTTACAGTTTATACTGTTAATCTTAATTAAATAAAAGAAAATATGAATGAATAATCATTCATATTTTCATAATAGTTATTATTCGTATATCTGTCAAGATATACTCTATACCTTTTTCATATTCCCAACATAGGGACAGGCTAAATCTGTCAAAAAAAAGAGGAAGCAATTATGCATGTTTTTGGTTTTCTTCTTCTATTTTTTGTTTTTCTTCTTCCACAAGCATCCTTCTTAAAATTTTCCCTACAGCTGTTTTAGGCAATTCTTTTCTAAATTCATATAATCTCGGGGCTTTATATGCAGCAAGATATTTTCTTGAAAATTGGTTCATTTCATCTGCGGTAACCGATGAACCTTCTTTTAAGACAATATATGCTTTTACCGTTTCTCCGCGGTACTGGTCAGGAATACCTGCTGCCACCGCTTCAAGAACATCTGGATGTTCATATAATACTTCCTCTATCTCTCTAGGATATATATTGTAACCTCCTGCAATAATCATGTCCTTTTTGCGGTCCACCACATAAAAGTATCCTTGTTCATCCATATAACCAAGGTCACCTGTATACAGCCAACCATCATGTAAGACTTCCTTAGTATCCTCAGGACGATTCCAATACCCTTTCATGATTTGCGGACCTTTTATGGCAAATTCGCCTATTTCCTTTACTGGAACGGGTTCACCTGTTTCGATCGATACGATCTTTACCTCAGTATCTGGCCAAGGCACACCAATACTTCCCTTCACCCTTGGTACATCCCATAAAAAGTTCGCATGTGTTACAGGCGATGCTTCCGTTAAACCATAACCTTCAACTAGTTTCCCTCCTGTTACGGCCTCAAACTGCTCTTGTACTTCAATTGGCAACGCAGCTGAACCACTTATACAAGAATGAATTGATGATAAATCATATTTTCTTAAATCAGTATAATTCAATATTCCAATATAAATCGTCGGTGCACCAGGAAACAGAGTCGGGCGCTGTTTTTGAATGGTTTTTAATGTGGTCTCAACATCAAATTTAGGTAATAATATCATTTTATTTGCCTGCAACACAGATAAAATAAGAACGGTAGTCATTCCATAGACGTGGAAAAACGGGATAACCCCGAGAACTGATTCCTCACCTGGCTTGGATTTGTAAAGCCATGCCTGGCACATCTTTGTATTGGCAATTAAATTTTTATGTGTTAACATAACTCCTTTTGGAAATCCTGTCGTCCCTCCTGTATATTGAAGGAGTGCTACATCTTCCTCAGGGTTGAAATCATAATTCCTCACTTTTTGAGGTTTCATTTTTAATATTTCCGAAAGTAAATGCGTGCTTCCTTTGTGTTGAACATTAACGACAATTCCATATTGTTTTTTCTGGATGTAGGGATAAATTAGATTTTTAGGGAATGGTAAGTAGCTCTTGATAGCGGTTACAATTACATGCTGTAATTCTGTTTGCGGCATCACTTTAGATACGCGTGGGTAGAGGATGTCGAGTGTGATGATAGCCTTCGCGCCTGAATCTTTCATTTGGTATTCAAGTTCACGTTCCGTATATAATGGGTTGGTTTGGACGACAACTCCGCCTGTCATTAATATTGCAAAATAACTAATTACAGCCTGAGGTGTATTAGGAAGCATAATAGCAACGCGGTCCCCTTTGGAAATGCCAAGGTTTCCCTGCAAATAGCCAGCAAAACTCATTACTTCTTCATAAAGCTTCATGTAGGTAATTTCTTTTCCCATAAAATGAATGGCCACTTTTTCTGGAAATTTCCGAGCAGAATTCACTAAGTATTGCTGTACTGGCTCTGAGGTGTATTCCAGTGTGGCGGGAATTTCCTTTGGGTACAGGGCCAGCCACGGTTTTGATTCATACATAATATCCCCCTTTTCTATTTGGATAATTTTAAAAATTCACACTTCTCTTTTATTATAGTACAGTATTTGACAATTAACAATTGAAGTTGCAAGAAAAGCGGAGGCGTCCGTTTAGCGGTGTAAGAATAAAAAAAATCACCGCTGATATCTCTCAGCGATGATTTTGAGTTAAGCAAAAAACAACATATAGATCAAGCCGATTAGCAAAAACAAGCCGCATAATCCAAGAAGTACTTTAGCTAAGGTCTCCACTTTTTTATTCTCCCCTTATGTAATTCCTGCACCGATTACAATCGATAAGCCAATTGAAATAACCATCGAAATAAAACCAACTGCGCGGTTATCCTTTTGGATTTCTTCGTCAATTTTGAATTTTGGCGTTAAAAATTCAAAGATAAAATAACCGACTACTAATAGTATAAAGCCATAGATCCCCCAACCAACCATCGCAAGCAGCGAATTATTCTGCTCAATCGTATAGCGAAAGATATTGGCAACGCCCAAAATTTTCCCTCCGGTTGCCATCGCCACAGCCACATTACCTTTTTTAATTTCTTCCCAATTTTTATATTTGGTTACCATTTCAAAAATAGCTAAAAAGACAACCAAGCATAAAATCACGACGCTATAATAAGCAGCTATTTGGATATATTCATTCTCCCAAAACTGGTCCATTGCCAAAACTCCCCGACATTATTTAAACTCAACGATGGTTACGCCTGATCCACCTTCGCCGGCTTCCCCAAACCGAATTTTTTTAACTTGACGATGGTTTCTTAAGTATTCCTGAACTCCCTGTCTTAATGCACCAGTACCTTTCCCGTGGATAATCGATACACGCGGATAACTGGATAGCAGGGCATCATCAATATATTTTTCCACCTTAAGGAGAGCATCTTCATACCTTTCCCCGCGTAGATCTAACTCCAGTTTAACAAATGAATCCCGACCTTTTACAATCGCCATCGGCTTGGTTTCTACTTGTTTCGGGGTACTCATATATTCGATGTCTTTTTCTTTTACTTTCATTTTGAGAATTCCGATTTGAACCTGCCATTCATTCGAAGATACTCTGTCAACCAGCGTGCCTTTTTGACCAAAGGTAAGCACTTTCACCTCGTCACCAGGCATATACGTATGCTTTTTCACTTTCTTATTTGCGAGCTTGGCTGATTTTGGTACTTCCGGTGCTGCTCCTTCTAGACGCCGCTTTGCATCAATTAATTCATGCTCCTTAATTTCTGCGTGCTTTTCTGTTCTCATTTTACGCAGGTCGCGGATTACCTTGTCGGCCTCACTTTTCGCCTCTTCCACGATTTCCCCAGCTTTTTCTGCTGCCTTTTCGAGCATAGAGTCTTTTTTCTCGTAAAACTCCATCAGTTGGTTTTGCAGGTCTTGATGAAGCTTTTCAGCAGATTTTAAATAATCGCGGGCTTCCTCCTGCTCTTTTTCTGCCAGCCGTTTGCTATCTTCCAAGGATGCAATCATCTTATCGATTTGGTTCGTATCTTCACTCACATGGGAACGGGCAGCCAGAATGACCCGTTCATTTAAGCCCAGCCGTTTCGAGATTTCAAAGGCGTTACTCCGCCCTGGTACTCCAAGCAGTAGTTTATATGTTGGGCTTAATGTCTCAACATTAAACTCAACACTCGCGTTCAACACACCCTCACGGTTATAACCATATGCCTTTAACTCCGGATAGTGGGTCGTAGCAATCACCCTTGCCCCGCGTTTGTGGACCTCATCTAAAATCGAAATAGCTAAGGCAGCGCCTTCCTGTGGATCCGTTCCTGCACCTAGCTCGTCAAATAATACAAGGCTATTAAAATCAACCCTATTTAAGATTTCGACGATATTGACCATATGGGAGGAAAATGTACTTAAACTTTGTTCTATCGACTGTTCATCGCCAATATCAGCATACACAGCATCAAAGACGGCAAGTTCAGATCCGTCATAGGCCGGAACCCGCAATCCTGCCTGAGCCATTAATGTACATAATCCCAGTGTTTTTAAGGTAACTGTTTTACCGCCCGTATTCGGGCCAGTAATCACAATAGTTGTGAAGTCTTTCCCAAGCATAATATCGTTAGCAACTACTTCATCGATCGGAATGAGCGGGTGTCTTGCCTTATATAAAGCAATTCTCCCCTCATTATTCATAATCGGCATCGATGCTTTTATTCGTTTTCCATATCTTGCTTTTGCAAAAATAAAGTCCAAATTAGCCAGGACTTCCACGATCACTTTGAGTTCGCTCTCATGCTCGGCTGCTTCAGCAGATAGTGCTGTTAGAATTCGATCGATTTCCAGCTGTTCCTTGACACGAATATCCTGCAGTTGATTATTTAACTGGACAATGACTTGGGGTTCAATAAAAAGTGTTTGTCCGGATGCACTCTGGTCATGAATAATTCCGCCGTAGTGACCGCGATACTCCTGTTTAACTGGAATAACAAAGCGGTCATTACGAATGGTGACTATGGCATCGGAAAGCATTTTGCTGGCATTTGATGACCGAATCATACTTTCAAGTTTTTCCCGAACCCGTGACTCATTGGACCTAAGTTGATGCCTTAATGAACGCAGCAGGTCACTTGCGCTGTCTAACACCTCGCCGCTTTCATCAATCGCTTGTTTGATCGATTGCTCGAGATTGGTGAGCGGAATAATCCGCTCTGCTTGTTCAGACAAAATCGGAATTTCTGTTCTTTCGTCAGCGAAATCCTCAATAAATCGTTTCATTTGCCGGCTGGCATGGATGGTGCTAGCAATTTGGACCAGTTCATGCGGACTTAACACACCGCCAATTACGGAACGTTTGATGTGTGCAAGAATATCATGGACACCTGAGAGTGGAACATTTCCTTTTACACGAAACACGGTTGCCGCCTCATCTGTTTCTGCTTGAAGTTTGACCACTTCATCAAAATCAGTGGAGGGGACTAAGTCCTTTATTTTTTTTCTACCAAGTGACGAAGCAGCATGTTCTAAAAGTTGCTCTTTTACCTTGGTGAATTCTAATACCTTTAAAGCTTTTTCTTGCATGGAGATAACCTCCTTATCCTCGATTATGCAAAAATTCTAGCAGGTCATTTTTATCTAGTGCATTTATTACGGACGATTTTTTGATCCAGCCCTTTTTGGCTGCAGAAACACCGATTTCCATATGCTTTAATGTATCCATTTTATGAGCATCGGTATTGATGAGAATTTTCACCCCTGCATCCTGTGCTCTCCGTAAATATTCAGCCGCAAGGTCAAGACGGTTAGGATTGGCGTTTAATTCTAGCGCCGTATTGGTTTCTTTGGCTAGTTGGATAAGTAAATCAATATCGACATCGTACCCTTCGCGGCGGCCGATTTTTCTCCCGGTTGGATGGGCAATTAAATCGACATGAGCATTCGTCAACGCGTTTTTAAGCCGCTCCATAATTTTTTCCTTTGATTGGGAAAAAGCAGAATGTATGGAGGCAATAACGAAATCCATATCAGCAAGGAATTCATCGTCATAGTCGAGCGTGCCATCAGGAAGAATATCCATTTCTACACCGGCTAGAATAAGAAAATCGTCGTACTTTTCATTTAATTTTTTAATTTCTTCTCTTTGTTTTAACAGTCTTTCACGAGTCAGACCATTTGCCACCTTTAAATACTGTGAATGGTCAGTAATCGCCATATATTGATAACCTCTAGCCCGGCAAGCCTCAGCCATTTGTTCGATTGAATGAGCACCGTCACTCCAAGTGGAATGCATATGAAGGTCACCCTTGATATCTTCGAGCTCAATTAATTCCTCAGTAGCAGAGAACGTTTCTACTTCCCTACCGTCCTCTCTAATTTCCGGAGGAATGAACGGAAGATCAAAATGCTTGAAAAATTCCTCTTCAGAAGAAAACGTGCGAATTTCTCCCGTCTCGACGTTTTCCACGCCATACTCACTGATTTTTTCACCGCGTTCCTTCGCTAATTGTCGCATCCGGACATTATGTTCTTTTGATCCGGTAAAATGGTGCAAGGTGGTTGTAAATTCTTCCGGCTTAACCAGACGGAAATCAACGGAAATATCATAATCATATCCAAAAACTACCGAAACCTTTGTATCGCCCGCACCAATCACTTCTTTTATATTTGGCAATTCCAATAGATGCCCGCGCACTCGTTCAGGTTCATTAGTGGAGATAATAAAATCAAGGTCTTTGATCGTCTCTCTCATCCGGCGCAAACTTCCCGCACGTGAAAACCGATGAATATCTGGTAATTCGGTTAATGTTGCTTCAATTTGCTCTGCAATCGGAAGCATGTATGCTAACGGCAATCGATCCGGTCTTGAGCCGACATTGGCAATCGCACTTAGGATTTTTTCTTCTGTTTTTTTACCAAAGCCAGCAAGCGCTTGTACTTGCCCTGCTTCACAGGCTTCTTTTAAACTGGAAACATCAACGACCTTTAATTCTTTGTATAGTTTAGCAATTTTCTTTCCGCCAAGCCCCGGAAGCTGCAATAACGGGATTAGTCCTGTTGGGACTTCCTCCTTCAACTCCTTTAATACCGAAGAAGTACCATCCTTTATGTATTCATCAATGACAGCAGCCGTGCCTTTACCGATTCCAGATATGGCGGTAAAGTCTTCAATCTCTGTTACGTCGCGTTCGTCGGTTTCCAATGCGTTAGCCGCTTTCCGAAAGGCTGAAACCTTGAAAGGGTTTTCCCCCTTTAACTCCATATAAACCGCAATCGTTTCCAGCAAACGAATGATTTCTTTTTTATTAACTTCCATTTAATTATCCACCTACCTACTATTTAGCATTTTCATTTTATCCTACTTTAAGGCATGAATAGAAAAACTTCTCTGCTACAGAGAAGTTAAAGCAGCTGTATATTCAATCCACATGCTCTTTATTTGCTGTGAAAGGATAGGAGTGTGATTCACAATTGCTTTTGCCATAATCGAATGATCCAAAGCATTTTGTAAAAATTCAATTGGTACCAGGGCTGAAATATATAATAAAATAAAAATAACTAAATATACTTCAATGAAACCAAAAAGGCCTCCTGCCCAAACATTTAACTGCCTAAGTACTGGCAAATGGGCAATAAAGTCAAGCATTGAACCAATAATTTGCAATAACACTTTTACAGCAAAAAAGATAATAACAAAGGCGATCGCTCGGTAAAAAGCTGCCTCCATATTACTGCTATCAGTTAGAAGTTTTAATGTAGCAATATTTCCAAAGTTTGGATAAGGAATCCATAATGTTAACTTGGGTGCTAACTGTTCGTAGTATGAATTTGCTACTACATATGCAATAATAAAACCTATTAAATGAACAAGCTGCAGTATTAAGCCTCTTTTTAGGCCTACAAAGAATCCAATAATTAAAAAGATGATAATTGCTAAATCCAACATATTTTTTAGTCCTTTTCTTTTAGTAGTTCTGATTGGAGCCGATCTAATTGGTCTTTCATTTTGAGATAATCATTGACTGCATTTACGGCTGTTAAAACGGCGAGTTTACTTGCGTCTAAATTTGGATTCTTAGAACTGATTTCGCGCATTTTATTGTCAACTAATGAAGCCACATGCCGGATGTGGCTTGGACTTTCCGTGCCCATAATAACGTAAGCTTGACCGTATATATCTACGGTTGTTCTATTTTTTTGATTATTCGACAACGTCCTGCCTCCATTCAGAGAATCCTACTCTATATCATAACATGAACCGTTATCTGTGGAAAAGTTAAAGCATATTTTATATTATTTAGAAATGTGGTGTTTGTAGTATGGGTAATGTTGTATTGAATTTAGAAATGAATAAGATAATGGAAATGAGAAACTTTTACGGAAAAAATTTATTAGATAAAAACATCCCTGGAAGTGTGTTTGCAGCGAAAACGTCTGCTTGTATGATCACAGCTTATAAATCAGGTAAAGTTTTATTTCAGGGAAATGATAGTGAAAAAGAGGCAGGTAGATGGGGCAGTGCAAGCGCGTCCTCAAAGAAGCCGAGCTCTTCCCATTCGAAATCTGTTGCGAAAGGTGACCTTCCAACTGGCATCGGTCAAATGTCTGCTATTGGTTCAGATGAAGTCGGTACGGGAGACTTCTTCGGGCCGATTACAGTGGTGGCAGCCTACGTGAAAAAGGAAAATATCCCTTTATTAAAAGAATTAGGTGTGCGCGACTCGAAGGATTTAAACGATGAAAAAATCATTGCGATCGCAAAGGTCATTAAAGATATTATTCCATTTAGTTTGATGACGTTAAAAAACGAAAAATATAATCAGGTCCAGCAGTCGGGCATGTCGCAAGGGAAAATGAAGGCAATTTTACATAATCAAGCGATCTTAAATGTGTTAGACAAAATTTCACCTGAGAAACCTGAGGCGATTCTCATCGACCAATTTGTTCAAGCTAGTACCTATTTTCAGCATTTAAAAAGCCAAAAAGCGATTGCCAAAGAGAATGTTTATTTTAGTACGAAAGCTGAAGGTATCCATTTAGCTGTCGCTGCTGCAAGTATTCTCGCCCGCTATGCCTTTATCCAATATATCGATAAACTTAGCGAGGCTGCCGACTTTAAGATTCCAAAAGGTGCCGGGGCACAGGTGGATGTAGCTGCAGCAAAGCTGATTATGAGCAAAGGCCGCGACATCCTTCCGTCTTTTGTTAAGCTTCACTTTGCCAATACCTATAAAGCGATGGCGCTTGTTAATAAAAAACGAAATTGACATGTTTTTTGGGGTTGTTGCAAATAGAATAGATATATAGAAACGGTTTTTGGAGGGATTTAGTGTGGCAAATCGATATAATAGAAACGGTGTTTGGAGGGATAGTGGTGGCAAATCGACTAAGTGAAGCGGAGATTACTACCGCTGTTGCGGGATTATCAGGCTGGAAACTGGACGGAAAATTCATCGTGAAAAAGTACCGCTTCCGTGAGTTTTTACAAGGCGTGGCGTTCGTAAATGTCATTGCCCAGCTCTCGGAAGAAAAAAATCATCACCCATTTATTGCGATCGATTATAAATTAGTGACACTTAGACTAACCTCATGGAATGCAGGCGGATTGACCGATTTAGACATGGTCTTAGCGAAAAACTATGACCTCATTTTTGAGAAAATATAATTTAATGCGGAATTTGAAGGAGGTTGCCCTTTGGTGCAATCTCTTTTTGTGATTTTTAACGATTTTTTCTTAAAAATATGATATTTACTCTTTTTAAAAAGCAAATTCTCATAAAAAATGCACAAATTTACTACCATAATAGAAATTTTTAATTATATCAGCGAAAAATAGAGTTTTATCAGCGATTCCGAACCATTTATCAGCGATAAATCCGATATATCAGCGATTATAAATTTTTATCAGCGAAATGGAAGTTTACCATGGTAAAGTCTTCGGAAAGTAAATGCGTCCCTTTTTTGTTCCCGAAAAATTCAGATTTACAGAAAGCAGTAATCTTTTTGCTGTATCATGTGATTTTATTTGCGCAAACTCACGAAACTGCTTATTTGTAATTTTCGAATCAAAGAGGAGAAAGTAATCTCTCAGGGCATTAATATGAGCATCTTTTGAAAATTTATCGCATGAAGAGCAGTACCATTTCTTTTTCACTCGAATAAGTGGAACATAATTGCAGTCAGGGCAGCAAACACCGGTTAATAAATCCGCTTTGTTAATTCCATACTTATTCAAAATATAGCTTGTCGGTACCTTATTCATCTTTACAAGGAGTCGGCTTAGTTTTCGGAGATCTTTCGCACGAAGGAGAGGATTAGTATATTGTTTTTCAAAAAACTGAATTTTATTTATGAAAGCATCTGACTTACATATTCGCGGCTTCACTTTATGAGCATTTTTCCCGGTGATGACATATGAAGCATATCCATTGCTGATAACTACTAGATAATCAACTGGAACTTTAGGAAATTTATGTTCTGCCATCAGTTTTTCTATATACTCTTTATGCCTTTCTGATTGAGCAATCGGATCAGGGTAACCTTTTTCCTTGTCATTGTTTATTTGGGTAAACTGCTCATTATCTGTATCAAATATTAATTTACCAGTCATATTTTTCACTTCAATAATTAGGGCGAATTCTGGTGTGAGGATAAGGGTATCAATTTGGCAGTTGTAGTCACCATCAGGAAGGTTTAAATCGTGAAGGATCTGGTATTTATCAATGGAAAGGAGACGTAAATAATAATCAAGACTCACCTCACCTTTGTATCCGGCATGCCTCCTCCCCAGCTCCTCTAAAATTTGCTGATACTTTGGGTAATTTAGAGGGAGACGCCGGCATAATGCCTCTAAAATTAGAATTACTAATGGAATTGTCCTTGCTTTTATGATCAAACTTAACACCCCTTTCATTTTACTAATATAATTCTGACCAAAGAATGAAATCCCTGCCGAATTTTAGCGAAATTTGTTAATAATATTTGTCTATTTATTTTTTCAGCGCGAATGATTAATTTATCAGCGAAGCAAGCCTATATATCAGCGATTACGCACGATTTATCAGCGATAAATTTAATATATCAGCGAAGCAAAATTTCCCCCTCAGACACACAAAAAAAGCCAGCCCGAAAATCTACACATTCGGGCTGGCTTCTATTGATTTAACCTCTTAAAACAGCTCCTGCCTTTTCTTTCAAGGCGTCAAGTACTCGGTTGTGAACTTTTGTTACCTCTTCATCAGTCAACGTACGGACTGGATCAACATATTTCAAAGAGAACGCGATCGATTTCATGCCCTCTTCCATCTTGTCTCCCTCATATAAATCAAACACGTTAACTTCTTTCAGAAGCGGTGCACCAGTTGTTAAAATAATTTCTTTTAGGGTGCCTGACACCGTTTCTTTGTTTACCACAAGGGCAATGTCTCTTGTGATTGACGGGAAGCGAGGGATGGCTTCGTATTGTAATGCCGGAGTATCAGCTTCAAGTACTGCTTTTAGTGAAAGTTCAAATACATAGGTATCTTTCAAATCCAGGTCTTTTTGAACAGTTGGGTGGACTTGACCGATAAAGCCGATTTTCTCACCGTTTAGGTGAATTTCTGCGGTACGGCCAGGGTGCATGCCGTCTACCTGTGCCTGCACAAATTGAACTTGTTCAATCAGTCCGAGTTTAGCAAACATTCCTTCTAAAATGCCTTTAACAACGAAGAAGTCAACAACCTTCTTCTCCCCTTGCCAAGAATGACTGGACCAAAGCCCGGTAACGGCTGCTGCTAAATGTTCTTTTTCTGTTGGAAGCGTGTCAGTGCCATTTGCTAAGAACACCGCACCTGTTTCATATACACCCAAACTATCGTTTTGGCGAGCACTGTTATATTTTAATACTTCCAAAAGCTGTGGCATGATGCTCAAACGAAGAATGCTGCGCTCTTCACTCATTGGCATCGAAAGACGAATCGTATCCCGCTTTTCAAGCGCAAATTGTGCTGCTTTCTCCTCGCTAGTTAGGGAATACGTTACAGCTTGGTACAAGCCGGCACCCTCAAGATATTGACGAACCACACGGCGTTTTTTCTGATACTCAGACAAACCACCTGGTGTAGTTGATCCAATCGGCAACGTTTTTGGAATATTATCATAACCAAAAAGGCGAGCTACTTCTTCCAGTAAATCTTCTTCTATTTTAATATCGCCGCGGCGTGTTGGTGCCGTTACGGTGATGGTATCTTCCTCAATACTTACACCGAATTGAAGACGATCAAAAATTTCCTTCACGTCCTTCATCACAAGATCTGTACCAAGAACACGATTAATTTTTTCTAAAGTTATCGAAACAACTGCCGGCTCAACCGTCATTGTGTCTGCCTCAGCAGCACCTTCTAATACTTCACCGCCCGCGTATTTTGCCATTAAATAGGAGGCACGCTCTCCAGCAGCACGAACACGATTCGGGTCGACACCTTTCTCAAACCGAGCGCTCGCTTCACTTCTTAAACCATGATCTTTCGAAGCTTTTCTGATCGTAGCCCCGTTAAAGTAAGCTGATTCAAGTAAAACAGTCGTTGTGTCTGAAATTACTTCTGAATTTGCTCCCCCCATAACACCAGCAAGAGCAACAGGTTCAGTTCCATTTGTAATGACTAAATGATCAGCTGTAAGTGTGCGTTCTACATCATCGAGCGTGACAAATTTCTCCCCATCTGCTGCACGGCGGACAAGGATTTCTTTTGAACCTAAGCGGTCATAATCAAACGCATGAAGCGGCTGACCGTATTCAAGAAGAATATAGTTAGTAATATCAACCACATTATTGTGTGGACGAATCCCAGCTGACATTAAGCGCGTTTGCATCCATAACGGTGATGGGCCGATTTTTACATTTTCAATGATTTTTGCCACATATAATGGGTTATCTTCTTTTGCCTCAACGACAATTTTTACATAATCAGATGCTTTTTCAGTTGCAGACTGAAGGTTCGTTTCCGGAAGTTTAACTTCTCTTCCAAGGATTGCCGCCACTTCATAGGCAACTCCTAGCATGCTTAAGCAATCCGCACGGTTTGGAGTTAAGCTCAGTTCAAGGATCTCATCGTCTCGATTTAACATGGCAAGTGCATCAACACCCACTTCAGCATCTGCTGGAAAAACAAAGATTCCTTCAGAATATTCTTTCGGTACAACTTTTCCTTCCATCCCTAACTCAGTAAGCGAACAAATCATTCCGTTTGATTCTTCGCCACGTAGTTTCGCCCGTTTAATTTTAAAATTACCTGGAAGAACTGCGCCAACTGTGGCCACTGCAACCTTTTGACCTTGGGCCACATTCGGAGCACCACAAATAATTTGGACCGGTTGTTCCCCGCCGACATCAACAAGACACTTACTTAATTTATCAGCATTTGGGTGCTGCTCTCGTTCAAGGACATGACCAACGACTACGCCTTGGATGCCGTCGTTAAGGATTTCTACTCCTTCGACCTCAATACCGCTTTTTGTAATTTTTTCAGCTAATTCAGCTGCTGTTACTCCAGTTAAATCAATATAATCCTGGAGCCATTTATATGAAACGAACATGTCGTCATCCTCCTTTTATTATCCAGCTTCAACGGGTTGAAGCATTCAGTTTCACTCGTGTTTTGAAAATTGTTTTAAGAAACGAACATCATTTGTATAGAAATGTCTGATATCATCCACACCGTACTTTAACATCGCAATCCGCTCTGGTCCCATACCGAAAGCAAAGCCAGTGTATTTTTTAGAGTCATATCCAGCCATCTCAAGAACGTTAGGATGGACCATACCGGCACCGAGAATTTCGATCCATCCTGTTCGCTTACAAACGCTACAGCCATGACCGCCGCAGATTTTACAAGAAATATCCATTTCTACTGAAGGTTCAGTAAATGGGAAAAAGCTTGGACGCAGGCGGATTTCACGATCTTCGCCGAACATTTTTTTCGCAAAAACTTCTAATGTTCCTTTAAGGTCACTCATGCGGATGTTCTCACCGACCACAAGGCCTTCGATTTGCATAAATTGATGGGAGTGTGTCGCATCATCATTATCACGACGGTACACCTTTCCTGGGCAGATAATTTTGATTGGGCCCTTGCCTTGGTGCTTTTCCATCGTCCGCGCTTGAACTGGTGAGGTATGGGTACGAAGCAGGATATCTTCTGTGATATAGAAAGAGTCCTGCATGTCGCGGGCCGGGTGCCCCTTCGGTAAATTAAGCGCTTCGAAGTTATAATAATCCTGCTCTACTTCAGGACCTTCCGCTACCTGATACCCCATGCCAATGAATAAATCCTCAATTTCTTCGATGATTCTTGTCAGTGGATGGTGGTTTCCAACCTTAACTGGTCGTCCTGGGAGGGTAACATCGATGCTTTCAGAAGCTAATTTTTCTAAAACAGCCGCCTCTTCTAACCCTGTTTGTTTGGCTTCAATTTTAACAGCAATCGCTTCACGGACTTCGTTTGCTAATGCCCCCATAACTGGACGCTCCTCAGCAGAAAGCTTTCCCATTCCGCGTAGTACTTCCGTGATTGGGCCCTTTTTTCCTAGGTAGGCAACACGAATGTCATTTAATTCTTTTAAGCTTACCGACTGTTCAATTTTTTGAATAGCCTCTTCCTGCAATTCCTTTAAACGTTCTTGCATGTCAATTCCTCCTTAATATTAATCGGTTAATCGGTGTCAGGCACCAATGAAAAAACAAAAAAACCCCATCCCTGGAAAGGGACGAGGTTTATAGTTCGCGGTACCACCCTTGTAAACACGTTATGTAAAGAAACATTGTGTTCGCTTCATTCGGATAACGGCATCTGCCGGTGCATCTTTACATTTTCGTTCGCGAAAATGGTCCCGATGCCAACTCAGGAGGTGAACTTCGCTTATCTCTCCCATAAAAGTGCTTTCAGTCGCGGCACTTTCTCCCTAAATGGTCACTAAATAAGGTACTTTTCTCCGTCATCGTTCTTTAATATTCAATATTGTTCATTATTATATAATAATTTCCCTGTAAAGGTCAAACTAGTTTCCGCCTATTTTTTCAAATAATAGAGCAGAATCCCTGTTGCTACGGCAACATTTAAGGATTCACTTTTGCCGTAAATCGGGATATACAGGTTGGCTGTGGTGCTTGAGAGAATGTCTTTCCCGACGCCATTCCCTTCGTTTCCGACAATCAGAGCAAAAGAATCTCCCGTGGAAATGTCAGTATATGCAGATGCCCCTTCAAGTGCTGTACCGTATACAGGAATATTTTTTTCCTGAAGTTTGTCCATCCATTCATGAAGGTCGCCTCTTATTATCGGAAGGTGAAAATGGCTTCCTTGTGCCGACCTAAGGACCTTTGAGTTGTAAATATCCACACTTCCCCGTCCTACCACAACGGCGTCGATCCCTGCTGCATCTGCTGTGCGAATCATTGTTCCGAGATTTCCTGGGTCCTGAACGGCATCGATAAATAGGAAGGTTTTGGCATCTACTACTTCAGCATTTGCTATTCGGCAAACCCCATAAACTCCTTGTGGTGCCTCTGTATCTGTTAATGCATTCGATATCTCTTCCGTGACTTGTATTACTGGCGTCGAACCAGTATCGAAGCGGGAAGGTAAATCTACTTTTTCAGAAACAATGATTTCTAAAATTTGCTCACCTTGTTTTAGCGCTTCCTCCACTAAATGAAAGCCTTCAACTAAAAATGTTCCTGACTTATCCCGTTCTTTTTTGGTTAAAAGCTTTTTCCACTGTTTTACTTTAGGGTTATTTATCGATTCAATATATTTCAAAACCCGCTCTCCTTTTACAATAACGATGATTTTTTAATTATAGCCTAACAAAAATACATAATAAAACCAAAAGTAGAAAAACTATTTAAGAAATACAGGATAAAAAGGAGTGCATATACATGAATTTAAATTTACGTAATGCCATTGTTCACAATGTTTCAGGAAATACACAAGATCAATTAGAAGATACCATTGTTGATGCTATTCAAAATGGGGAAGAAAAAATGCTCCCAGGTCTTGGTGTTTTATTTGAAATCATTTGGAAAAATTCATCCGAAGATGAGAAAAAAGAAATGCTTACAACCCTTGAGAGTGGGTTAAAGTAATCGTTTCGTGAGGCTGTCGATAATTTATCGGCAGTTTTTTTATTGGATATGTTAAAACTCATTGTTGATTTTGGCACAATGTTGATTTGAGCGGAAGGGTAAAAAAATCCCCGGCCATCTGACCGAGGATTCGATAAGCTATTATTCAAACGTAATTTTATCAACAGTTTCCCGGTCTAAGCGCTTAATGACTTCGACAATCAACTTCACTGCGTTTTCATAATCATCACGATGGAGCATAGCCGCATGTGAATGAATATATCGCGTCGCAATCGTAATCGGAAGCGCCGGAACTCCATGATGTGTCAAGTGGATCGAACCTGCATCTGTACCACCGCCAGGAATGGACTCGAATTGATAGGGGATGTTCAATTCATCGGCTGTATCGGTCACTAAATCGCGTAAACCTTTATGCGCTACTAGTGAGGCATCATAGATAACAACTTGTGGTCCCTTTCCCATCTTACTCATTGCTTCTCGTTCCGAAATTCCAGGTGTATCCCCAGCAATACCGACATCAACAGCAAAGCCGATATCCGGTTTGATTTTTGCAGTGGCTGTCTTGGCACCACGCAACCCTACCTCTTCTTGAACATTACCTACCCCATAAACAACGTTCGGATGATCTACACCCTTTAATTGTTTCAGGACATCAATGGCAATTGCACAGCCAATCCGGTTATCCCAAGCCTTGGCTAATAGCATTTTTTCATTGTTCATCACTGTAAATTCAAAATATGGCACAACCATATCGCCTGGACGAACGCCCCATTCAGTGGCTTCCTCACGGCTAGATGCACCAATATCAATAAACATGTCTTTAATTTCAATCGGTTTTTTGCGAGCTTCCGCTGATAAAATATGCGGAGGCTTAGAACCGATAATCCCGGTTACATCTCCTTTTCTCGTAACAATCGTCACGCGCTGTGCAAGCATTACCTGCCCCCACCAACCGCCAACCGTTTGAAAACGAAGAAAACCTCTGTCATCGATTTGAGTAATCATGAAGCCGACTTCATCTAAGTGACCAGCCACCATGATTTTCGGGCCGCCCTCTTTACCTACCTTTTGTGCAATCAAACTGCCAAGTCCATCGGTTGTGATTTCATCGGCGAATGGAGCTATGTATTTTTTCATGACCTCGCGTACTTCACACTCATTGCCGGGAATCCCTTTGGCATCGGTTAACTCTTTTAACATCGTCAAGGTTTCATCAAGTTTTACCATTATTTCGCCCCCTTTGTATAGGTACAATTTTATTATACAGAAGTAAATTGTAAAGTTACAAATTTCTCTCTGATTGGTTTAAATAACTCAGCATCCTTTGAATCTTTAAGAGGTTTACGGAATCTAGTCTTCATGGATAACATGTATCTTTATGGAGAATATTAAGTAAAAAGGAATACTTTGTTAAGGGCGGGTTTGCTTTTGTATGTCATAAGCTTTTCTTACTGCAAAAGGGAGATAAATTAATGATTAAGGAAAAAATCAGTGCAATCCAGCTTTTTTATTTAATGGCAGGCTATGTATTAGGCACCGCGATGATTTTGGGATTAGGGGCAGACACGAAGCAGGATGCATGGATCTATATCCTAATTGGCATGATATCCAGTCTATTATTAATGGTTGTTTATACTCAATTATCAACCTATTATTCAGGGGATACACTCGTTCAGATGCTTCCAAAGATAATCGGAAAGTTTCTTTCCTATCCCGTTATCCTGCTTTATATTGCGCATTTTACCTATTCTGCTGCAAGAGGGTGCAGAGAATTGGGAGATCTGATTGTCTCAACCATCTTAACTGAAACCCCAATCTTAGTGGTAATAGGAAGCTTTATGGTGTTAATGATATATTGCTTGCTGGGCGGAGTAGAGACTTTGGGGCGAATGGCGGAAATCGTCTTTCCTATATATATTTTTGCTCTTATCCTGATTTGGATTCTATTACTAAGTGTTGATCCATTTGATGTAAAAAATTTAACTCCTATATTAGGTAATGGTGTAACGCCCTTATTGAAAAAAGCAGTTCCAAAAGCCATAAACTTCCCATTTGGCGAAATCATTGTCATTATGATGTTTTTTCCTTTTCTAAGCAATAAACAAAATATCAGAAAGATAGGATTGTCCAGTCTAGTCATCGGAGGAATCCTGTTAACAGTTAATTCTATTATGATGCTTTCTACGTTAGGACCGGAAATTTACAACAAGGATCTTTTTACTCTGCTTGCTGCAACTCAAATGGTTTCTGTTGCAGACTTTCTTGAACGGTTTGATGCCCTTGTTATTTTAATGATGGTAGCAGGAGTATTTTTTAAAGTGGGAGGATTTACATTCGGTGCTTCCATTGCCATTTCTCAATTATTCGAGTTAAAACAAACTCGTTCCGTATTGATTGCACTAGGGTTAATTATTACCCCCTTATCGCTCATAAGCTCACCTAATTATGTTGAACATTTAGATTTTGGATTTAAGTTTTATGTTCCATATTTTCAGACTCTATTACAAATCATTGTGCCGATTTTATTACTTTTCATCGCAATGATACGTAAAAAATTGGGCCTTCTATAGTCTCATTTAATCAATAAGGGTGGTACGTTCATTGAGAAATTTAAGACGGATTAAAAAATTAAATTCGACTATCCAAAATCAAAACCGAGACAAAATTCAGGAGGAAAAAGGAAACGATCAATTATCAGGATTTCTTCAGGAAGATTTTTTACAGATAAAGCATTATTTTGAAGGGGCTTCAGATTTCAGATATCGTGAGCTCGTAGTAAACTCTACATACTCGGCTATGATTTTTTATCTCGATGGATTAGTGGGTATAGAAAGAATTGAATTAAATGTCATAACCCCTCTGGTTAAACACAATGATGTATTACTAAATAACCCTAAACCGACAATTGGTACCATAATAGAAGAACTAAGTTCAGCTCAAGTAAAACAAGGGGAAACAATCCAGGAAGTGATTAATCATATTTTGTCAGGTGACACCGTTTTACTGATTAATGGATTTAAACAATCCCTTTTTATTAGTGAACAAGCATGGGAAAAGCGCTCAATTGAAGAACCCCTATCCGAAGCGGTCGTTTTAGGACCAAGAGAAGGCTTTACTGAAAATATCCGAACCAATACAAGTATGATTCGAAGACGTTTAAAAACAACTAAACTTAAATTCGAAAGTATAATGATCGGAAACCTTTCCCAAACCGAAGTTGTCATTACCTATCTTGATGGGATTGCACAGCATTCAATCGTAGAAGAAGTTCGCAGCAGATTAAACCAGATTAATATCGATGCGATTGAGGACAGCGGCTACATTGTAGAGCTTATTGAGGATCATCCTTTCTCAGTGTTTCCGCAAATATTGCAAACTGAACGACCAGATCGAGTGGTCGGTAACCTTCTTGAAGGCAGGATTGGGATTATCGTTGAAAATAGCCCTTTTGCTCTTGTTGTTCCTGTGACTTTTTTTCAAATGATGAGCTCCCCTGAAGACTATTATGGAAAGTTTATCATGGCAACGTTTATTCGCTTCATCCGCTATCTATTTTTATTGGTCGCTCTGTTGTTTCCCTCCATTTATATTGCTGTGACTACCTTCCATCAGGAATTACTGCCAACCAATCTTTTGTTTAGTGTTGCAGCTTCAAGGGAAACGGTGCCCTTTCCAGCGGTTATCGAAGCCCTATTAATGGAAATAACCTTTGAAGCATTGCGTGAAGCAGGTTTACGGTTGCCGCGGCCAATTGGATCAACAGTTAGTATTGTTGGGGCATTAGTAATCGGCCAAGCAGCTGTTGAGGCGGGAATTGTTTCTGCTCCATTAGTCATAGTTGTATCCACTACAGGCATTGCATCATTTATGTTTCCTAGTTATACCTTAACAGGAGCTATTCGGATCCTTCGGTTTTTAATGATTTTTTTATCCGCAACGTTAGGGTTTTATGGGATCCTGTTAGGGGTTTTCTTTATTTTAGTTCACCTTGTTCAACTTCGTTCCTTTGGTGTTCCTTATTTGGCCCCTGTTGCCCCACTTAATTTTAACAACCTTAAAGACGTTTTTATTCGTGCTCCTTGGTGGAAGATGAATGAACGCCCAGAACAAACAGGAAAAAGGAATTTGAAGAGATTAGGTCCCCGGAACCGTAAATACTAGTTCGTTTTAAAAGGACGGGATGGGATTATGAAAGCGATTAGAAAGCTGCTAATAGTAGGCATAAACGTTTTTTTGCTTACAGGTTGTTGGAACCGGATTGAAGTGAATGATATTGCCATTGTTAGTGCGATCGGATTAGACCTTGTTGAAGACGATATGATTCGCTTAACCCTTCAAGTAGCCATACCAACAAAGTTAGGACCTTCTGGAGGAAGTAATGGCGGAGGAAAAGAACGCAGTACATTTGTCATTTCAGAGAAAGGTGTGACCGTTTCTGAAGCTTACCGAAATTTACAAATGAAGCTATCAAGACGCGTATTCTTTTCTCAAAGCAGGGTCTTGTTAATCGGTGAGGCTTTAGCTAGAAAGGGAGTTTCTAATATTATTGATTTTTATACAAGGTTCCATCAACCTCGAATGAACAGTTTTATCATGTTTACAAAAGGAGAGGCTTCCGAAGTTATTAAAAACATACCAAATTTAGAAAGTATTTCGGCTGAAGAAACGAAGGAACTTGCAAAGCTAAGTGTAGGTTTAAAGGTTTATGTCAGAGACTTTTTGAACATGCTTCTTACAGACGGATTAGAAGCATATGCCCCTCAGTATAACTTAACTTCATTAGAAGTAGATACAAAAAATGAATCAGGAAAAACACAGGCTATTAATGGGGCTGCTGTATTTAAAAAAGACAAGCTAATAGGTTGGATGGATGAAGCTGAGACCCGTGGAATTTTATGGCTTCGTAATGAAATAGAAGGAGGAGTCATTTCCATTAAAGTCCCAAAGGAAAAAGGCGGGGGAAATATTAGTTTTGATATTATTAGATCAAAAACCAAAATCCTTCCCCATCTTGTACATGGACACATGAAATTTACTGTTAATGTGACCTCAGAAATGAGTGCAATTGAAAATACTTCAAAGCTAGTATTATTTAATCCAAAAGTAATCGAAGGGATCCAAAAAAATATTGAAAAGGAGATTAAGAATCGAATTCAATTGGTAGTAAATGAGGCTCAAAAAGACTTTCAATCAGACATATTTGGATTTGGCCAAGCCGTTTACAGAGAATATCCAAAAGCATGGAATACATTTTATAAGAAGAATTGGAACCAGGAGTTTTCACAAGTAGACGTAACCATCAATTCAAAAGTTTTTGTAAGAAGAATCGGCTTAAGTAAGTGAAGAAATACTTCATAAAAAGGAATGGAAAATGTTCAAGACTTTTTTGATAATTTTTACTTTTGTTACACTCTTTGCCTGGGAAGCTTTACGGTTAATACGAAAAAAGGAAATAAAAGAATTAGTTGTTTTTTCTATTCTTTCATTAATTGGATTAGCTTTGAGTATTTTGGTAGTTATTCGATCATTTATCTAATGATTAAATTTTGTATAAAAGGGGAACCATACCTATTTTTATTCTCAGAACATTATCGATTAAAATAGTAGAAAAGGGACATTCTCACCTTATTAAAGAAATTTGATGCTGCAAAGCCCAAATTCTAATTAAGGAACGAATGTCCAATAATACTTTTATTTACCGGAAGAACCGAATCCACCTTCTGATCTACCCGTATCCGATAATATTTCTGTTTCTATAAGGTTAACTTTTAATACTGGGGCAATAACCATTTGGGCAATTCTCATTTGTTTTTCAATTGTAAAATCCTCTTTCCCATGATTAATAAGGATAATTTTTATTTCCCCTCGGTACCCTTCATCAATAGTCCCAGGACTATTAAGCACAGTTATGGAGTGATTTAAGGCTAGACCGCTTCTAGGCCTAATCTGTGCCTCCGTTCCTTTAGGTAATTCAATTTGTATACCCGTTCTTATTAAACCAGCTTCCCCTGCTTTGATTATTTTTTCCTCTATAGAAAATAAATCTAATCCAGCATCACCATCATGCGCTCGATAGGGTAATAAAGCATCATCATTTATTAATTTAACTTTCAATTTATATTCCATTTCGAACCTCGTTTCAAGAAATTTTTATGTAGCTTAATTGTTGATAAATATATTGACTTGTTTTTTATATTGTTAAATAATCAAGCCCGCCAATTTCCATAAATGATAAAAGTGAAACTTTTTTCCTGATGAATCGTATTAGAAGGAAAAAAGGTGTAGGAGGCTTAGCCATGATATGGTTGCTGCGCTTCGTATTGTTGTTTTTTATATTCTTCTTATTTAGCTATGTGTTAAAATCCCTTTTTACATCGAAACGAAAACTAGAAGCTGCCCGTAAACATAAACGTTTTTTATTAATTGATGATCAGGATGTCAGAAAGAATTTCTTACTTACCTATAAAGGTGCTATATTTGCTGGTGAGAAATACATGGGTCCTGCTGACAACACATTTGACGTTGTCTCGATCATCATCTGGCCTGAAAATGCAGTCTCGCTAAAAGGGCTAGTTAAGGATGACTTTTTTTATATGGATAAAAAAATCCTTGAGTGTTATCCGAATGCTGAAATCCATTGGAAAAGTCCGGTGAAGGAATTTTTGCAGGATTAGCCGCCATTCATACCCTTTTTATAGCAGAAACTTTATGAGAAGAACGAGTTCGATTACTGCTAGGACAGGAAAACCAATTTTAAACGATGTATGCTTCGTTTTATGGCGGTAAAGCTGCATCCCTGCCGTCGTACCGACAGCGCCCCCAAATAATGCCACCAGCCACAAGGTCCTCTCTCGGATTCGGTATTCATGTTTTTTTGCCCGCTTCTTATCCTCCCACATAATCACGAGTCCTGCGATATTCATGATTAGATAGGCCAATAACCATATTTTCATATCCAATACCCCCTTATAGAAAAAGCCATCCTCATCAAAGAGAATGGCCTTTACATATGTCTAGCTCCAGCGCCTAAGGGCGCTTTTAGCTTTTCAAATTAATTGTTAATGTTTTGTTTTGCAACGTTTGCTAATTCAGCAAATGCGTTTGCATCGCTTACTGCTAATTCAGCAAGCATCTTGCGGTTTACTTCGATACCAGCAAGCTTTAAGCCATGCATTAAACGGCTGTAAGAAAGACCGTTGATACGAGCTGCTGCATTGATACGAGTAATCCATAATTTGCGGAAGTCGCGTTTTTTCTGACGACGATCGCGGAAAGCATACATTAATGATTTCATAACCTGTTGGTTAGCAACTTTGTATAATGTATGTTTTGAACCGTAATAACCTTTTGCTAATTTAAGAACTTTTTTACGACGCTTGCGCGTAACTGTACCGCCTTTTACACGTGGCATGTAATTTCCCTCCAATATATAAATCGATCACTGAATTTTTACTTCATGTAAGTTAACATTTGACGAATGCGTTTGAAATCACCTTTAGAAACAAGGGATGCTTTGCGAAGCTTACGCTTTGCTTTAGTAGATTTGTTAGCAAATAAGTGGCTTGTATAAGCGTGGTCACGTTTAAGTTGACCTGAACCAGTTTTCTTGAAACGCTTTGCAGCGCCACGGTGAGTTTTCATTTTTGGCATTTGGGATATCCTCCTTATTACTTGTCGATTTTAGGTGCTAAAACCAGGAACATGCTCCGGCCATCCATTTTAGGATGTGATTCGATCGTTGCAACTTCCTTGCACGCCTCTGAAAAACGGTCTAACACACGTTGACCAATCTCTTTATGGGTAATCGCCCGGCCCTTGAAACGGATTGAAGCTTTTACCTTGTCGCCTTTTTCCAAGAACTTAATCGCATTACGTAACTTTGTATTAAAGTCATGCTCATCAATCGTTGGGCTTAGACGAACTTCTTTAGTAGTAATGATTTTTTGATTCTTCCGAGCTTCTTTATCTTTCTTTTGCTGCTCGAATTTAAACTTGCCATAGTCCATAATTCTGCCGACTGGAGGCTTTGCATTTGGTGCTACTAGTACCAAATCAAGATTCACTCTTCCGGCAATCTCTAAGGCTTCAGTTTTGGTTTTAATCCCTAACTGTTCGCCATTTTGATCAATTAGGCGGATTTCGCGAGCGCGAATGCCCTCATTTAACAACATGTCTTTGCTAATAATTAGCCACCTCCAAGGTTTTATCACGAATACAACGTTTTGGTCAAGAAAATCATAAGGAACCCTTTTCAAACCTAAACGTCTGACACCCTATTGAATCAACAGGTATTTAAGCTTTTTAGCAGTGCTATTAAGTGAACAAACAAAAAAGTGCGGATGAATGCACCCACACTTTACAGAACAAAAGTAATAAAACCAAAAAGTTCACGTAAAACCTGCCAACTGCCAATTGCGTCAATCAGGTGAGAAGCGGGTGCTTCTTCTTTTCCCAAAAACAAGTATTCAATTTTTCACCTTAGTTAATATAACATAAGCAAAGACGTAATGTCAAACAAACTATTTCCTTTGACAACGAAATTTATTTTAGCAAGAAACTGAAAATTATTCAATATATTTTTTTATTTTAAAAAAAGAAAGAGAGATTGCTCCCTCTTCCGAATAAAAATTATCCTCTTTTCACTTCAGCAACGATTGCTGCTAAAAACTCTGAAAATGGCTTTGTTTCTGAGTTTTGTTCACCATATTTACGGACATTGACAGCTTGGTCTTCGACTTCTTTATCACCAACAACCAGCATATATGGTATTTTTTGCATTTGAGCTTCGCGAATTTTATAGCCGATTTTTTCATCACGGCCATCCAATTCGACACGTAAGCCTTCATTTTGAAGTTGCTCCTGTACTTGCTTAGCATACTCATAATGTGCACCAGGAGATACTGGAATAACCTGTACCTGTACTGGAGCCAGCCAAGTAGGGAAAGCGCCTTTGTATTCTTCAATTAAGAAGGCAACAAATCGTTCCATTGTTGACACAACGCCACGGTGGATAACGACTGGACGATGCTGCTTGCCGTCCTCACCAACATATGTTAAATCAAAACGTTCCGGTAATAAGAAGTCTAATTGAACAGTGGAAAGTGTTTCTTCTTTCCCTAGAGCTGTCTTAACTTGAACGTCAAGCTTAGGACCGTAGAATGCTGCTTCTCCTTCTGCCTCATAGTAGTTAAGACCAAGATCATCCATGGCATCCTTCAGCATCGATTGTGCTTTTTCCCACATCGCGTCATCGTCAAAATACTTTTCAGTATCTTGCGGGTCACGGTAAGATAGACGGAAGGAATAGTCATTAATATCAAAGTCTTTATATACCGCTAAGATTAGGTTAACAACCCGTTTGAATTCATCTTTAATTTGGTCTGGACGAACAAAAATATGTGCATCATTTAAAGTCATTCCACGAACACGCTGTAGTCCTGAAAGGGCACCAGACATTTCATAGCGATGCATTGTTCCAAGTTCGGCAATTCGGATAGGAAGTTCACGATAGCTGTGAATGCTGTTCTTGTACACCATCATATGATGTGGACAGTTCATTGGACGAAGAACCAATTGTTCATTGTCCATTTCCATGATCGGGAACATATCTTCCTGGTAATGATCCCAGTGACCTGAAGTCTTATATAAATCAACACTGCCCATGACCGGAGTGTACACATGGTCATAACCCAGACGCTGTTCTTTGTCAACAATATAACGTTCAACCACACGACGAATTGTTGCGCCTTTCGGAAGCCATAACGGTAATCCCTGTCCTACCAATTGGTTACTAGTGAAAAGGTTTAACTCTTTACCAATTTTACGGTGGTCACGTTCTTTCGCTTCTTCAAGCAAGCGAAGATGCTCAGCTAAATCCTCTTTCTTAAAAAAGGCTGTTCCGTAAATACGTTGTAACATTTTATTTTTGCTGTCACCGCGCCAATAGGCACCTGCAATGCTTAACAATTTAAATTCTTTAATTTTTCCTGTCGATGGAACATGGACACCACGGCAAAGGTCAAAAAAGTCACCTTGCTCATAGATTGTCACTGTTTCCTCATCAGGAATCGCCTCGATTAGTTCCAGCTTGTAAGGGTCCCCCGCTTCTTTAAATAGCTGAACAGCATCCGCACGGCTTACTTCCTTACGAACAATTTCAATATTTTCATTGACGATTTTCGCCATTTCTTTTTCAATCCTTGGCAGATCTTCTGGAGTTAATGATTCCTCAAGGTCCATATCATAATAAAAACCACCCTCAATAACAGGACCTACTCCTAAATTCACACCAGGATAAAGCCTTTTAACAGCCTGTGCCATTAAGTGTGCTGTACTGTGCCGTAAAACCTCTAATGCGTCTACGGAATCAGGGACGACGATTTCTATTGAACCGTCTTCATTAATTGGACGGCGAAGATCATAAAGTTGACCGTTCCATTTACCGGCAATCGCTTTTTTCTTTAGGCCGGGGCTGATGGAAGCGGCGATATCTTCCGTTGTTGTTCCACGTGGGAACTCCTTTACTGCCCCATCTGGAAACGAAATCTTAACAACGTCTGACATGGTAATTCCTCCTTTGTAATGAAGCGTCTTCGGGTCATTTTTGCCCAGAAAATTCGCTTTTGAAAAATAAAAAAACCCGTCCCTGGAATAGGGACGAGTTTTGATAAACACGTGGTTCCACCCAATTTTTCATTTTCGAATGACACACATTGAAAATAACTTTGGTCAGTTAACGGCTGTGGCCGTCAACAATTACTGACTTCACGGAAACATGAAGTGTTCACTGCTGAAGTTTAAAGGTGGTAAGTATTATTTTCGTGTTAGGAGGCTTTCAGCCCTGTCCTCCCTCTCTAGAAACCGTAAAAAATACTGTTATCCTTATCATTACTTTTGCTATGAATATTCTATGTACGTTATTATAATGACTAATTCCCTAAAAATCAAGGGACATCAACCTACAAAAACAAATTATTACAAAAATTCCTGTATCTCAAGCATGGTTTTCCGAAGAATTATTATCTGTTGCCCATTTTTTAACTTCACGGAGGGACGCAAACGATTTCACAGTTACTCTTTCTTCAAAGATGTTTTTGATTGTTCGAACTAAGGGTTCTTCTGGGTCTTTTGTATACAGAAAAATAGTTGTAGGCGCAAGCGATAAAAGTGGTGCAATCGAAGCAGAATCGACATAAACAGGATGATTAACAAGTAACTTTCGGTCAATCAATCTAATTAATTCAGCTCTTTTCATCTCTACAAACTGGTCGTTATAAAAAGTAATTTCCTCGTCAAACAATAAATGAAGAACATCCATTTTTGGTTCCCTGTTCAGTAAAAAGTCCCTGAGCATTTGCACAAACATTTGATACTCCTGCTCCATTTTATATTCATCAATGGCAATCTCAACATAACCTTCCAGTAACTGGAGGTATGGCCGCAAACGAAATTTATGAAAGGAGTCAAACGAAAAAGAAATATCATCCTGAAAGATATACTCGATGGCTGCTTTAATATTAGGCTCTTCATTTGAATCCTTCAAAAATACAATCAGATCTTCTCTTTGACCTTCAAGAATGGAATAGATAATTTCCATTATTTGTTGCTGTACTTCTAGATCCTCATAAAAATAACGGTTTTTTAATATTTCCCTAAACCAATCGTCACGTTTTATGTTCGTAATAAATTCGTAAAATGCATTTTTAACCATAGTAGAAATTTCAATGGATAAGAAGCTACCTAAAAATTTTACTATATGTTGATCTTCTATTAGAAGAATAGTTTCTTTATCATAATTATTTGGTAAGTACTCCAGCAAGTGGTAATAAAACTTTTGAGCATCCAGCTTGCTTTGGAAGATGATTTCCGCCAACCAAATCCCCCCTTTAAGCCAATCTTTGTTAATATATATGGGGGACTTGGCTAAAATAGAAGTTAGCTGACAGTTGCTTTTGTTATTTACAGAAAAAAATATAAAGAAAACTCGACGATTGGCGAGCCGTTAGGCGAAGACAGAGTCGTAGTTGCACTTATGCGAAATTAGAAAGTATGAACTTTCGCACCGAAAGTTTATACTTTCTTATTAGCAAAAAAAAGACTGCTGACCTGTTTCAGCAATCCGGAAAACACGTTTTATTCCCGTCTGTTTGGACCATCGACCATCACTGGCACACTCAGGGAGCGGATTCTCTCCATGATTCGTCGGGCTTTCATTTTTTCTTCTTCGCCCCGCTGGCTGTAGGTTAAATGATGCTCCAGCTCCCCAAAATTAAAGTTTGAGGTAAAAAATGTCGGCAGGCTTTCAAGCATACGGAACTGCAATATTGGCCCTAAAACTTCATCCCTGGTCCAACTCGAGACAGCTTCTGCACCAATATCATCAAGCATTAGGATCGGTTCTTTTTTTAATGCTTCAATTTTTTCATTCAAAGTCGAATCAGCAATCGAACTTTTCATTTCCCTTAATAGTTCAGGGACATAGACAATCATCGAAGAAATCTGTTTTTTTGCCAATTCATTGGCGATTGCCCCTAATAGATAGGACTTCCCAACACCGAATTTCCCGTAAAGATAGAGGCCCTTTGGTTTTTTACCTGCCTCATAATTCATTAAAAAGGTTGCGGCCTTATCTCCGGCATCAAGCCTGCCTGAGTCTCCTTCAAAGTCTTCAAAGGTGGCCTCAAGTATGTCTCTTGGCACATATAGACTTTTGATTAGTTTTTCATTTTTCTTTTTTTCATCTGCCATGATTTTTCGAGGACAGCGTTTATAAACAACATCAATGGAGTTTCGGGATAATACCAATTCTGGGTGATATCCCTTCATGAAATTGATGCAGCTATCCAGACTTTCACATTTGTGGCATTCTTTGCTTTGGTTCGTATACTCGTACAGTTTACTCATGCTTTTATCAATCATGGATTGATCAATCTCATTTTGATGTTGTTCTAAAAAGTCTTGAATATCCGGATTCTCAAGGACTTGCCTGCGTTGTTGCTCATATCGTTTTTGAAAGCTTTCATTAGAAGCTAATCTTTTCAATGTTCGATTGATTTTTTCCAATTTTGGTCACCCCCTATTTGCGAAACGCTTTTAACTTTTCTTCAATCGCACGCTTTTTCGCTTCAACTTCACTGTTGTTTCCTTGCGCGGGATCTTTGCCCGCATCTTTCGTACTTTCATCAAACCAGTCAGGAATTAACTCTGTCCGAATTGGTTTTTTATTAGACGATCTTGTAGTTTTTTTGCTTTCTGTTACCTTGTGTTCCTCATTCTTCGCGAGCTCCATCGCTTCTTTCACCGTTTTCACTTGTTTCCTTGCCCAATGACTAGCGATTGACTCGACAAAACCCTTTGTAAATTTCATGTCCGTTTTTCTCATAACCACTTCAATTAGGACATTTACCACACCTGGGGGAAGTTTATATTTAATCATGATCTCTTCTAAGGTTTTCAAATTGGCATTCGAAGGTTCAACACCGCCCGAGATTTCTTTAAAAACGATGAGTGGCGGGGTCGTCTCATACGAGCGAATTAATTTTTCTTCCTGTGTTTTAGGTTCGGTGATTTGAGTTTGATGAACAATTGGTTGTGTTCGGTTAATAAGACTCGGAAGCTGGTCGTAATTGACAAATTGATACCAATCACGAGCCCCCTTTCTCAAGTCCTCAATATCAATTTCTTCATGCTCGTTAATAGCACCTAAGATGAAATTTTTCATTTCGATTGCATCAATTTGGTACAGAAATGCAAGATTACTAATTACACTTTTTACTTTTGGTGTTAGCGCTTTTTTGGGAACAAGTGATTCATTCAGCCCTGCTGTTAACAAATCAAAATCAAACGTGTCCACACCAATTTGGATCGGACTCGGTTCATTTCGACCAATAAACTGTTGATTTTCTTCCTCTTGTAATTCTTCGGAAAGGGCTTGAATATATTGCATACTGCCAGGGGCCGCTGATGCAAACACGTCCTGAAAGGCTCTTGTAACATCTACATACTCGTCTTCCCTTGGCTTTTGTTGATCACTAAAAAAGCGCTTCAGACGAGAGAAATGGTTTTTTCCAATTTTTCGATAAAGATAAATATTTAACATCCCATCTAAAAAGAATTGCTCAGGACTTAAAGGTGGATGCAGTTCATAGATGAAGGACCGTCCCCCTTCATCTGTTTTGACACGAGTCTTTAATAAACCAATGCCTTCTAGCTTCAATCTGGCTTCGTAAATATCCTTTAAGTTCATCTCTAAGAGATTCATCAATAAATGATGAGTGGAAGACTCAGACCAGAGCCGATTTTCCTCTAACTCCGCCCAGAGCGTCATATACAAACTAAAGCAAGTTGACCCAATCAAGGGCTGATATAAAAACGTCAGCACTTTACGGTCATACTCATGCAGCAGCCCATCAGCCGCAACTATATAACGGTCGATAGGGAGAATTTCCTGCCAATGCTGCGCCATATCACTCCAACCTTTCTTGTTATAAAATCAAAAAGAGCCAAAAACTCTTTAGCTCTTAAGATTTTTCTTTTTTGATTAATTCTTTTAATTCATCAATAAAAACATTAATATCTTTAAACTGACGGTAAACGGATGCAAACCGTACATAGGCGACTTCGTCCACATGTGCCAGCCTGTCCATTACCATTTCACCGATTGCTTCACTTTTTATTTCAGAAATACCCTGACTCCGCAGATCCTTTTCAACACCATGCGTTATATCTTCTAATTCCTTTAAGGCTACCGGCCGCTTCTCACATGCCTTAATCAAGCCACGTAATATTTTATCACGGCTAAACTCTTCTCGGGTCCCTTCTTTCTTGACTACAATCAGCGGGATCTCTTCAATCTTCTCAAACGTAGTAAAACGATACCCACATTCTTCACATTCGCGTCTCCTCCGTGTTGCTCGACCTTCATCAACTGGGCGAGAGTCGAGGACGCGTGTACCATAATTTTGACAAGATGGGCATTTCATTGTAATCAACTCCAAATCTACACTTTACTCCCGAACAAAAACGCTTACTTTCATCTTATAAAAAAGACTATCTTTATACAAGTAGTAGTACTAGGAGTTTTTTATTCCTATAAAGGTATGTAATTGATTAATCCGCTCGTAATAAGAATTAATCCTCTTTTTTAAATCGGGATAGGTGCCGAGTAATGAAAATTTTTCAGATGAAATATTAAAGTCTACCGCTGTTTCCATTGGCTTTACTCCCACAATTGTAACAATTAGAAAGCAGGGGATTGGTTTACTGATTTCAACAGCAATTTCTCCATGTTCTTTAGAAACCGTGGTGACCCGGCAATCAGCATCTTCACGGAATAACTTTTCAACAGATGCAAATAATTGATTAAACATCGCCTTATAATAATGCGTTTTTAAGGAATCATCCTTAATCTGATCTGAAGTCTCAATTTGCTTTTTAAAACGAACAAATAGATTACCTAACATAGCCATACTATTCCTCCCATGATGTAGCTTTGTTCTTATTGTACAACATTACTCTAGAAAATATAAAAAGAGGTGTATGTATAAATACACCTCTACGTTAATTGTTTTTAAAGTGATTATAAAACCTTTGCCTGTTTTACATGAACAGGACCCATGCCACGCGGAATTTCAATATTTTCACGTGTTTGTGCATTTAATGCCTCAGCAATATAATCTGCCGCAACATTAGGATTCAAATCGCCGCAAGTGTATACATCTATGCTGGCATATCCATGTTCAGGGAAGCTGTGAATGGTAAGATGTGATTCAGAGATAATAACCACACCACTTACACCTTGTGGGGCAAATTTATGAAATGCTACTTCACGGATTTCCGCACCTGATCTAAGAGCTGCTTCAACAAAAGTTGTTTCAATAAAATTCATATCATTTAATTTTTCAAAGTCGCATCCCCAAAGCTCAGAGATCACGTGACGTCCCATTGTTTCCATATTCATTTTTCCCCCTCTAACCTTTTATGTTCTTTCTTGAAATCCTGTTATTGACGGTATCCGAGTAACTACCACGGGGGAAAGTTAGTCCAGAGAGGTCCTAACCCTTTAAGTAATTAATAGCTACCTGATTTCAAGAAGTTCACGATGACTAGTATACTTTGTTTATATTTTTTTTGCAACCTATCAATATAAAAAACTTTATATGTTTATTTTGTAACAAGGTTAATGGGCATGTTCCATTTTTCATTCGATAAAAACACACTAAATCAAAGCTATTTTATGCAAAAAACACCCAAATGGCTCAAGCAAGGCAAAAAAAAATGCCGTCTATCGACAGCATTTTATCCGACCTTGATTTGTGATGATTTTGCTATTTCCTGTGCAACATACATTGTAAGATCCACGACACGTGAAGAATACCCCCACTCATTATCATACCATGCTAAAACCTTTACTTTTCTTGTTCCCATCACCATTGTGGAAAGACCATCAATGATGGCAGAATGTTCATTGGTATTAAAGTCAACGGATACTAATGGTTCCATCGTCAAATCCAAAATGCCTTTTAATGGGCCATTTGCCGCTTCAATAAATGCGTTATTGACATCATCAAGGGTCACATCTTGATTAAGATCAACTACTAAGTCAACAAGTGAAACGTTTGGTGTTGGCACACGAAGTGACATCCCATGTAATTTACCTTTTAAGTGCGGTAACACAAGTGAAATTGCCTTGGCCGCTCCTGTTGTTGTTGGAATGATAGATTGTCCACATGCACGAGCCCTTCGTAAATCTTTATGAGGGTTATCGATATTTTTTTGATCATTTGTATAGGCATGAATCGTTGTCATTAATCCGCTTTCAATGCCAAATTTTTCATCTAACACCTTTGCAACAGGTGCAAGGCAGTTGGTGGTACATGATGCATTTGAGATAATGTCATGATGATTGATATCAAGCATTTCTTCATTAACACCCATTACAATTGTGACATCCTCATTTTTCCCTGGTGCAGTTAAGATCACTTTCCTGGCTCCTGCTTCTAAGTGTAGTGCCGCCGCTTCACGAGCATTAAACTTTCCTGTCGCCTCTATAACAATATCAATACCAAACTCTCTCCAGGGAAGCTCCTCTGGATTACGACTGCTTAAAAGTTTAATTCTTTTGCCATTGACGATTAACTCGTCATCTAATGGGATAACTTCTCCCTGAAATGGTCCATGATTTGTATCATATTTAAGTAAATGTGCTAATGTTTCCGCTGGATAGCTTGCATTTATGGCAACAACCTCAAGCTTATTTTCAAGGATCGCTTTTCTAAAAACCATCCTGCCAATTCTCCCAAATCCGTTTATTGCAACTCTCGTCTTCATTTTACATCCCCTTTTCGTATTAATGTCATACTTAATACTTGTATTGTTGTAATTAGTATAACATATTTAGGTTTAATTGTGATGAATAAACTGCGGATTTTTAAAATGTTTTACAATTCAGGCAACTTAGAAACAGAAAAAAAGAGAAGGTTGCCCTTCTCTCCCATTACTTAAGATTATTTATATCGATGCCAAACTGGGCTAAAATTTCAAGAAGTTGTTTTTTTGTATCTGCGATCGAACCATTATTATCAATTACAGCATCCGCAAGCTTTATTTTTTCAGACAGGGGCATCTGAGAACGAATCCTTGCTTCGGCATCCTCAACTGATAGATTATTTCTCTCGATTAATCTTTTTAATTGTGTTTCATCGTCAACATAAACAAGTAACGTTTTATCCACCATATACGTAAGTTTACTTTCAAATAATAAAGGGATATCAAGAACAACCACTTCTTCACTATTTTTTATTGCCTGATCGACTTGGTCCCTCATTCTTTTTCTAACCTCAGGGTGGACGATTTCGTTTAAAATTTGCCGTTTTTCAGCGTGGTGGAAAATAATTGCGCCAAGCTTTTGCCTGTCAATTTCACCATCTTCCAATAAAATATCACGGCCAAACTCTTCAATAATCTTAAAATAAGCGGATTCACCTTTCATTACCGCTAGGCGTGATTCTATATCAGCATCGACTACAGTGATATCCATTTCTTTGAAAAAGTTTGAGACTGTGCTTTTTCCACTGGCGATTCCGCCTGTTAAACCGATAACTAATGACATGGTCTTTTCCTTTCTAGATTCATAACTTCCATATTCCAATTATGATTAATAAAATCCCTGGCAAAAACGTGAACTTTTGGATCCAATTAAACTTATGAAAAAAAGTTCCGCTTTTTATCCCTAATAGAACAAATAACGAGCTCATAATCGCGACAGTAAATGCTAAATAAAAGGGAGAGAAACCAAGCATCGCTGCACCAATCCCGGCTCCAAAGGCATCCAGCGACAAGGCAAAGCCTAACATTAAAGCTTCGATCCCCGTAATCGTACCCGATTGGTCAAAGTCAGCCGACATCGGCTTTTTCAAGATGTTGATGGCTAATCCTAGGGATTTAATTTCAAAATTTACGATTGTTTTTTCATGTTCTAGTACGTCTTTTTCTTTTTCTGGTTTGAAAAATTGAAACAAAACCCATGCACCAAGGGCAATTAGAATGATTCCCCCTAGGCTTGCCGTAATACTTGGAGATAGAACTTTTTCAAGTCCATGCCCAATTGACACGGCAATCATTAAAGAAATAGCCGAGCAACTTGCAATAATAATCACTGATCTGATCGGCATGACCATTTTCCTTAGTCCATAGGTAAAACCCACGCTAAAGCTATCAAGGCTGAGAGCAAAAGCAAGTATGAGAAGTGAGAACAACTGAACCATGATGTCTAGGGCTCCTTCCTCCAAAATCATTACGATAGTATATGGCAGGAGCCTATCAAAGGTTAATATATTCAATTCTCACTTTTTCTACTTTTTTATCCCACTTAAATCTTTTGGCACTGCGGGCAGTAATGGGTCCCTCTGCCCCCTACGGTGGTTTTTTCTAAAGGTGTTCCACATCGTTTACACTCTTCCCCTTTACGACCATAAGCGTATAATTCAAGCTGAAACATACCTATTTCTCCTTGGGAATTAACATATGAGCGGATCGTACTTCCGCCCTTTTTGACGGCTTCGCTTAAGGTCGCAACAATTTCACGGTGAAGAAGGGCAAGTTCATTTTTATTTAATGTGTTAGCAATACGTTCTGGGTGTATACCTGCCCGAAAAAGTGCCTCATCCACATAGATATTACCGAGCCCCACAAAAAGTTTTTGGTCCAATAGGGCTGTTTTAATTTTTCGATTCGTTTTTTCAACCTTCTTAGCCAAGTACTCCACCGTAAATTCCTCTGAAAAAGGTTCAGGACCAAGCCCTATGAGCGGTTCCGTTAAGAATTCGTCCCCTTTTTTGTATAAATGCATCGTTCCAAATTTCCGAACGTCCCTATACCTTAATTCTGTTCCATCTGTAAAGTGAAAGAGTACATGTGTATGTTTATCAAAGGGTTCTTCCTTAGGATAAAGCCCGTACTTTCCTTCCATTCTCAAATGCGATACTAACGCGAAATGATCCGTATAAATGATTAAAAATTTCCCTCTTCTGCCTACATCAACAATGGTCTCCCCTGCTAAAGCATCGACAAATTGTTTCACTTCAAGTGGGCTTTTAATGATTTTTGGCCAAAAGACGGTTACATCTTTGATGGTTTTATTAACAACTAATTTTTTTAACGTTTTCCTTACGGTTTCTACTTCTGGAAGCTCCGGCATTGCTGAGGGGTCCCCCTTTTATTTGGCGTCAAACCATGTTGGTCCATAGGCATAGTCCACTTTCAACGGCACCTTCAATTCGAGGGCATTTTCCATCACGTCTGGGACTAACTTCTTTAAAATTTCCAATTCGTCCTCAGGTGCTTCAAATATCAATTCATCGTGCACTTGAAGTAAGAGGCGCGTCTTTAAACCCTTGTCCTTCAATGCATCGTCCATATCAATCATTGCTTTTTTTATGATATCAGCGGCACTGCCCTGAATTGGTGTATTCATGGCTGTCCTTTCTGCAAAGCTTCTGATGTTAAAATTACGAGCTGTAATTTCAGGAAGGTATCTTCTTCGCTGCATCAAAGTGGAGACATAGCCCTTTTGTTTTGCCGAGTGAATAATATCATCCATGTATTCTTTGACACCTGGATAGGTATCTAGATAACGATTAATGAATTGACCAGCTTCTTTCCTTGTAATTCCTAAAGATTGGGACAGACCATAATCACTGATTCCATAAACAATTCCAAAGTTAACAGCCTTGGCCTGACGCCTCATATTGGAAGTTACCTCATCCTTATTGACATGAAAAACTTCCATTGCTGTTTTTGTATGAATATCCATGTCCTCTTTGAAGGCTTGAATCAGCTTTTCATCACCAGCAATATCCGCAAGGACACGCAGTTCGATTTGTGAATAGTCGGCTGCAAAAATGATCCAGCCTTCCTCTGATGGAACAAAGGCTTGGCGGATTTTGCGTCCCTCTTCAAGGCGAATCGGTATATTTTGCAAATTAGGATCAATTGAACTTAATCTGCCAGTCGCAGTTAAAGTTTGTTGATACCTGGTATGGACTTTTCCCGTTTTGGGATTAATAACCTTCAGTAATCCTTCTATATAGGTGGATTGAAGCTTACCTAATTGTCTGTATAGAAGAATATGCTCGATGATTTCATGATCTTCTGCTAATTTTTCCAATACATCTGCTGAAGTTGAATGACCTGTTTTCGTTTTCTTAAACGAAGGAAGGTTTAATTTTTCAAATAAAATTACACCTAGTTGCTTCGGTGAATTGATATTAAACTTTTCACCTGCTAATTCACAAATCTTCTCTTCAATCTCGATGAGTCTATCATTAAGCTCCTTACCCATTGTCTGAAGGCGTTCCTGTTCCACCTTGATCCCGCACGATTCCATATCAGCCAAAATCAGCGATAAAGGCATTTCAAGCTCAGTAAATAACTCATATTGTTCATTTTTTCTTAATTCATCTTCTAGTTTTTCTTTAATATCAGACATTGCTAGGCTTTTCCGGACTAGATGTTCTGCGAGCTTAGACACTTCAGGGACTTTTCGTTTCGCCCCTTTCCCATAAAACGATTCATCAGATTGAATATTATGTAGATCGAATCTTTTCGTTATTGCAGCGAGGTCTTCAATGTTTTCTGAAGGATTTATGATATAGGAAGCCATTAGAATATCAAAATTGGCCCCTTTTAGATGAATATCATGTCTTCTTAATGAAACTTCAGATCGCTTGGCATCATAAACTGTTTTCTTTTTACTCTCATCTTCCGCCCATTTTTTAAAAGCTTCTGACTGTAATGCCAAGTCAGTTGGCAGGTAGAAATGTCCTATTTCATTGACAAGAGAGAAACCGATAATCTCTGCATAATGATAATTATCATCCAGCATTTCAACGTAAAAATAATTAGTGTCTGCAAACAGTTCTTCTGTTATTTCAGTTGGAATTTGAAAATCAATATCTTCAAGTTCCTGCTCTTCAATAGTGTCTGGACCTTCTCCAAGCTTGCCCAATAATGAATGAAAGCCTAATTCTTTAAATAAGGCTACTAATTTTTCGCGCGTAAAGCCCTCGTATACGACGTTTTCTATATCCACTTCGACAGGTGCTTGTCTTTCAATCGTAGCAAGTTCTTTACTCATTAATGCTTGGTTCTTAAATTCTTCAAGCTTCTCTTTCAGTTTGTTCCCAGTTACTTGTTCAACGGAGTTTAATAAATTTTCGAGGGTTGAAAACTCCTTCAACAATTTGATCGCTGTCTTTTCACCTACCCCAGGAACACCAGGAATATTATCGGAAGGGTCCCCCATTAGCCCTTTCATATCAATGATTTGTTCTGGTGTAAGTCCATATTTTTCGGCTACATGTTCAGGGGTATATTCTTCAATATCCGTAATACCCTTTCGAGTAATTCCTACGGTTGTAGTGGCGGAAGAGAGTTGGGTTAAATCTTTGTCTCCTGAAATCACTTTTACTTCGTACCCATCCTTTTCTGCAGTTAATGAAAGGGTACCAATGATATCATCGGCCTCATAATTTTCAAGCTCATATCTGGAAATCCCATAAGCATCAAGAAGATCACGGATAAACGGAAATTGTTCGGATAGTTCGGGTGGGGTTTTTTGCCTTCCACCTTTATACTCACTAAAGGTTTTATGGCGAAAAGTAGTTTTTCCAGCATCAAATGCGACAAGTATATGTGTTGGCTTTTCATCTTCAAGAATTTTCATCAACATCATCGTAAAGCCATATACCGCGTTCGTGTGGATTCCTTTATCGTTATTAAGCAGGGGTAATGCAAAAAATGCTCGGTAAGCAATACTATTACCGTCAATCAGGACAAGTTTCTTTTTTTTCATTTATATCCACCTTCCGAAAATCATATCGAATATTTATGTAGTTCAATAATAAAGTCGCTTCCTTCACCCAAATTACTTCTGACACTTATGTTACCATGATGCGCTTCTATTAAGTGTTTTACGATTGCTAATCCAAGGCCTGTCCCACCCGAGTTACGACTTCTGGCACGGTCCACTCGGTAAAATCGTTCAAAAATACGTGGAATCTCTTCTTTACTAATTCCTACCCCTGAGTCTTTCACATGGATCCGTACGTTCTCACCATGTTCGAGAAGGATAATTTTTACGTCCCCTTCTGGCGGGGTATAGTTAATTGCGTTGCCGATTAAATTGATAAATACTTGTTTTAAACGGTCCGAATCGCCATTAATTAACACTTGATTTTGCTTGCTGTAAAATTCAAGCTTGATATTCTTTGCTTCTGCTTTTCCTGTAAGAATCGTGATTACTTCTTTAAATAACATATGCAAATCTATTTCTTGAATGTTTAATCTGAAGCCTTGCTGCTCTATTTTCGAAAGCTCTAACAGGTCTTGTATAAGTGTTTGCAGGCGATCACTCTCTTTTAAAATGATCGAAAGAAACGCTTCTAATGTTTCTTTATTGTTCATAGCACCGTCCAGCAATGTTTCAGTAAATCCTTTAATAGAAGTTACTGGGGTTTTTAATTCATGCGAAACATTGGCGACGAAATCCTTCCGCATTTGCTCGAGTTTTTTTATTTCGGTTATATCATGAAAAACAAGCAGTACCCCTTTCCAAACATTATTTGTTCCAATTATCGGGACACCATACACAACAAAATACCTTCGTTCGATCAAAAAAGGCATAAGTAATTGTTCACTTACCTTCTTTTCAGTCCGAAAAACCTCTGCTACTAAATGACAAATTCCTTCATATTCAATCACTTCATAGTAGAGTTTATTTAAATAATCACTTGGATTAACCTGAAAAATATCAATAAACCCTTTATTAATGAGATTAATGTAACCGCGACTGTCTATTAAGACTAATCCTGCTCCCATATTTTCAATTAAAGCACTTAACCGGTCCTGTTGCATTTCTTGTGCTTTAACAAGTTCTTGGAGGTTTTCAGCCAGCATATTGATCGATGACCCAAGCATGCCGGTTTCATCCAATCGATCTACTTTTGTTCGTGCCCGGTAGTTTCCGTTTGCCAGTTCAATCGCTACATTTGTGGCAGCTTCAATTGGTTTTGTATACTTTGAGGTAATTCTAATGGATAGAAAAATAATTATTATTATTGCAATCCCTAGACAGATGGAAAGGACCCACAAGATTTCAACTTTAAAATGTTCATTTAGTGACTCTAAGTAATAGCTTTTAAAAAATTGGCCAAGCAATATTCCTAATCCAACTAAAACCGCCATAATTAATAAGATTAGTGTAATTAGCAGACCTTTTCGGTATTTGGTCATTCTCCTTTCGGCTCCTCCAATTTATAGCCCAAGCCCCGTAACGTTTTAATATAGGCCGGCTTTTTCGTATCCACTTCAACTTTCTCTCTTAAATGTGATATATGTACATCCACAATTCTAGTATCTCCAGCAAAGTCATAATTCCAAACAGCACTAAGTAATTGATCACGCGTCAAGACGCGGCCTTTATTTTGCGCGAGATAAAGAAGTAATTCAAATTCCTTTAAGGTTAACTCCAAAAGTTGGTCGTTAAAATAAGCCTCATATTTTTCAGGATCGATTCTTAAATTAGCGATCACTAGTTGACCCGTCTCTTTTTCACCTACGTCAATTGCCTCCGCTTGGACTTGTGTCCTCCTAAGAATTGCTTTCACGCGGGCGATCACTTCTCTAGGACTAAAGGGCTTAACCATATAATCATCTGCACCAAGCTCTAAACCTAATATTTTATCGAGCTCATCATCTTTTGCAGTTAGCATTAAAATTGGTGTCATTATACTCTTTTGACGGAGCTGCTTACATACTTCCATTCCATCCAACTTCGGTAACATGAGGTCTAATACAATGATATCAGGGCCTTGTGTCTCTGCAAGATGTTTCCCCTCTTCACCATCCATTGCAGTGATCACTTCATACCCGGCCTGCTCCAAATTATATTGAAGCAAAGTAACAATTGACTGTTCATCATCGACAACAAGTATTTTATTTTTCATAATATCCCCCACTCAAATAAGTTACCTCCATTATAATAATAAAAATTACATATTATCTAGTTTTACAAAACTTTAACATTAAAGGAATGTGGACATAGCCATCAAAATGAGTTTGAATTTTTTTAAATAATTGGTTATGTTAATGCTCATTCTTGATTTTGGCACATGTTGATTGGAGCGGAAGGCGCGAAGACTCCTGCGGGAGGACGGGGCAGGGGAGACCCCGCAGGCGCGTAGCGCCGAGGAGGCTCCCCGGACCGCCCGCGGAAAGCGAAGCGCTTGGAGCGGAAATCAACAGCCAAGTAAAACAGAGCTAAATAATTAACAAAATATCCATTTTTGGTGCCAAATTTCGCCATATTTTTTTATAAAATTAACGATGAAAGGGAGTGGAATATGGCTTACAAACCACGTTTTGAAACAGGAGAATTATTAATCCTAAGAATTATATCAAGCGCCCCTGAACGAACCCATTGTTTATCATTCACAACTACATCGATTCATGAAAAAATTAGATATGCAGCCCTCCAAACTAACTAGTCGGCATAAGAAGCTGGCTGACAAGCTTGTTTCCTTTCATCAAGTTGAATCACATTATAGGAGGCTACCACCATATAAGTATGAGCATCTAAGAAAGGGGTTTACTTGTGCGAAATGTAATTCATTTTCACTTTTTGTAAATGGAAATCATTTAGAGTGTAACCAATGTGGGCACCAAGAAGGGATAGAGTCGGCTGTTCTGCACAGCGTGGAGGAAATTAAACTACTATTTCCGGAAAAGAAGATTACCACCAATTGTGTTTATGATTGGTGTGGGGAGGTTGTGTCTAAAAAGAAAATCAATAGGATATTAACAAAATATTATAAAAGAATGGGGCAAGGTAGGTTTTCTTACTATGTTGATACATGAATGAAAGAGACAAGACCCACTAGTTTTTCTTTAGGGTTATGTTTTTTTAATTAATAGCAACTCATGAGAACAACCTTGGCTCTTTTCTTGCGGTTTTTGTCCTCATGAACTCCTCATGAGGACAACTTTGGCTCTTCTCTTGCATTTTTTGTCCTCATGAACTCCTCATGAGGACAACTTTGGCTCTTCCCAAACATTTTTTGTCCTCATGGACCACTATTGAACACAGATTTTTACTTAGAGATCCAGTTTGCCAGCATCATTTCAGTAAAAATACCGGAACCTTATCTATTTTATTAAAAATTATCCAACGTCTTACCATGTATTTCCTCCAAACGATGTGGAGGACAAACTTTAACCCTTCCCAGTATGACAGTCTCATTTTTTTCATTCATTCCTATGACACTTATCAATATGGTATGTTCATCTCTTGTTACCTCAATCACTTCAAACAAAAACTCGACGGTTCCATAATGATATACAGGCTTAGGAAACTCAATATCTTGGCTTATGATATGGCTCCCAGGTCCGGGTAAATATTTTGAGATGGCAGAGGTTATCATTCCGGTAAGCATAATGCTAGGAACGATTGGTTTTTCAAAAGGAGTCTGTGAAGCATAATCATGTTGAATATAGAGAGGGTTGGCATCGTCTGTTAAACCTAAATAAAGAAGGATATCCTTGTCTTCTATCTTTTCAGACATAGACAATTTTTCACCGACAGTAATTTCTTCAATCCTTCTGCCTAACTTTCTTTTTTTTCCTAAAAGCATATAACTCCACCTCTGTTGTAAGCGATTTCATATGAATGCAAAGAAATTCGGGGAAATCCTTGCAGCCCCGAATTTCTCTATTATAATTTTTTATGCTAACACTTGCATTACATTGCGAACGGATTCCGCTGATTTATCTAATGCAGCTTTTTCGTCAGCAGTTAACTCAAGCTCAATTACTTTTTCAATACCATTTGCACCAAGGATCGTTGGTACTCCGAGGTAAATGCCATCGTAACCAAATTCGCCTTCAAGATAAGCAATGGAAGGAATCACTCGACGTTGATCTTTAAGGATTGCTTCACACATTTCTACTAAAGAAGCTGCAGGCGCATAATAAGCACTTCCATTACCTAGAAGGTTTACAATTTCACCGCCGCCTTTTCTTGTGCGTTCTACAATTGCTTCTAGACGGTCTTTAGGAATTAATGTTTCTAATGGAATACCACCAGCATAGGAGTAGCGTACAAGTGGAACCATGTCATCTCCATGTCCACCCAATACAAATCCTGTAATGTCTTTAACAGAAAGATTTAATTCTTGAGCAACAAATGTGCGGAAACGAGCACTATCTAGAACCCCAGATTGACCAATTACACGGTTTTTAGGGAATCCTGATTCTTTAAATACAGTATATGTCATTGCATCTACTGGGTTGGTTAGAACAAGAATCGTACAGTTTGGAGAATACTTTACAATCTCCTGTGTAACACTTCTCATTACCTTTTGGTTTGTCTGGACTAAATCATCGCGGCTCATTCCAGGTTTGCGGGCAATACCAGCAGTGATAACGACAATATCAGAATCACGAGTATCTTCATAATTTGAAGTACCTGTAATATTAGAATCAAAGCCTTGTACTGGACTCGCTTCAAGCATATCTAACGCTTTACCTTTTGTTGGGTTTTCCATTTGTGGGATATCAACTAGAACTACATCGCCAAGTTCCTTTTGTGCCAGTAAAAATGCAGTGGTTGCTCCTGTAAATCCGCCGCCGATAACAGATACCTTTTTACGTTTTAATGACATTTTAATTCTCCCCCTTGAACTTTTTAATGTTTCACTTGAATCTAGAAAAGGCAGAAGGGGCTATTTTTATTAACAGCCCGCATCTGCTCTTCACTTTCCATTCTTATTCCATGTTCTTAATTAGCTCGTCACCGAATTCAGAAGTTTTTACTTCAGTTGCTCCGTCCATTAAACGAGCAAAATCATAAGTTACAACTTTAGAAGCAATTGTTTTTTCAACAGATTTAATAACCATTGTAGCCGCTTCATTCCAACCTAAGTGCTCAAGTAATAACACACCTGATAAAATGACAGAAGAAGGGTTTACTTTATCAAGACCCGCATACTTAGGTGCAGTACCATGTGTTGCTTCAAAAATAGCATGTCCTGTTTCATAGTTGATGTTAGCGCCTGGTGCAATACCAATACCGCCTACTTGCGCTGCAAGTGCATCAGAAATGAAATCTCCGTTCAAGTTCATTGTTGCAACTACATCAAACTCACGTGGACGTGTAAGGATTTGCTGTAAGAAGATATCAGCAATAGCATCTTTTACGATGATTTTGCCTGAAGCTTCTGCATCAGTTTGAGCCTTATTAGCAGCTTCAGAACCTTGTTCCGCTTTAATGCGGTCATACTGTAACCATGTAAATACTTTATCGCCGAATTCCTTCTCAGCAAGCTCATAACCCCAGTTTTTAAACGCGCCTTCAGTGAATTTCATGATATTTCCTTTATGCACGAGTGTAACGGATTTACGGCCTTCTTTAATAGCATAATTGATCGCTGCACGTACTAGACGGCTTGTTCCTTCTTCCGAAACTGGTTTAATACCGATACCTGAAGTTTCAGGGAATCTGATTTTCTTAACACCCATTTCGTTTTGTAGGAAGTCAATAACCTTTTTAACTGCTTCAGTACCTTTTTCATATTCAATACCCGCATAAATATCTTCAGTGTTTTCACGGAAAATAACCATATCCGTATCTTGTGGGCGCTTAACAGGGGAAGGAACACCTTCGAACCATCTAACTGGACGTAAGCAGACAAACAAATCTAATTCTTGTCTAAGAGCGACATTTAATGAACGAATTCCTCCGCCAACAGGAGTGGTTAATGGACCTTTAATGGCAATTAAATACTCTCTGATCACGTCAAGCGTTTCACTTGGAAGCCATTCACCTGTTTGGTTAAATGCCTTTTCTCCAGCTAAAACTTCTTTCCAAATCAATTTACGCTCGCCTTTATAGGCTTTTTCAACTGCTGCATTTAAAACTCGCTCGGAAGCTGCCCAAATATCTGGACCGATACCGTCACCTTCAATAAATGGGATGATTGGATTATTTGGTACATTTAATACTCCGTTTGTAACCGTGATTTTTTCGCCTGACATAGTTGATTCTCCCTCCTATTATGTAAAAGAAAACTAAAAAACTTACACCCTTTGTCTTATCAAAGGTTAGAGAGGTTAGTCTCTAACCTTTTCATACATATCTATTAGACCAATTATTCTAACAAAAGTAAAATATTAACCTCGTTGCTCGATTGGAACATATTTTTGCATTCCAGGACCAATATAATCTGCACGCGGTCGAATTAACCGGTTGTTCTCATATTGCTCAAGAATATGTGCAAGCCATCCTGATACCCTGCTGACAGCAAAGATTGGTGTCATTAAGTCATGATCAATCCCTAAACTGTGATAAACAGAGGCTGAATAGAAATCCACGTTAGGTGGCAAATTCTTTTCACCTGTGACAATGCTTTCAATTTTTTCAGACATATCATACCAGTGTGGTTCGCCCGTTAGTTCAGTTAACTTTTTAGACATTGCTCTTAAGTGCTTGGCACGTGGGTCACCTTGTCGATATACACGGTGGCCAAAGCCCATGATTTTTTCTTTCTTCTCAAGTTTACCACGGACGAATGGCTCTACATTTTCAAGCGTGCCAATTTCTTTTAGCATTTTCATTACAGCTTCATTTGCCCCGCCGTGAAGTGGTCCTTTTAGGGCTCCAATTGCGGCAGTTACTCCAGAATAAACATCTGATAACGTAGCTACACAAACACGTGCTGTGAATGTAGATGCATTCAATTCATGGTCCGCATGTAATACGAGCGCTTTATTTATTGCTTCTTCAGCAATTGGTTCTGGTTCCTTGCCAGTTAACATGTATAAGAAATTCGCTGCAAAGCTTAATTCCTTTTTAGGAGGAATTGGCTCAAGTCCTTTTCTAACACGTGCAAATGTTGCAACAATGGCTGGCATTTTTGCTTGAAGGCGAATTGCTTTTCGGTAATTTGATTCTGTGTCCATTAAATCAGCTTCTTCGTCATATAAACCTAAAAGGGAGACGGCTGAACGAAGGGCTGCCATTGGGTGGACCTTTTGGATTGGGTACATTTTAAAATGCTCAATTACTTCCTGTGGAAGTGCTGCATTCTCAGAAAGTTGTTTTTTCAATTCTGTTAACTGCTCTTCATTTGGCAGCTTTAAGTGCCATAATAAATAAATTACCTCTTCAAAACTAGCATTCACAGCTAGATCATCAATGTCATAGCCAACATATGTTAGCGTGTCATCAATAATTGAACTGATTGAGGAAGTTGTTGCCACTACCCCTTCTAAACCGCGTGTTACTGTCATAGTATATCTCTCCTTCACATTCTTAATTTCCCCACACCTTTAAGTAAAAATTATTCCCCTTATTTCATCCTTTAAATTGACTGAGCGATTGCTCGGGTAAAAAGTAAATAGTTAAAATGAGATTCCTTTTAGAGGCATAAATTGATTTATAAACAAATCAGCATATCTATGTGGTTTATGTAAAAAAAGGATACGCTTACAAGCCTATTATAAACAATTATCAGATTTTTGTGAATGAAAAGGAACCGAAAAATGCAAAAAAAATATTATTTTACAAAAAATCTAGGTAAAAAAACTAAAAATTTTCATTGCTGTATAGGCAATTCCAGCTCCAATTAGAGGGCCAACTGCGACCCCTTTAAAAATTGACACAGATAAAATAGTGCCAAGAACTAGTGCTGTTGTAATCTGTGGATCATCTGCTAGTAACTTAACCCCTCCTTTTGCCAGCATAGCGACAATCATGCCCGAGATCAGGGCAATCCAAGCATAGGATGATTTAAATGCTCCTGTTAAGTCTTTAAAACCAATTTCTCCACTTGCAATCGGGACTAATACCGCAATTGTAATAATTGTGACACCCCAATTAATACCTTTGGACTGTATAAATGAGAATGCCTTTGTATCCAATCCTACTACCTTTAAGGTAATGAGCACTGCAATAGCAACCATTAAGGAACTGTTTTTCGCAATAAAACCAATAACGAGCAATAACAGTAAAAATAAAAATGACTCATTTAGCATGTTCTCACCATCCCATATCCAAATTATCGTAACATAATACCTGCTAAGGCATGAAATTAATGATTACAATAAGTTTCTGTTCTATCTCCTTGCGAATCCTTCAAATAAAATGTTCGTAATATTTTTAAGACTGTTATATTTATCTGGAAAAGTTATGCAGTTTATTTCATAAAATGTTAAACTAGAACTACCAAACATACATATAAAAGGTTAAAGGAGGTTTGTCTTTGAATCTAATGTACTTATACCGGACAATACGATTCCTAGTTGTAATAGGTGCTATTGTTTTGGCGCTTTACTCTTTTTACTTTCTGTCAAAAGTGACCTATCCATTTTTAATTGGACTAATTATTGCGTTTATGATTAATCCACTTGTAGATATTTTTGAAAAAAAGGCTAGAATGCCTCGTGTATTAGCTGTTTTTATTGCACTTATTATTATTTTTGCCTTATTTGCAGGTTTAATTACACTACTAATAGCCGAGATTGTCTCTGGTGCAAATTACTTGTCTACGGTAGTCCCAGATCATCTAGATACGTTAATTGAATATATAGAGAAATATTTTACTGCTCAAATTCTTCCGATATATGATCAATTAACAAGTGTGTTTAATAAACTTGAATCAGGGCAGCAGGACACGATTATTGGTAATATACAGAATGTTGGGACGAGAATTGGCTCAACCGTTGGCAATTTTATTCAGAATCTTTTTGGTATAATTCCAAATATCATCGCTTGGCTTCCTAATGCTGCAACCGTGTTAATCTTTTCCTTATTGGCTACTTTTTTTATCAGTAAGGATTGGTACCGTTTATCGACATTGGGCGGCAGACTCTTACCTGAGAAAGCAAAAACAAGCAGCCGGTCAGTTTTTGTTGATTTAAAAAAGGCGCTGTTTGGTTTTATTAAAGCCCAATTAACACTGATATCGATTACCACGGTTATTATTCTAATTGGCCTACTTATTCTTCGTGTTGATTACGCGATAACTATCGCTTTAGTAACAGGAATAGTGGATGTTATTCCTTACCTGGGTACGGGTGCTGTTTTTGTCCCATGGATTATTTATGTGGCGATTGGAGGCAATACAGGTCTTGCCATTGGCTTAGGGGTTCTTTATATTGTTGTCATCGTTCAACGGCAAGTCATGGAGCCCAAAATCCTTTCTTCTAATATTGGACTTGATCCATTAGCCACACTAATAGCGTTATTTGTCGGTTTTAAATTGATTGGTCTTTTAGGATTAATTGTTGGCCCCGTCACCCTTGTCATTATTAGCACCTTGTATCGTGCTAATGTTTTTCATGATTTATGGGTTTTTATAAAAGGAAAAGAGGTTTGAGACTTCTTAATAAGAAAAGTCAGCCCCAGTTGGATGCTGACTTTTCTTATTTTATGATTTTAATATTTCCTTTATTAATCCGTCTACGCCACGCTTTGAGGATTAGAAATTTTATCGGCTTTCTTGTTGGCGGGAAAAGAAATAGGAACCCGGTAACATCAGTGATAAATCCTGGCGTTAATAAAAGTGTTCCGCCAATTAAGATACAAATTCCATCTAAAAGAGCTTCTCCTGGAATCTGACCGTAGCTTAGTTGTTCCTGCACCCTTCTGATTGTCTGGAGTCCCTCTCTTTTAGCTAAATAAGCCCCAATGATTCCTGTTAATAAAATTAGGGCAATGGTTGGCCAAACACCGATAGCTTTACCTGAAAAAAGTAAAACACCAATATCCATAGCAGGAATTACAATGATCAACAAAAATAAATAACGCATAGATTGTCCCCTTTCAAACGGCTCATTCTTATTATATTACCAATGGGGATGATTTTGTGGTTATTAAAAAAAGAAGGGGTCTCCCCTTCTTTTTTCCTTTCATTATCTGCTCTTATAAGACACTAGCATGTCCATTGTAGATAACTCCACTAGTAGCATCTACGGTTATTTCTTGGCCATCTTTAAACAATTCTAAGGCATTATCTACCCCAACAACCACTGGGATGCTAAGGTTTAGTCCAACCACTGCTGCATGGCTTGTTAATCCACCCTCTTGGGTAATAACGGCCGCACATTTTTCAAGTGCTGGCACCATATCGCGATCCGTACCAATTGTCACAAGAATCGAACCTTGCTTTACTTTTTCTAAAGCTTCCTTCGCATCATGGGCAACTACCACTTTACCAAAGGCTGTTCTACGGCCAATTCCTTGTGCTTTTGTAATAATATCGCCGACAACATGGATTTTCATTAGGTTTGTTGTACCGGCCTCACCCACTGGCACACCAGCAGTAATAACAACTAAATCACCACGTTTAACGATACCGCTATTTAAGCTTTCTTCAACGGCAATATCAAGCATTTCGTCTATTGTGGTTGCAACCCTTCCAAACTGCGTGTAAACACCCCAAACAAGGGATAGACGGCGGCATACATGTTCAACGGAAGTTACCGCAACAATCGCTGCTTTTGGACGATATTTAGAAATCATTCTAGCAGTATGACCGCTTTCCGTTGGAGTAATAATCGATTTTACATCAAGATTTAAAGCAGTATGTGCGACAGATTGTCCAATCGCATCTGTAAGATTATGTTCTGTATCTTTACTGCGGCTTGAGAGTATTTCTTTATGATCTAAAGCTGATTCTGCTCTGGAAGCAATATTGTGCATCGTTTGGACTGCTTCCACAGGATATTGTCCTGCAGCAGTTTCACCAGAAAGCATGATTGCGTCAGTTCCATCAAATATCGCATTCGCTACATCACTAGCTTCTGCACGAGTTGGTCTAGGATTTCTCTGCATGGAATCAAGCATTTGAGTCGCAGTAATAACTGGTTTGCCCTGTGCATTACATTTCTTAATTAACATCTTTTGGACAAGTGGAACCTCTTCAGCAGGGATTTCTACGCCAAGATCTCCACGAGCAACCATTAAGCCATCAGAAATTTCTAAGATTTCGTCAATGTTATCGACGCCTTCCTGGTTTTCAATCTTAGGAATAATGTGGATATGTGTAGCATTATTTTCTTCTAATAACTGACGGATTTCTAAAACATCCTTTGCACGTCGAACGAAAGAGGCAGCAATAAAATCAACACCTTGTTCAATTCCGAAAAGAATATCTTGAGTATCTTTTTCTGTGATTCCAGGCAGGTTCACTGATACACCCGGAACGTTTACGCCTTTTTTATTTTTCAATGTACCGCTATTTAAAATTTTGGTATGGATTTCATTCGCCGATTTATCCACATTCGTTACTTCTAAGCCAATTAAGCCATCATCTAAAAGTATCTTTGAGCCTACATGGACATCTTCAATTAGCCCTGGATATGTAACTGAAAACTTTTGAAGTGTTCCTTCTACTTCAGTCATGGAAACGATAATATTTTCTCCAGCCGTTAGCTCAAGTGCACCGTTTTCCATGTTGTTTGTCCGAATTTCAGGACCTTTTGTATCTAATAGGATGGCAACGATTTTGCCAGTTTGTCTGGATGCTTCGCGAATATTTTGGATTCGTGCACCATGTTCTACAAAATCTCCATGTGAAAAATTTAATCGAGCTACGTTCATACCCGAATTGATTAATTGTGTTAATTTTTCAACGCTTTCACTAGCTGGACCAATCGTACAAACTATTTTTGTTTTTCGTAACATTCTTATTTTTCCTCCCGTATTAGAAAAGCAATTTTGCCATTTCTTAAATTCATAAATCCTTAAATCGATAATTCCATAGAAAGTTTGTAAAGATCATGATCTAAAGTATGTTGTCGGCCAAGGGCTTCAATGATGTCATAATCTACAAGCTTATTCTTTTCAATCCCTACTGCTCGGCCGCCTTTCCCTTCAATAAGAAGCTCAACTGCTCTTGCACCTAATCTGCTTGCAAGAACTCTGTCAGCAGCAGTTGGTGAGCCGCCGCGTTGAATATGACCTAAGACAGAAACTCTCGTATCAAAGTTCGTTGCCTCCTGAACTTGCTTCCCAAGCTCAACACCACTGCACACACCTTCAGCAACAACAATAATACTATGCTTTTTCCCGCGTTCCTGCCCTTTTCGAAGTTTTTCAACGATATCATTCATGTCATAGCCTTCTTCAGGTATTAAAATCGTTTCTGCGCCGCCGGCAAGTCCTGCCCAAAGAGCAATGTCCCCAGCGTTTCGCCCCATTACTTCAATAATAAAAGTTCTTTCATGAGAAGTCGCAGTGTCACGAATTTTATCTAATGAATCAATAACTGTATTTAAAGCTGTGTCAAACCCAATCGTAAGTTCTGTCCCAGGAATATCATTATCAATCGTACCCGGAACCCCAACGCACGGATAGCCATGTTCTGTTAACGCTTTTGCCCCACGGTAAGAACCATCTCCACCGATAACCACTAGGCCTTCAATTCCATGTGCTTTTAGCTGCTCGATCCCTTTTTGCTGTCCTTCTTTTGTTTTAAATTCTGGGCAGCGTGCCGATTGGAGCATTGTCCCGCCGCGCTGAATAATATCTCCAACAGAACCAAGTTCAAGCTTTTTAATATTTCCAGAAATTAATCCCGTATAACCACCATAAATACCATAAACCTCAAGATTGTGATAAATTGCTTTCCGAACCACAGCACGAATGGCTGGATTCATCCCTGGGGAATCTCCACCACTTGTAAGTACTCCTATTTTTTTCATGGTTACCACCTCAATTTTTAATTTAAAAAAATATGTATATCCTCATTTGAAAAAGAAAATAAAGTTACGATCTTATTAAAAATTACTTCTTTTATTATTTACTTAAAACCCTCGAATATTTATAAAATAACATGAAGAAATAACTATAACAACCTTATGGTATAAGTAATTATAATAGGCAGAATAGTCTATTAACTGGAAACGCTTTATTTACTCTTGTAAGCGTCATCAACAAACATTTTATGGATTTCTCGTGAACACTAGGTGAATTCAACAAAAAAAGTGCCCATCATTATGAGCACGTTTAATTCATTAATTAACCCCGATGTAATCATTGACAATTGCAAATTCACCGATAGTCCTGAAACGGTTGTAACGATCAGCAATTAATTCATCTTCTGAAAGCTTCAGCAGCTGCTGCAACGCTGTCTTAAGTACATTATCAATTTCTTCTGCTTGCTTGATTGCGTCTCTTTGGGCACCGCCCTTAATTTCGGGAATGATCCCATCAATGACGCCTAGTTCTTTTAAATCCGGTGCGGTTATTTTCATTGTTTCGGCTGCATTTTTAGCCAGAGCTGCATCTTTCCATAATATTGCCGCAGCACCCTCCGGTGAAATAACCGAGTAGGTTGAATTCTCCAGCATATAGATACGATTACCAACTCCAAGTGCAAGAGCGCCGCCACTCCCGCCTTCACCAATCACTATACAAACCACTGGAACCCTAAGACCAGCCATTTCAAACAAATTGCGAGCAATTGCTTCACTTTGCCCGCGTTCTTCTGCTGCCTTTCCAGGATAGGCACCCTTTGTATCAATGAAACAGATAATCGGTCGATTAAATTTATCTGCTTGTTTCATTAATCGAAGTGCTTTTCTGTAGCCTTCTGGATGTGGCATTCCAAAGTTTCTGCGAATATTCTCTTTCGTGTCTCTTCCGCGCTGATGGCCAATCACTGTTACAGGTAATCCTTTATATTTAGCAATTCCGCCCACTATTGCCTCATCATCAGCAAAGGTTCGGTCGCCATGACATTCAAAGAAATTCTCAAACAGATAGGGAATATAATCTAGCGTTGTCGGCCTGTTTGGAAGACGAGCAATTTGTACCCGATCCCAAGGCTTAATGTTTTCATAGATACTCTGCTCAAGCTTTTCAAGCCTAGTCTCTAATTTGCTAATTTCTGAACTTAAGTCAACATCAGCGGTTTTGGTGAACTCTTTTAAATCAGTGATTTTCTTTCTCAACTCGATGACCGGGCGTTCAAATTCTAATTCTCCTACCATCTGAGCACACCTCCAGGTTGATGGATTTCTAGAATGTTTGTGACTTTCTCAACTAAGTCATTTCGAACGATAATTGCATCCAACTGACCGTGTTTTAACAGAAACTCTGACGTTTGAAAATCCTCAGGCAATTCTTCGCGGATGGATTGTTCAATAACTCTCCGTCCGGCAAATGCAATGAGCGCACCTGGTTCAGCAAGGTTGAAATCTCCCAATGATGCGAAGCTCGCAGATACACCACCAGTTGTCGGATGCGTCATAATCGAAATGATTAATCCACCATTATTACTAAACCTTTTTAAAGCAACACTTGTTTTTGCCATTTGCATTAAACTTAAGGCACCCTCTTGCATTCTCGCTCCACCAGATGCGGTAAAAATAATAAACGGAACATTTAACTCATCAGCTTTTTCAATTGCTAGTGTAATTTTTTCGCCAACAACCGATCCCATGCTTCCCATTCGGAACGTGGCATCCATAATGGCAAGAACAATTTTATGACCGTTAACTGTTCCTATTCCAGTGACAACAGCCTCGTTCAATTTACTCTTTTGTCGGTCTTTTTCAAGCTTTTCAAGGTAGTCAGGAAAGTTTAATGGATTTTTTGAAATCATATTATCATTCATTTCCATGAAACTTCCTTCATCTATGAAAGTGTCAATCCGTTCTTTTGAGTTCATTGGAAAATGATGGCCGCAATGCAAACATATTTTTAAATTTTTCAATAATTCTTTTGTATACATAATCTTCTTACATGAAGGGCATTTTGACATAATTCCTTCAGGAACATCATTTTTTGCAGTTTCCGTCGGTATTTGAGCATATTTCTTCTTTTTTGTAGGACTTTTTGAAAAAAGATCTTTTAGCGCCAAAAATTAAACCTCCCTTGTGTTACGATAACTCTGGCAAGTTTCTCCAATTAATACTATTTAGAAGTTTTTCTATTCATACTAAACTTCATACATCCATAGTGGTCAGACCACAATTGAAATAAAAATACCCTAACTTAGGGCTTGGTTAACCTACACTATAAATTAAAATGGGTTCAAAATCTGTTAGTATTTGTCGTTAAAAACAGACAAATTCCGTAGATTGTAATAAGCAGATAGTGTTTTGACTTCATTCTTTTCAGACAGGGCCTCAATTAGTAATAGATAGTCTTGACGAGGATTGACAATTTTTATTGAATCAAGCGAATGGTAATACTCTTTTAAAATAGACCAAATTCTAGAGAAAAGATGGTTATCAGCGATCTCAATAATTTGATAAAAAAACTCATCATCATTTACGCAGTTATCTTGATTTGCCCATTCTTTCAAATTCACTATATTTTTGTTATCTATTTTTTGCAAGGCTAATCTTAGGCAGTCCATCTCAATATAACACTTTGTCTCAAATACATCACGTTTCGCTTTTTCATCCTGTAAAATAAATGTACTAAGAAGCTGTACAAGATGATTGCCCCGAAAGTCGCGAATAAACGTCCCTTCGCCCCTCCGTGTTTCAATTAACCCAAGCAATTCTAATGCCCTAAGTGCCTCTCTAACGGAAGAGCGCCCGAAATTCAGGCGCTCCGACAATTCTCGTTCAGATGGGATCTTATCTCCGGACTGTAATCCATCGATTGTTATCATTTCTCGTAACTGCTTAACAATCTCTAAATATACCTTAGTATTGTTTCCCACTAACGTATCACTCACTTTTGCCAATAATTGCGAGCCTCTTCGTTTTTTCCTTTATTTCTTCAGGATCAACCTTAATGCGGGCAACCCCGGTTTCCATTGCTGCTTTTGCGACTGCTGCTGCAACATCTGGAGCAACTCTCGGATCAAACGGTCCGGGAATGACATAGTCGGCATTCAGCTCATCTGGACTGATTAGGTTGGCAATAGCTTCTACTGCCGCGACTTTCATTTTTTCATTTATATGGGTGGCACGAACATCGAGTGCCCCACGGAAAATTCCCGGGAATGCGAGAACATTGTTAACTTGGTTTGGAAAATCTGAACGGCCTGTTCCGACCACTTTTGCTCCTGCTGCTTTTGCCTCATCAGGCATAATTTCTGGGTCCGGATTGGCCATAGCAAAAATAATAGAATCTGAATTCATTGATGCTACCATTTCTTTTGTAAGGGCACCTGCAACTGAAACTCCGATAAAAACATCCGCACCTTTAATTACATCTGCAAGGCTGCCTGTTAGGTTATCTCGGTTTGTAAATTTCGCTACTTCAGCTTTAACTGCATTCATACCCTGTGGACGCCCTTCGTAGATGGCGCCTTTTGTATCACACATAATTATGTCCCTAACACCGTAACTATATAACAATTTAATAATGGCAATTCCCGCTGCACCAGCACCGTTTGCGACCACTTTAATTTCTGTCATTTTTTTGCCGATAAGCTTAAGTGCGTTGACAAGACCTGCAACCGTAACAATTGCTGTCCCATGCTGATCATCATGAAAGATTGGAATATTTGCTTCCTTTTTTAATCTTTCCTCAATCACGAAACAATTTGGAGCAGCAATATCTTCAAGATTTACGCCTCCAAAAGTAGGTTCAAGTAATTTTACAGTTTCAACAATTTTGTCAACATCAGTTGTGTTCAAACAGATGGGAAAAGCATCAACACCAGCAAAGCTTTTAAATAGTACTGCTTTACCTTCCATAACAGGGAGAGCTGCCTCAGGTCCAATATTACCAAGTCCAAGAACAGCGGTGCCATCGGATACAACTGCAACCATGTTCCCTTTCATGGTATATTCGTAAACCAATTCTGGTTTCTCATAAATATCTTTGCATGGCTCTGCAACACCTGGTGAATAAGCTAAACTTAAATCATGTGCATTTCGGACTAAAACTTTTGATTTCGACTCTAACTTTCCCTTATTAATTCGATGCATATGTAATGCTTCTTCCCGTAAAGTCAAGATAGTTCACCCCTCAAATTTTTACAAAAGATTATTTAACATTCCGCTATATGTAGTTCGATTTTTTTGGTGGTCAGACCACACTTGTCTCATTATCACTATAACATATCTTCGAAAGTTGTAAAGAATTATTCCTTCAAAACAACATTTTTTGGACCTAGCACATTTCTTAATAATTGCTGTAATTCGGGGGTAGGATTGATATTATTTTCTGACCCCAGTCTAATTGTTTTCCGGTTTTTTTCATAGTGTAAGATCACTGCTGCTGTTCCTTGATGTTCTTTTAGCAGCTGATTTAATTGCTGAAGGGAAGATTCATCCTGTTTATCCTCAACTATTTTCAAATATAAGACTGACTGTTTAACAGTCTTAGTTTGTAACCACTCTTCTAAGTTTGAAACTTGTTGAATGATAAATTGCTGCTTCCCTTCACGTTCTTCTATTTTCCCTTCAATCAATAAAAATTTCCCGTGCCCTAATAGATGCGAATATTTTTTGTAAACATTCGGGAATGCCACAGCTTCCATTTCGCCGCTTGCATCACTTACTGTTAAAAAGGCCATTGAATCGCCTTTCCTAGTACGAATGGATTTCATAGAGGTGATATAAACGCCTGATGAAATCCTTTGGGTTTGATTTTTGATCCCAAAAAGGGCGAGTGCCCCTGCATGTTTGAGTTGCTCTTCATAAATAGAGACCGGATGGTCCGAAAGATAAAAGCCAAGTGCTTCTTTTTCAAATGTCAGCTTATTCTCCAGACTAATGGGATCGACTTGCATATAGTTAGGCTTTGGTATGAATTCTTCTTCAAATAAATCAAATTGGTTATTTTCAGATGGTTTAAATATTTGTGCATGCTCCATCGCTACATCTAAACTAGCGAGCAGAACGGCACGATCCTCACCAAATTCATCAAAGCAACCAGAATGGACCAGGAACTCAAGCGTTTTTCGATTGATGGCTTTTGAGGAAACCCGAATGCAAAAATCAAATAAGTCTACAAATCTTTTCTTTTTCCTTGCCTGAAAGATCTCTTTTAAGGCGGCAGCCCCTACGCTTTTAATGGCTGCTAAGCTGTAACGTATTCCTTCCTGTTCTACTTGAAAGGAGTAACCACTATTATTGATGGATGGAGGCAGGACCTTGATGTCCTTTTGTTTTGTTTCCATGATGTATTGAGCTATTTTCGTATCATTTCCGATTGCCGATGTAAGCAGGCCGGCCATAAAATAAACCGGATAATTTGCTTTTAAAAAAGCTAACTGGTATGCAATCATACTATAGGCAACAGCGTGGCTTCGGTTAAAGCCATAATTAGCAAAACGGACAATTAAATCGTAGATGTCATTGGCTAGTGTTTGTTCATACCCTTTTCTTAGCGCTCCCTGGACAAAATGACTCCGCTCTTTATCAAGAATCTCCTTTTTCTTTTTCCCGACCGCTCTTCTTAAAAGGTCGGCTTCACCAAGTGAAAAACCAGCCATTTTCGAAGCAATTTGCATGATTTGCTCTTGGTAAACAATGACGCCATATGTATTCTCAAGGATAGGCTGCAAATCAGGGTGTGGATATTCTACTTTCTTTACGCCGTGTTTTCGATCAATAAAGAGTGGGATATTTTCCATTGGTCCTGGACGGTACAAGGCATTGACTGCCACAATATCTTCAAATCGGGAAGGTTTTAAGCGGGTTAGAACTTTGCGCATCCCTTCAGATTCCAGCTGAAATATACCTGTCGTTTCTCCGTCCGCTAACAGGTTGAAGGTCACAGTGTCCTCTAATGGAATCGAGTTGATGTTTACTTTCTTACCAGTTTTCCGATAGATAGAAGATAAAATTGAATCGATTAATGTAAGGTTCCGTAAGCCTAGAAAGTCCATTTTCAAAAGGCCGATTTCTTCGAGATGTTCCATTGAAAATTGCGTTAAATATACATGGTTAGACCCGCGTTGAATGGGGATTAAATCAATTAGCTGCTTCTCACTTATGACCACACCAGCTGCATGGGTGGAAGTGTGGCGCGGTAGACCTTCTAGTTTTAAAGCCGTTTCAAAAAGCCGTTGATTCATCGGGCTTTCCTTAATAAATCTTCTTAGTGGTTCCGATTCTTTATAGGCTCCTTGCAGGTTTATTCCTAATCGCGACGGAATCGTCCTTGATAAATGTTCTAGTTCCTTTGAATTTAACCCGAATACCTTACCGACATCCCTTAATGCAGCTTTTGCTGCGAGGGTTCCAAATGTTACGATTTGCGCGACATGTAGTTCACCGTATTTCGCCACAACGTAATTAATCACCTCATCGCGCCGATGATCTGGAAAATCAATATCAATATCAGGCATCGAAATCCGCTCAGGATTTAGAAATCGTTCAAATAATAGATTATGCTTTAATGGGTCCACATCAGTTATGTATAAAACATAAGCAACAAGCGATCCTGCTGCCGAGCCCCTTCCTGGACCTGTTAGAATTCCCTGCGCGCGGGCATATCTCATAAAATCCCAAACAATTAAAAAGTAGTTGCTAAATTCCATTCGCTTAATAACCGATAGTTCATAGGACAAACGATCAAAATATTCCTGAGATGGGGCAGAAAAACGTTCGCTTAATCCCTGCATGCATAACAATTCCAAATACTCCGAAGCTTGCATTCCATTCTCCGTTGGGAATGCTGGCAGATAGGTCTTATTCAGTTCAATGTTAAAGTCGCATCTGTTTGCAATCCTGAGTGTATTTTCTAATGCATCCGGGACATCAGAAAAGCGATCCACCATTTCACTTGCAGTTTTTAAATAAAACTGATCGTTTTCCAACTTTTCTCTGTGATCGTCCTGCAATTTATCGCCATTTTTTATGGCTAACAAACACTCTTGGGCAAACATATCTTCTTTTTCTAAATAATAGACCTGATTTGTCGCTACCAGCGGGACATTCATTTCTTTTGAAATCAAGTTAAACTGATTTCTGATTGTTGTTTCTTGTTCGAGTTGATGATTTTGAATCGCTAGAAAAAAGCAGTCTCTACCGAAGATGGTATCTAGTTTTCTTATTATATTTCTGGCAATTTCTTCTTCACCATTTAAGATGGACTGCTCAATTTCACCTTCTAGTCCAGGTGTGATTGCTATAAGCCCTTCCGAATAATGTTTCAACCATCTGAGTGGAATCCCATGATCCGTTTTTGTTTGAACCGTACTAGATATCTTTAATAGATTTTTATAGCCATGATCATTTTCTGCGAGTAAGACCAATGGATAGGACTCGTTATTGTTGTTTTCACTTTCTACATCCACAGTTAACCCGATGATGGGTTTAAGATTATTTTTCTTACACAACTTATAAAATTCAATGGTTCCGTACATGACGTTTCTGTCGGTTAAGGCGATCGCAGAAAAGCCTTTTTTTTGTGCATTTTCAATTAAATCCGGGACAGATGCCGTACTTGTTAATAAACTATATGCACTATATACATGTAGGTGAATAAAAGACATATTGTCACACCCTTAATTCCATAATCTCTCCCTTTATTATAGAACGTTATTGATAAAAAAGAAAATATGTTCTCATTTACTAGAAAAGCTGAAGCGCCCGTTTAGCGGCGTATGGATTGGAGCGCTCCAACTGAGATAAAGGAAAATCGAAAAGCGGAAGCGCCTTGTTCAGGGGCGACAGGCATAAGACGAGCCGGCGTGAAGGTTGCTTTTTACCTTCAGGACGGATTGGCTTATGACCCGAGCCCCTAGGCGCTGGAGCTAGACAACACGGAGAGCGATAGCGATTCGATGTTGACTTATCGTAGGGCGGAGAGCGAAGTACACTGGGCGCTGAAGCTGGACAATTTTCTTATTTTAATGCTCTAAATTCATATTTACAAATGTTTGTCCATATAAATGAGTATTGGGATTGATTATAGGTAAGGGCGGTTGACGAGATGAAAGAAATTGGTTTTTTTCCTGCTTTTATAGAAAGCTACTTTATTGCCTTAGGTGTGGTGCTTGGTGGTTCGCTTATTGGTGGGATAGCCTCATTTCTAACCGGACAGCCACCGCTAACGACCGTTTACCGCTTATCATCAGCGCTTCGAATTTGGGCGATAGTTTCGGCGATTGGCGGGACATTTGACGCGGTTTATACGTTTGAAAGAGGTTTATTTGATGCGAATACAAAGGATCTTTTTAAACAATTTTTATTAATACTCTCTGCCTTAGGCGGGGCCCAGACTGGTGCCCTCCTTATCAATTGGTTAACACAGGAGCATATCTCATCATGAGAATCCCGCCATTATATCGAAGACCTTCCTGGCAGCGTTTTTTTGGAGGAATGGCCGTAGGTGGTGTGATTAGCTGGTGTATTTTTTTATATATTTATGGGGTTTGGCAGGAAAAGAACACCGAATTAATTCGGACACAAGCGAAGGAAATTATTGACTTAAACGGAGAGAAAAAAATTTGGCAGGAAGAATATAAAGAAATTAATAAGCGAAATATTGAACAGCTTACAGTCCAGAAAATCAACATTAGAATTGCAAACTGGGAAAAATATAAACTTGATTCTTTAAGTGTATTAGAGACAGAAGACTCGGTTAGAGATGATATTAGCATGATGATTGCAAAAGATATCGAAACCGTCTACAAAAGTAAGGACCTTTTGAAGAAAATTATTGAAAATAAACCAATTAAAATAAATGATAAAAGGTATAAACTAAAGGTTAAAGAAATGGTTTTTTATACAAACCTATCGATCCAATTAGAGATTCAGTTTGAATAATAAAAAATCGACCCTCACTTTCACGAGGGCCGATTTTTCTATTTGTTGGCTCAGTTAAACTTAGCTGTTGATTTCCGCTCCAGGCGCTTCGCTCCTGCGGGGTCTCCCCTGCCCCGTACTCCCGCAGGAGTCTTCGCGCCTTCCGATCCAATCAACTTGGCTAAAAATCAACAATATCTTTAACACATCCTATTTTTTAAATGAATAATTTTCACATACTTCGTCAAGTGCTTTTAATACATCGTCCACTTCGTTCCAAGAATAGATGGATGCTCCTGATGCAAGTGGATGTCCCCCACCTTTAAACTGCCTTGCAACTCCATTGATGACAGGACCCTTTGAACGCAGACGTACCCTTATCTGTTCGGCTTCCTCGATGAAGAAAACCCATGCCTTTATTCCTTTTACATTTCCTAATGTTCCAACTAAGAGGGATGCCTCTGCGGGTTTTGCATTGTATTCTTGTAATAGTTCTTTTGTTAGCCTAACTGAGGCAACACCGTTATTCTGTAACTCAAAATTTTGGAGTATAAAACCGTTTAACTTAATGATATTGGTATCCAATTCATACATCTTGTCAAATAGCTCAGTCCGTGAAAAATTGTAATGAATTAATTCCCCAGCATACCCCAGTGTTTTTTCCGTCGTACTCGGAAAAAGAAATCTTCCAGTATCACCGACAATTCCAGCGTATAACAATCTCGCTGCTGCATCGTTCATTTTTAGCCCTTTGTCTTTTCCGTTTAAATAAAATTCATAAATCATTTCGCTGCACGAGCTAGCGCTTGTATCCACCCATAATAAATCACCATACGGGTCCTCATTTGGATGATGATCAATTTTTATTAACTTTTCACCCAGAGAATAACGCTTGTCACAAATCCTTTCAGCATTTGCGGTATCACAAACGATCACTAATGCACCCTTATATACTTCATCTTCAATCACATCAAGCCTGCGCATGTAATGAAGGGTTGGTTCCTCTAGACCAACCGCATAAATCTTTTTATTCGGGTAGGATTCTTGAAGAATCGCTGCCAATCCACCTTGTGAACCGTAGGCATCAGGATCTGGACGGACGTGACGATGAATAATGATGGTTTCAAATTGTTCAATCTCTGCTAAAATCTGCTCAATCATGTGCAATGCTCCTTTACCAACTAATAAACCAAATGTGGTATTTTTTTGTTTTTACAGTTACAATAATAGAAGATTTTCTATGCTTGGAGGAAATAATATGTTTGTACTTGTTATATTAATTGCTATACTTTTTGCTTTCTATCTATTTTATAAAACAAAATACATTAGAAGCAACCGTTTAGTAGAAAAGAAATGGCTTGCTGCTAAATCAAATATTGCCCTAGGGCTTTTTGTCTTTTTATTTGGAGTTAATCACATGCTATTTATTTCCGAAACAACGGTTATGTATATAGTTGCCGCAGTATTTATTGTTTATGGTGCATTATTCAGCTGGATCGGTTTCAAAAAATATAAACATTACCTTCCATTCGCAATCGAGGAAGCAAAAAATTTTGAACTGCAAAAATAAATATAGAAGCCGCTTCTCCATTAGTGAAGCGGCTTTTTTTATTGATATAAATTTGATAGCTGTCTAATTTCTATCAAGCAACTGACACATCATCATTGCTTTTCCAACTAATATTCCTTCATTGAAAACTTCTACATCCACTTTTCCAAATTTACGTCCGACTTCAAGTACTTTCGGATAAATTTCTAATATACTCTCCATTTGAACAGGTTTAATAAAGTAAATAGTCATATTTTCAACGACAAGATCGCCTTTTTTATAGCTCCGTAATACACGGTTTGCTGCATCAGAGACAATCGTTGTAAACACACCGTAAGAGATTGTTCCAAGTTGGTTGGTCATTTGCGGGGTTACTTCGCAAGAGTAAACCTCTTCTCCTTTTGCTTTTCCCTGCATTAATACCATTTGATTTGTAACGATATCGTCGAGAGTTTCCCCGACCTGTGGCTGCCGCTGGTTCATTTGTAATGCTTTTAAAACATCCTGCCTGCTAATAATACCTTCCAAACGGTTTGAGTCATCTGTAACAGGAAGTACTTCAATTCCTTCCCAGACCATGGTATGTGCAGTTGAAGCCACACTTGTCTTCCCATTTACCGACATGGGGTGCTTGGTCATAATTTTATCAATGGATGCTTCTAAATTCTGACCTAAAATGTCCTTACTTGTCACCATCCCTTGAATCTTCATGTTTTGGTCAACAACTGGGTAGCGGCTGTGTGCAGTTTGTTGATTAAATTCATGCCATTTTGACACCCTATCCGTCGTTTTTAGATAAAAAGTATCAGCAAGAGGGGTTAAAATATCTTCGACTAAAATAATTTCTTTTTTGATTAATTGGTCATAAATCGCCCGGTTAATCATGGTTGCGACCGTAAACGTATCATAGCTCGTTGAGATGACCGGTATTTCTAGTTTATCTGCTAGCTTTTTGATATGATCGTCAGCATCAAATCCACCGGTTATGAGCACAGCGGCTCCAGCTTTTAAAGCAAGTTCATGCGCCTGAGTCCGGTTCCCGACTATTAATAGGTTACCAGCCTCAGTGTAGCGCATCATGGCTTCTAATTTCATGGCACCAATAACAAATTTATTTAGGGTTTTATGCAAGCCCGTTCTTCCGCCCAATACCTGACCATCAACAATATTTACTACCTCAGCAAAAGTAAGTTTTTCAATATTCTCTTTCTTTTTCCGTTCTATTCTAATCGTTCCAACTCGTTCGATGGTACTTACATATCCTTTATTTTCCGCTTCTTTAATCGCACGGTAGGCTGTACCTTCACTAACGGACATCGCCTTGGCAATTTGTCTGACAGATATCTTTTCCCCAATAGGGAGACCATCAATATATTGTAAAATTTGTTCATGCTTAGTGGCCAAGACCTTCACCCTTTATAGTCAAATTCCAATTATTCTATTTAGAATAACCCGGATTACATATAATTTTTATTATAGAGTGTTGAAAGCCTTGATTCAATGCGGATTCTCACATTACTCTTAATTCTCAATGATAGAACCTAGATTTCTTCCTAGATCGTCGCTCCGATTGAAGTTTATGTCCTTGCTTTTTGGGGCTATAAAGAAGGCCAGTAAGATTTCCAGCGATAACGATTAAGGCAAATGAGAGCCAGGCTAATGAAAATATCCCTTGAGCCCCATCAGCATAAATAGATAATCTTGGTGCTCCATAATAAAGCAAGATGCCACAGAGTAACAGGCAAAGTAAATATCTGTTCTTTTTCAATTTTATTTCCTCCCCCTAAAAGACTGCTTGTTCCATATTTATGCATAGTGGAGGGAAAAAAGTATGTAAATCACCTAAGAACAATTAAATTTCGATGGCTTCGCCTGGTTGGAGTACTTTACCGTTTTTATCTTCCAGCATCTCAATAAACGTGAACGGGTCTTGTTTGATTGGCGGGAAGGTATTGTAGTGGATCGGTACAACTGTTTTAGCTTTTAACAGCTTGGCTGCGTATGCTGCATCTTCAGGCCCCATTGTAAAATTATCACCTATGGGCAGGAAGGCTACTTCAATCGGATGGCGCTCACCAATCAACTTCATATCTGAAAATAACCCCGTATCACCAGCATGATAAATCGTCTTTCCTTCATTCATAAATAAGATTCCAGCAGGCATGCCGCAATAGATGAGTTCATTATTTTCTGTTGTAAAGCTTGATCCATGAAAGGCTTGAGTTAGTTTAACTTTGCCAAACTCAAATTGATGGGCTCCACCGATATGCATACCATGGGTATGAACTCCCTGCCAGCTTAAGTAGGTAGAAATTTCGTGGTTTGCAACGACAAGGGAGTTATTTTTCTTTGCCAGCTCAACCGTATCCCCGACATGGTCATTGTGACCATGCGATAAAATAATGACATCTGGTCTTAGTTCCTCCACTTTCAAGTCCGTCAATTGATTACCATTTATGAAGGGGTCAATTAAGATGGTTTTCCCATTTGTTTGAATTTGTACAACTGAATGTCCATGATACGAAATTTTCATTAGACTTGCTCCTCTCAGTTTTCATATAGTATATACTTCCATACAATAACTGGAATTCCTTCCATATCTCTAGTTTAATCCTAATATATTGATTTTAAGCAAGGAGAAGTACAAGGCGGTCAGTTAGTTTACATTTCAAGTTTTAATTGATAATCTCATCATAGGACATGAATTACATAGGGGGAGTAAAAATGAATCAGCGATTAACTAAGCTTCAAACATGGATGAGAGAAAACGATATTGAAGTTAGCTTCCTAACCTCATCAGAGAATGTATTTTATTTAAGCGGATATTACACCAATCCACATGAACGCTTGCTCGCACTAGCAGTCTTTCAAACAGACGAGCCCTTCCTTGTTTGCCCAGGGATGGAAGTCCATGATGCCAAACGTTCTGGCTGGGACTATGAAGTTCTCGGCTATAGCGACATTGACAATCCGTGGGAAATGATTCTAAATTCCATAAATAAAAGAATAAACAATGTGTCAAAAGCAGCTATTGAAAAAGAGCATATGAATGTGGAACGTTATGAACAACTCTCAAAGTTATTCCCGCAGGCATTATTTGTTTCTGCTGAAGAAAAATTACGAATGCTTCGAATGATTAAGGATGCCAAGGAGTTAAAAACTATTGAAGAGGCCTGTGCTCTTGCCGATTACGCAGTTGAATTCGGTGCTAGTGAAATCAAGGAAGGCAAAACGGAGTTGGAAATACTTAATGCCTTAGAATACGCCCTAAAACAAAAGGGTGTGACCGAAATGTCGTTTTCGACAATGGTGCTTAGCGGGGCAAATGCAGCTTCGCCACATGGAAACCCTGGAGAAACAAAAATTCAAAAAGGCGATCTTGTTTTATTTGATTTGGGAGTGGTCATTGACAGGTATTGTTCTGATATCACTAGAACGGTTGCATATGGGGACATTAATGACAAGCAAAAGGAAATCTATGACACCGTATTAAAAGCGCAGCTTGCTGCCATTGAAGCAAGCAAACCAGGGGTTCGTGCAGCCGAAGTGGACTTAACTGCCCGTCGAATCATTGCTGAAGCCGGATTCGGAGAGTATTTTCCACACCGCCTTGGGCATGGCCTCGGGATTAGCGTGCATGAATACCCATCTCTAACCGAGACAAATGACCTTATTATTGAAGAAGGTATGGTATACACGATTGAACCAGGTATCTATGTACCAAATGTGGCTGGTGTTCGCATTGAAGACGATTTGTTTATTACCGCAGACGGGGCAAAGGTCCTAACAAAATTCCCAAAAGAGTTACAGATCATTAAATAATTTCTTTTGGACTTTTTTTACATTGAAATCTGTGAAGAGTTGATATATTATATAAATACAAGCTGCGTTGTTCGTAGTCATAATAAAGTTTTAACCTTTAAGCTGTAAAAGGGAGTTTAACCATTGGAGCTCGAATGACAAGCCTCTGTCTATAAGACCTGGAGGACATGCAGAAAAGTTTCTGAGAACACCCACTTTGAGGAGTGGTGGTTTAAAACTTTCTTATATTAATACGGCAAATGCGGCTACATATTTAGTTTTATAAAACCAGTTCCTTTTTAGGAGCTGGTTTTATTTTTATTAAATGCTTTGTTAATAATTTTAGACTTTATACGCCAAATGTGCCCTGTTTCAAAGTTCCTGGCTCGTTTCGGTCACGTAGAACCCCTCTACGTTACCCTTTTCTCTGGTCCTGGTTCTTTTCGGTCACGTAGAACCCCTCTACCTTACCCTTTTCTCTGGTCCTGGTTCTTTTCGGTCACGTAGAATCACCCTTTAGAAAAAGGAGGAGGGACATATCCGTCCCTCCTCCTTGCTAGTTAATCATTATTTTTCCAACAATGTTTTGGTATCTAAAAATTCAAGTCCATGTGCGTCTGCGACTGCTTCATAAGTTACATACCCGCCTAGTGTGTTGATTCCTTTCAATAATGCTTCATTGCTGAGACATGCTTTTTTGTATCCCTTGTTGGCAATTTGAACCGCATACGGTACGGTTACGTTTGTTAACGCAATGGTTGATGTTCTTGGTACAGCACCAGGCATATTGGCAACAGCATAATGGACAACATCATGCTTCACATAGGTTGGATTATCATGAGTAGTAATCCGATCAGTCGTTTCAAAAATACCGCCTTGGTCGATTGCAATATCGACAACGACACTGCCAGGTTTCATGGATTGAATCATCGCTTCCGTTACAAGTTTCGGTGCTTTGGCCCCTGGAATAAGAACAGCGCCTATGACCAAATCCGACTCCCTTACTGCTTCGGCAATATTATAAGGATTGGACATTAAGGTTGTCACATCGGATCCAAAAATATCATCTAATTGACGAAGTCGATCTGGATTTAAATCAATAATGGTCACTTTTGCCCCTAAACCAATCGCCATTTTAGCCGCATTCGTTCCAGCCACACCGCCGCCAATAATAGTTACCGTTCCTCTTTGGACTCCTGGGACTCCGGATAGAAGAATACCCATCCCGCCATGAACCTTCTCAAGGAATTGAGCACCAATTTGAGCAGCCATTCTTCCAGCGACCTCACTCATCGGTGTTAATAATGGTAAACTTCTATTAGGTAACTGCACCGTTTCATAGGCTATACCCACTACTTTTTTATCAATCAATGCTTTGGTTAATTCTGGTTCAGGTGCAAGATGTAAGTATGTAAATAATATTAAGCCTTCTCGGAAGTATTTATATTCGCTAGGAAGCGGCTCTTTAACCTTCATTACCATTTCCATGGACCATGCTTCTTCTGCTGTATCTACTAATTTCGCACCAGCAGTTTCATAATCCTCATTTAAAAAACCTGAGCCTAGCCCTGCTCCTTTTTCAATAAAAACCTCATGACCAAATTTCACTAGGTTGACCACTCCAGCAGGTGTCATGGCTACACGGTTTTCATTATTTTTGATTTCCGTAGGTACTCCGATCCGCATGTGTTTTCCTCCAAGTATTATTATTCATAGAAAAATAGACCAAGCCAATTTTATTATAACCTTTTTCATCCTAGTTGATGATAACAAATACACGTTTGAATTCCATCAAAAATATAGCAAAAGCTTTGCCGAATATGGCAAAGCCTATGTTTTAATGATTCATTAATACCAAGGATAATAAGGGTATGGGTATGGGTATGGATATGGTGGATAGTAAGGATATCCGTAACCGTAACCATATCCGAAACCTGGAGATAATAAGGCACCTGCTGCTAGCCCAGTTAAGAATGGGAACCCAAATCCAAAGCCAAATGGTCTACCAAAACCAAAGCCAAATGGTCTGCCGAAGCCAAATCCAAATCCTGGACGGCCGAAACCGCCATGGAAACCGCCATGGAAACCACCAAAGTGTCCGAAACCTCCATGACCGAATCCCCCATGAATTCTTTCATCTGCTGGGTTCATCACATCATATTGCACATCAATGTTATTAGGCATTCCATACATTTCTGTACTCATAATTCTCCTCCTCATTTTAATTTAATGACACACTAAAGAATATGCATATGCAAAAGTAGATTCTTGGGTATTTGCCCGTATTTACAAAAATTCCAAGGCATTTGTCCATGAACAAGAGGCGCAAGCGCCTTCTAATACAAAAAAAAACTGCCCCTTATTTAGGACAGTCCCACATTACCACACCATTTAACTCTCAGTACCAGAAAAATCTTCACTATCAGCAATCGCTGTTCCTTCGCCAATAAAACCACTATTATACGAATTCATAATTTGTTGGCTTACTTCAATCGTACCCTGTTCGTCAAACTCAAACAAAAACTTTTTATTCTGGTCATGGTTTACCATCCGACAATCTCCTTTCCTTTGTAAACTACCTCTTTATTGTTCGAAAAATTGCAACAGTTATTCCTTGTTAAATAATGTATAATTTAAGTAAGGAGATGATAAATCATGGGACTTAAATATCAGAATATTTTAGTCGCTATTGATGGTTCAAAAGAAGCAGATTGGGCTTTTAAAAAGGGAATTGAAATTGCCAAAAGAAATGACTCCACCCTATTATTAGTCCATGTTATTGACACTAGGACGTTTACATTAATTGAGGCTTACGATACAGTTATTGGTGATCGGGCAGAAAAGCTTGCAAAAGATATGCTTGAAAATTATCTAAAACAAGCGGAGGATGCAGGATTAACAAAAGTGCAATATGAAATAGACTACGGCTCTCCTAAAATAAGAATTCCTAGAGATTTGGCTAAAAAACACAATGTTGATTTAATTCTCTGCGGTGCTACTGGATTAAATGTAGTGGAAAGGTTCTTTATCGGCAGTGTTTCTGAACATATCACCCGATATGCAGCTTGTGACGTTCTCGTCGTACGCACAGACAAAGATTCCGAATAATATGAAGTTTTCAAAAGCACGCAGCAATGATGCTTCAAGCTTTTTTATACACTAAATTTACCTTAAAAATAGGTTTGTAGAGAATGGTTTATATATGTATAGTATAATAAAATACTAATAAACAGATTGGAGGCAACTATATGAAAGAATATTTTTCATTTGATGATCGTCTTGGTATCCAGCTCCCCGATTTAACAATGGAATTGGCTGATTACAGCATAGAAACACAGGAAGAGATTCTCTTATATTGGGAACAAGTTCGTGGCTCTATCCCGGACCGGATTGGAGAACTAGAAATCCAAATTAATCAGAAACAAGCACTTCTTTCGAATGAAAGTAATTTCCCTCGCTCCTGTCAACTGAACACCGAAATTGCGGAACTTGCTTCGATTATTAATGATTTATGGCTATGGTACCGAGCAAACGAAGTTCTTTCAACAAAAGTCCATCAATAAAAAACTCCCTTTCCATCGAAAAAGGGAGTTTTCTCTATTAAAGGTCTTTTTGTATTTCTCTCACTACATGGCCAAGTTCAGGTAAAATTAATTTATTCATTGCTAGTTTCACTGCACCAGTTGAGCCTGGAGTGGAGAATACGGCTTTATTTTTTATCACACCCGCAATGGTTCTTGAAAGAATTGCAGCGCTGCCAATATCGTCTTGATAGCTCAGCATCCTGAACAATTCTCCAAATCCGACAATTTCTTTATCTAGTAGATTTTGTACGGTTTCTATCGTTACGTCTCGCTTAGCAATCCCTGTGCCGCCATTTGTTAAAATGACATCAATTTCTTCTCTTGAACAGCCCTTTACTATTTCATCATGAATTGGTGCGGCCTCATCTTTTACAATCACGTAATCTATAATTTTGTGACCTGCTTGTTCAAGCAGTTCCATCATCAGTTTACCACTTTTGTCTGTTTCGCTATTTCTTGTATCACTAACCGTGATTACTTTACAATTTACCGTTTTTGGGGCTTCCTTTTTATGTTCTTGTGTACTCATCCAATAAACTCCTCTTTTTCTTTTAGGTAGCGAAGTTGATAATATTTATGGGCTAAATCAGTTACCTTTCTCGTTAACTGATAATTGGTGCCTGCACCAATCGCCATACTGACAAGCGGGATACCTTGTATCACCTTTTTTCGGAACAATGTAATAACCAACGCTTTCAATAGTTGCTGCACTGGCTGTTCAATCCATGTAATATCAATAATTTCTTCATTTCCTTTATAAAAATAATAGTCATCCCGATTCTCCAATTCATCCATCAACAAGGTCCATCCCTCTAGTTGAAGCCTTGGAGGCAATGTTGCCGTATGAAACACCTTCAGAGAGGTCATCATTTCAAACGGGGTATTAACCTCAATCCCATAGGTCATTGCAATTAATTGGACAGCCCTTAAATTAATAACGGCTATTGCTGGTATGTCTGTGCTTAGAAGAAGTGGACCACCAGTCCCAGCTAAACCACCTTGAGCAAAAGAGTATAGACGATGCCTCGCAATTTGCTGCTCTGCAATGTATTGTAATTGCTCAATTTTTAATTGGCGTAAGTCTTCTACTTTTTCTAAGTCTTTATGAAATATCCGCCCCGCAGAAAGAATTCTCTCCTTTGCATCCATCTGAAGCTGCGAGCCTTGTAACATACTATGTAAATGAAACAGCCAACTATCAATAACAGTAAAGAATTGCCGTTGAACCTTTTCAGGTAATAATAAGAATGATTGTTGCAGATATTTTTCATAAGTTAATTGGAAATCATTGGGCTCAAATTCACGTAAATTTCTTTCCCAATCCTGTATTTCATTCAAGACCTTTGCTTCACGGTCTGTTAATGGCATGATCGATTCCCCTCCACAGCAAGGCTTTCTATTTCCAGTATATCACAATGAAATAAAAGGATAAAAAGGCAAAAGCCATTAAATTAGCTTTTGCCTTCTGTTTATTAATGAGTATTTGCTAAGCGAACGACGTCTCTAGCAATCATTACTTCTTCATTAGTCGGTATAATTAATACTTTAACTGGTGAGTGTGGATAGTTGATAAATGTTGTTAAATCAACGTTTCAAGGACTTTTTTCATGTTATTTTCATCAATTTTAGCATTTAGGTCTTGGTTTGTCCATGAAATTTGATTAGGTAATGATTAGGTAATTAGAACAAAAAAAGAGCGACTATTTTAAGCCACTCCTAATCAGAAAAGTGATCAACATTTCTATCCATAAATTAATCACCTCTGAATAACTCTGTAAAAAAGATGGTAAGTCCATCTTTAGCAATTTTATTTTTTTTAGGGTCTTTGCTAAAACTAATATCAAATTTAATAGGATTATTTGAAATATCTGTTAGTAAAACCTCATTTTCATTTTCAGTAACTTCATAGTCTCTATTGTTGAAGACAAGTTGTTTCATCCTATCACCTCGGTTCCCTTAAATCTGGCTTTTTAATTTTTGTGTGCATATAATCCAACGCAATTTCTTGGAGATATTCTTTGAATGTAATTTTGTTTAGATAAGATACGTTTACCTTATTACCTTTATATGTGTAAGATTTATCGTACTGCTTATTGTTGGTTGCTGTTGTCAGCCTCTCACCTCATCCCATCCTTTTTGTACTTTTCCAACAGTAATTCAACTTTTTTCTGAAGATAATCCTCAATTTTAAATTCACCTAAAAAATATTCATTTCTAATTTTGTTTTTGGAATTGTTGTTGTTTTCATTCGTTTCGCCTCATTCTACTATTAATTCTAATACTGTATATCCGTACTTGTTATTGACGTAATCTACAAATAATTCCCAATATAACTTTTGCGCTTTGATTTTGAAAACATCTTCATCAATGGTTATTAGCGTATCCTCTGTGATAAAACTATTCCTAGTTTTCATGTAATCACCATCTTTTTTTGGTCTTTGCGTTGCCTTTTAGCCAATTTTGGAATACTTCTTCATGTACCATGTATTTTTTACCGACCATTACTACATGAAATTCTCCACTTTTCATTAATTCATAAGCACCATTTCTTCCAATACCTATTAATTCCATAACACCTTTAACATCAAGCATTACCTTTCTAAACTCAGTCACACCTATGTTGCACCCCCAATCCAAAATCATTATACTAATATAAATATATTTATGTCAAAATTTTCAGTTAATATTAATTAAGTTGATAATAAAAAAAGAGTGACCATTTCAGCCACTTCTCAAGTGTAAACATCTGTTTTTGCAGACTTTGGTTGTTTTTATTGAAGTAACGCACCCGTTACTTTAAGTGAATTAGTTCACAATCTTTTTATTCTCATTTTGCGGAAAAATTTTTAATTTCATGAAATTATTTTTGTTTTCGATAATGTATTGAATCAAATATAACAAAGGGGCTTTGTAGAAGAAATACAGGAAAAGTTGAAAATGATTTAGTCGAACTAATTTTGCAACTTTTAGCTTTTCCATTAACGTTACTAAGATAAAAGCGAAGGAAGAATTAACAATAGCATTAAGCAAAATAAACCGTTTAAAACTTCCATATGTCCATTTTAATATCCACATAGACCCTACCAAAAACGGGCCAATATTAAAAGGAAATTCGTTAAACAAATAAGAATTGGGTTTATTATAAAAAACCCACCATTTACGTCTTTTCCCAATTAGTACATTAATAAATTCAAAAAATACGATAAGGAGTGATGCGGGAATAAATCTTTTTGTATTATTTAACCCTAAAAAAGGTAATGTAAGCCACGCAAGTATGACCATAGTGAGATTTACCAACCTTTGAATCTTTATTGACACATTTATTAACCTCCCTTTCCAAAACAATCCTCCCTGATAAAGTTTCCAAAAAATTAAACTTGTATGTAAGTTATTCTTCAATAAACCTGCCACGTTACTTGAATAAGAAAATAGCATTACCCCATTGTTGAAGTAATGCATCCTTTAGCTTAATAAGGTAAATTTAGTTTTCTTTTTCATTGGGTATCTTGCTCATATTCAAATCATTCCACTAATGATTTATTGTACTCGTTTGATACGGAGTGTTCAGGAATAACAATTCGAAGGTATGACGAAGAAGGACTACTCTACTTTGAGTAGTCCCGTGATATATCATCAGGTAATAGTTGCACTCCAAGTACCTCCCCCTTGTTCACAAGAATAAGTACCTGTTACTCTTCTTCCTTCAATTCTGCCTGTGTAATCACAGTCATTTCCATCACTGCTGTTTCGACGTTCAATACGAACATTGTTACCCTGTTGCTGCATTCTCAAAACAGCGGTTACAGGAGTTGCACCTGCTCTGGTCCACCTCGCGTCAAAGATATTGCTATTTCCTCGACGTGTCCAAACTCCTCTCCATCCATTTTCCTCTTCGTCCCATCTTGTTCCTAAATCCGGTACTCGTGGTTCTCTGATTATCGTACCACTCCAAGGACCTCCCCCTTGATTGCAGATGTTAAAACCCGTTACTCTTCTCCCTTCAATTCTGCCTACATACTGACAGTCATTTCCATCGCTGCTGTTTCGGCGTGAAATACAGACGAAATTGCCCTGTAATCGCATCCGCAAAACAGCAGTAATAGGACGTTCTCCAGCCCTGGTCCACCTCGCGTCAAAAACATTGCTGTTTCCCCTGCGTGTCCACACACCCCTCCATCCTCCTTCTTCCACTTCCCATCTGGTACCTAAATCTACTTGTCGATAGGACGGATTAAACAGCTCCTGGTAATAATACGAATTAAAAGAGTCATATGGACTAGTATAGTAATATGGGTAATATGGGTTTCCATAATTGTACATAAACTACCACCTCCAAAATTATTAAAGCTTGCAGTTTATATTATGTTGGATTTTAAATAATGCCCTGCCAAAACGAGGTTCTAAGATAAATAAAAAAGTCCCTCATTTTCGGACTTTAGGGACTGAATTTTTAGTTGGTCTTGAATTAATATTGTGTGCCTCCCGGAACAACGTCCTTATTGAATTAAAGGTCAGTTATATACAGTATCAACTTAAAAAATGTTGAAAGAATGCACCTTTTATCGTTGTTTACATGTATTCATAGATACGGGTTTTAAAGACTTGAATTAAGCCCTCTTTGGGTAACTATTGATCCTGGGATTAAGCAGTCCCCTCATCAGGCAACTAGTCTATCTTTCATCCCTACCGCGCTTTCGCTTACTAGCCTTGAAGTTTAGTGTGGAAGGAGTACATTTCCACACTAAACTTCAAGGTCGTATCCTCCCCCTGTTAGACATGTCTATTTCCATATCTTTGAATACGTTGAATACTATAAAAAATACCTGTATATAATGTGTAAGCAAAGATAGAAATTGGGTCATTTTTGTATCATTACTTACGTTGAATACGGTAGAAATTCATACTGTATATAACTGCCCCGTTAGTCGAATAAGAAAAGCTGCCAAAATGACAGCTCCGATCTTCAACTCTTGCACCCATTACTTGAGTAAGAATTTTTCTTTAATTCTCATGTTCCTTTTCCCTTTTAAGCCTTAATAATGCATCTGGTTCAGGGACGCTATTGAACATCTTTATTAGTGCATCTACACATTTATCATTTGTAAAGCCCCCGTTTCCACCATGTACCATTTCTACATAAGAGGCAGTAATCATTAAAAGGGTTTTAGCACCTGACTCGTCTAAAGCAATGATTTTTTCTCTTGTTTTATCTAAATCCAACATAAATTATCTCCCTAAATTTGATTGGCACAATGACAGTTCTGTTTTTAAACTCTTGCACCCGTTACTTGAATAAGAACAGGTATTGATGAATTATTATCTTGCATG